>NZ_QTPZ01000019.1:0-148118 GCF_003853505.1 Burkholderia sp. Bp9015
AGATCATGAACACGATATCTCTAACGCACCGCTCGCAACGCCCGTTTACACCGTATCCAATTTCAACAGCCTGCTAGGCCGGCATCGGCGCGAATTCCCGTTTCAGGTCTTCCGGTCGCTGCGGTCGCTGGTACAGATAGCCCTGCGCAAACTGAATCCCGACGGCATGCAGCGCGCGATGCTGCTCCTCCGTCTCCACGCCCTCCGCAATGATCTTCAGGCCGTAGTGGTGCGCGACGGCGGCGATCCCTTCGATCAGTTTCGCGTTGCCCGTCGTCAGCCGGGAGATGAACTGTCGATCGATCTTCACGTAGTCGAACGGAAAGCGCGACAGCATGTCGAGGTTGCTGTGGTGCGTGCCGAAGTCGTCGATCGCGAACTTCGCGCCTTTCGCGCGCAGCGTGGCGAACATCTCGGTGGTGCGCGGATTCTTCTCGAGCAGGATGCGCTCGGTGACTTCGAGCACCAGCGTGCAGCCCGGCGGAAGCCGGCGGATCGCGTCTTCGACGACGGACACGAAGCGCGCGCGTTCGAGATCCTTCGGCGCGACGTTGATCGCGACATGCAGCGGCATCGACGGCGCGAGCGCGGACAGTTCCGAGATGGCCGTGCGCAGCACGAATTCGGTCACCTTCGGCAGGATCGTGCTCGATTCCACCTGCGGGACGAACACCGCCGGACTGATGGGCCCCCATTTCGGATGCTGCCAGCGCAGCAGTGCCTCGACGCCGACGGTCCTGCGCGTTTCGACATCGACGATAGTCTGATAGACGACATGAAACTCGTTGCGCTTCAGCGCATTGCGAACGGCCTTCAGCAACAGCCGGCGCGGCGCCATCGCGAGCAGGTACGCGGCCGCGACGAGGCCGTTGACCAGCAGCGCGATCGTCACGCAGATCAGTCCGTAGCGCCGCTGCACCTGCGAAACGTAGGGTTCCGACGAGGTGACGGAGACCGTGAACGGCCAGGCGCCGGACGCGATCGTGCTGCCGGTGGGCGGCGCCGCGCCGAACGGCGGCACGAACGCGCCATGCTGATCGATGCTTCCGGCGCCTTCGATCGACAGCGTGGCCGTTTCCGCCCCGAAGCGGGTGCCGTGCGCGAGCATGTCCGCCAGATAGTCGCCTTCGACCACATAGAGGACGCCGGATTCGGGCGCGGTCGCACGAAACGCCGCCAGCACCGGAACGCGATGCTGAAACGGCGTTTGCCGAAGCAGCGTGATGGCCGTCATCCCCGGCTCGGGCGCGTGAATGTATGCGGCGAGCGGGACGTCGATCGCGCCCAGTGCCGACGAGCATGTGACGCGACCGTCGTTCGCCAGCCCGACGGCCCGAAGATAGCGCAGGTGAGTGCCTACTTCGGCGAGCGTCCTGAAGATCGTCATGCAGGGTCGCCCGACCAGCGCGTCCAGCTCGGCCGGGTGCCGCGAGCGAATCCCGTCGAGAATGCGGTCGACCGATATCACGATGTCGTTCGCGACGACGCGTTCGTGCTGCGCGATCGCGTCGCGCGCCAGGCGCCCGGCAACGACGAGCGCGACCACGAACACGAGGATGCAGACGATCAGGGCAAGCGGGAAAACGACGTGCGGCCACGCGCCGCTGCGCTGGAATGCGGGCTTCGGGGGCAGTGCGGGCGCGGCAGGTCCTCGGGTCGTACTTGTTGTTGTGCGCATGAGAATGCAGATCGAACCGGTCGATGGATAGACGCGATGCGTTCGCGGTGCCTGGCCGAGGCACCGCGGCTCGCGCCGATATCGGGACGCAAAGCGATTCTACGCTCGCGAAACGCACGAAGCGGCATCGCGGCGGGGCGCTGGATTCGAGGCGCTTCTCCGTAACATACCCCGACCACGCATGTATATCGGTATCGCACACGAAAAAAAACCGGCCGCATCGATGAGCGGCCGGGACAGAAGACACCGTCTCTTGGCACGAGGATGGTGCGCGGCAAGTATAAGGCGTGCAGCCCTCGATTACGAAATATTGATATTCAAAAATCGCGTAATTTCTTGATTGATGCTTGTGGGGAAATATTTGCATCGCGCGTCACTTCCGGAGATCCAGGCATCGGCGCGCCTTGAACGAGGCCCAACCCGCTTGCTGCGGGTTGTTCCAGCGCGTGCATCGGCGACAGCAGCGCTTCAGAAATCGTCGCGCATCTTGTGGAGCAGGTCGCGGGGAGATTGATGCGTGTCCACGGCGGTGAGGACGTCGGTCAGGAACCACGGCAAGTTCAGCTGCGTGTCGGGATCGCCGACGCACACGCGAATCGGCGGCGCTTTTGATGCAGCGCGGGAGCCGGGCGCCGTGCCAGCGGACGTGGAGGACGGTACGCAGTTTTTCGCTTGCTGCGGGACCGGCGACGCGGCACTGCCGGCGAGTGCCGGCAAGCTGGTGGCGGCGAGCAGGATCAGGAGGGCGAACGGGGTGGCGCGTTTCATGTGACTCTCCGGCGATGCACGTTCGACACCGTCGGCGAATCCGAGTTCGGCGTCGTCGGGGGCGATTGGATTTCAGCGTTCCGGCCCCGTGCGCGACGACATGTGCATACCGAAGCGACCGCGCGGCTGCCGCGCCGGTTCGAGCTCGCCCGCACCGGATCGATCGTTCAAACGTCAAGAATCGTTTGGATCTCCGGCAGACGCTTGCGGTGCGGAATGCGCTCCTTTATCGTGCCGCCACGACGGCGCCGATACAGGGCGTCGAGTCAGTTCCCAAAGGAGCATTCGTCATTACCGCATTCAATCGTCGCACGCATGTTCGTGCCTTTCTCGTCGCATCGGTCGCGTATCTCAACCTGGCTCATCCCGCGTCGGCGGCCTACACGGAATCGTGGATGAGCGATCACGACGTCAACGCGTACGCGCAGCAGGTCAAGCATCCGCCCGTGGCGGCGAGCAGTGCGGCGGCCGTGAAGCCGGGGCGGCAAACCGTTCGTTCGCAATCACAGTCGCAGTCGAAGGCGCCGGTCGCGGCGCATGCCGGCGCGAAACCTGCGCCGAACGCACACGCGGCCCCCGCGAAGACCGGCAAGGTTCGACATGCGGCCGGCACCGAGCCGAAGGCGCATGTCGCCGCGAAGCCGAAGGCCGCGCCGGCACACATGAGCACAGCCGCCCGGCATTGACGCGGCGCGCACACCGGCGTGCGTCGTTCATCGATGCACGGGGCGATAACCGTAGCATTCGACGATCGGGGAGAACTTCATGTCGCTGATGGATCGCCTGTTGTCACGCGGCGTGCAGACTCCCGCGTCGAGAAGGCGCGTGATCGTGCGGGTCTGGCTCGACGAGCAGGGGCGCGTCCGCGATCTCAAGGTCAGGCGCAGCTGCGGCGACCCCGCGCTCGACACGAAAGCGCTGCACGCGATCGCCGTGATGCGCTTCCCCGGCGGTCACCTCGGCTCCGGCGGGAAATCGGCGAAGCGCTGGCACGATCTCGATTACCCGGTGGACTGACGGCGCGTCACGGACACCCGTAACGGCGCTTCAATCCCGCGTACCGCGTAGTCGTAGAAGTGACTGCCCGCGGCGATCTTCGCGCCGTCGCACGCCGCCTGGAATTCCATCTCGCGCTCGTTGTACAAGCATCATCTTCACGATGATGCCGCGAGCCATTGCGATACACGTCCCATCGCATGTTCGCGGCCATCGCCGACATCCGGTCGCCGGGCAGTATCGGTCGAGCCTGGAAGTGTTGCAGGCCGCCTTGACGGCGGAATGTCGGAATTCGGTCGGGCAATCGTCGGCATCGCGCCGGATCGCGACCGGCCGGCGCGAGCCGGCCCGTATGCGGTGCTCGGCTCAGTGCACGCCTGCCGATGCGATCGAGCGCATCGTGTCGGTGATGCGCACGCAACGCGACATGCCGAACGTCTCGGCTTCGCGGCGTTCCGGTTCGCTGCTCGCGACGGCCACCGCGCGCTCGGGCGGCACGCCCAGCGCTTGCAGCGCGACGTCGAACGGATGCTGATTTGCTACGGAGTCCTGCTGATTGGCGTCGGTCACGACGACCGAGAAGCGGTCGAGGTTCGCGCGGCCGAACTGGCCTTCGAACATGTCGCTGAGGCGGGCGGCCGGCAGCGTCGTGACGAGACCGAGTCGATATCCTTGCTCCGACGCGCTGTCGAGCCACTGGATGATCGCATCGCGCTGGTTGCGCGATTCGTGCGAATCCGGTGTCGCTTCGATCTGCGCGAATGCGGCGTCGAGACGGGTGACGATGGCTTCGATGACCACGGTGATTCCTCTCCTGAGACGTGACGGTCCGTTCGCGGACGGGAATGCCCGACACCTTAGCGTCGATCCGGAAATTGCAACCAATTAATATTTATAGCCGACTCATAGGGTTTGACTGATGAATCGGGCGGCGAGCCAGTACCGGCGCGGGATGCACGCGATCCATGCGTTCGGGACGAATGGCATCGTATCGATGGCGTTCGATGTGACGCACCCGACTCATGCGCGATATGAATGCACCGGATGTGTGCACATGAAAAAACGGCGTATCGGGCGAGGTGCGCCCGATACGCCGTCTTGCGATGCCGCGTGGCCGTCGACGCTCAGTGCAGCTTGATCGACGGCTGGTTGCGGCTTTGCAGCCAGTGGCTCAGCGACTGGAATAGCGCGCGCTTCAGTCCGTACACGCTGAACAGGTGCTTGCGGTACAGGAACTTGTACAGCCCGATCGCGGCGAGCCCGTCGACGATCAGCGAGCGCGAACGCACGCCGAGGTCGGCCTGATAGACGGCACCGGCCTGGCCGAGCGACACGACGGTGCCCGCGTCGCGGAACGTGAAGCCGGCCACCGGCTTGCCGGCGAGGCGCCGCGCGAGCGCTTCGCCCAGGTACACGGCCTGCTGGTGCGCGACCTGCGCGCGCGGCGGCAGGAAGCCGCCCGCGTCGGCCGACGGGCACGCGGCGCAGTCGCCGAACGCGTACACGTGCGGATCGTCGGGCGTCTGCAGCGTCTCGGTCACGATCACCTGGTTCGACCGGTTGAGCGCGATGTCGCCGAGTTCCCGCAGCATCGCGGGGCCCGCGACGCCGGCCGCCCAGATCGTGATGTCGCTCGCGAGCCGCTCGCCGGCCGCGGTCGTGACCGCGTCCGCGCCGACTTCCGCGACGCGCGTGTCCGTCAGCACGTCGACGTTCAGCGTGCGCAGTTGCGCGTGCATCTTGGCCGACAGCCTTGCGTCGAGCGCCGGCAGGATGCGCGGGCCGCCTTCGATCAGCCGGATGTGCACGTCGCGTGCGGACACCAGCGCCTTGAAGCGATACGTCGTCAGCTGCTGGATCGCATGGCGCAGCGCGGCGGCCAGTTCGACGCCCGTCGCGCCCGCGCCGATCACGTTGATGCAGATCGGCGCGGCGCGCCGCGCCGGCTGCTGCTCGGCCAGGTGGTTCGCCTTCGTGCACGCGGCGAGGAACTTGCGGCGGAAGTCCTCGGCCTGGTCGAGGTTTTCGAGCGGCAACGCGTGGCGCGCGGCGCCCGGCACGTTGAAGAAATTCGTCACGCTGCCGACGGCCAGCACCAGGTCGTCGTAGCCGAGCTCGCGCTGCGGCAGGATCTCCGTGCCGTCCGCGTCCTGCACCGCGGCGATCGTCGCCGTGCGTGCCGCGCGGTCGACCCGCTGCAGCGCGCCCTGCACGAAGCGGAAGCCGTGGCGCTTCGCCTGCGCCGCGTATTCGATCGTGTGCGAGGCCGGATCGCGATGGCCGGACGCGGCTTCGTGCAGCAGCGGCTTCCAGAAGTGCGTCGGATAGCGGTCGACGAGCACGACGTCGGCTTGCCCGCGGCGGCCGACCGTGTCGCCGAGGCGCGTGGCGAGCTGCAGGCCGCCGGCGCCGCCGCCGACGATCACGATGCGCGGCACGCGCGGTGCGCGATCCGTTGCAAGGGTAGGCGTGATGGTGTCCATGTTGTGGCTCCCGCTGATGACGATTCGGATGACATTGCTCAAGAACCGACGATATAGTTTTGAACCTACGCGAACAATTTAATGTTTATAAGCGACTCATATGTATTCACTTATAGGAAAGACCGCGACGTTCCGGCAGCTGAAGGCGCTGGACATGATCGCGCGCCTCGGCAGCGTGTCGCGCGCGGCCGAGGAGTTGAACCTGACGCAGCCGGCCGTGTCGCTGCAGGTGCGCCTGCTCGAGGAGGCGGTGGGCGCCGCGCTGCTGCAGCGGGTGGGGCGCGGCGTGCAGCTGACCGCCGCCGGTGAAATCGTGTCGCGCTATGCGCGCGAGATCCTGCATCTGTGGAGCGAGGCCGGCGACGAAGTGGCCGCGCTGACGGGCGATCTCGGCGGCACGCTGCGGATCGGCGCGATCACGACGGCCGAGTACCTGATCCCGCCGCTGCTCGTGAAATTCACCGCGACGCGGCCGCACGTGAAGACCTATTTCAAGGTCGGCAATCGCGACGACATCATCCGCATGCTCGCGACGCATGAAATCGATCTCGCGGTGATGGGCAGCGCGCCGAAGGAGCTGCGCACGCACGCGGTCGAGTTCGCGAAGCATCCGATGGTGTTCGTCGCGGCGCCCGGCCATCCGCTGATGCAGCGCAAGCGTGTCGCGCTGAAGGATCTCGAATCCGCGCACCTGCTCGTGCGCGAACGCGGCGCGGGCACGCGTTCCACGGTCGAGAGCCTGTTCAAGACGGCCGGCTACCGCTTCCACGTGGGCTCCGAGCTGTCGAGCAACGAGGCGATCAAGCAGATGGCCGAAGCGGGGCTCGGCGTCGCGTTCCTGTCGTTGCACGCGTGTGCACTCGAGTTGCGCACCGGGCTGCTCGGGCAGTTGCCGTTTCCGGGCAACCCGATCGAGCGCGAATGGTATGTGGTCACGCTCGCCGATCGGCGGATCTCGCAGGTGACGGGGCTGTTTCGCGACTTCCTGATCAAGCAGGGCGCGCCGGTGATCGATGGCGCGACCGTCGCGCCGCACGAGCGGCGGCGCAAGTAGGCCGACGCGGGCGGCGCGTGTGCCCTGTGTCGCGGCGGTTATACGATCCCGAAGTCGTCGTTGCTGTCGGGAATCGACGCGAGCAGCCGCTCGAGCCGGTACCAGCCGATCATGCGCAGGCAGCGTTCGGCGAGTGTCGCGCGGATACTGCCGGAACGAGGACGGGAAACAGCGCGGGAAGCGCGGCGGGAAGCAACGCGGGTGGCCCCGGACGGCGGCGGCGCGGCGAACGTCGCGCGAAACGGGCGGCAATCGGGCATGACGGGCTCCGTAGGTGTCGGATGAGGCGATCGTAGGCGTGTCGGCGCTTGCTGGCGCGCAGGCACGGATCGGCTGGAGCAGAAACGGATGATCTTTTTCCGCGCGCTGCGGGAACGGGCGTTCAGGCCCGGCAAGCACCGCGGAAAAGCGTCACAATGCGCGTTCGACACCCGATCTGGTGGAGGGGAACCATGAGCGATCCGATTGTTGCCGCGCCGACCGACAACGGCGTGCCGGTCAGCCTGCGCTCCAGCCGCGGGCTTGGCTGGCGCGGCTTCGGCGCGTCGCTGCTGGAGATTCGCGCGGGCACGTACCGGATTCCGGCCGCCGAGCATCACCGCATCGGCGTGCATATCGGTTCACCCGTGCGCGCGGATTGCGTGTGCGACGGCGAACGCGTGTCGCGCATCCAGGCGCACGGCGACGTCGACGTGATTCCCGCCGGCCTGCCGGGCCGGTGGACCGACAGCGCCGACTGCCGGATCCTGCACATCGCGCTCAGCGACACGTTCGTGCGGCGCACGTTCGAGCAACTCGAGCTGAAGCCATCGCAGGCGCAGATCCGCCGGCGGCTGCAGGTGCGCGATCCGCGCCTGCAGCACATCGCGTGGGCGATGGCCGCCGAACTCGAGGCGGAAGACGCGTCGGACCCGCTCTATGCGGAGAGTCTGTGCACGGCGCTCGTCGCGCGGCTGGTCGACAGCCAGCCGGCGTTCCGCGAGCGCCGGCGTACGCTTGCGCCGAAGGCGGCGGCCCGCGTGATCGACTATGTCGAGGCGAATCTCGAGCGGCGCATGACGCTCGCCGAACTCGCGGCGCTCGTGTCGATCAGCGTGCCGCATTTCAAGGTGCTGTTTCGCGAGACGCTCGGGATGCCGGTGCATCAGTACGTGGTGCGGCGCCGGGTCGAGCGTGCGAAGGCGTTGCTGCTCGAAGGCCGGCTCAGCATCAGCCAGATCGCGCTCGAAGCCGGGTTTGCGCATCAGAGCCACATGGCGAACTGGATGAATCGCGTGCTGGGCGCGACGCCGACGGAGATTGCGCGGTCAGGGGCGCGGGGCGGGCTGAGGCTCGCTTATGACGGCGACGACCGTTGATCGGCTGCCGCACGGGACTGGTGCTCCGCGCGGGCCGACGATGGGCGAGTCCACTATCCGTCGTGCGTAGGCAATGTATTGTTCCCGATGCTGCAGTTTGGTCAGCGAAATCTGGTTAGGCTCCCCGGCAATCGTCCAACAACCTGCTGGACAATTGCCGGGTGCGGCCACGCAGCGGAAAAACTCGGCAACCGCCTGATCGGTCATCCATTCCTGCTCGCGTCATCCGTCCGTGCGCGTCACGTTGGCGATGCGCACCGACAATCACATCACCTTCATCCCCCAGGAGCGGATCGTGTTCGTGATTTTCGGAGCATCAGGCAACGTCGGCTTGTCGACCGTGACGACCCTGCGCCACGCAGGCCATCCCGTGCGCGCGGTGCTGCGCGACGCACGCCATCGCGAACGCTTCGCGCAACTCGGCTGCGAAGTGGCGATCGCCGACCTGACGGACGCACGTGCGATCGCCATGGCGATCGACGGCGCGCAAGCCGTGCAGATGCTGTGTCCGGTGCCCGTCGCCGACAGCGATCCGGCCGCGACGATGGAGCGGACGATCGACATCGTGACCGGCGCACTCGCCGCGAATCCGCCGCCGGCGCTGCTCGCGTTGTCGGACTACGGTGCGGAGCGTGAGGGCAACACGGGCATCACGCGGCTCTTTCATCGTCTGGAAGAAGCGCTGAAGACGGTCCCGACGCAACTCACGCTGCTGCGCTCGGCCGAGCATCTGCAGAACTGGACACGCGTGTTGCCCGTCGCGCTCGCAACCGGTGTGCTGCCGAGCTTTCACCATCCCGTCGACAAGGTGTTTCCGACGGTGTGGGCGCCCGATGTGGGTGTCGCGGCGGCGCGGTTGCTGCTCGATGCCGTCGAATCCGGCAACGGGCCGCGTATCGTCAGCATCGAGGGGCCGCAGCGTGTGAGCGTGCGGGACATCGCGGATACGCTCGGCGCGGCGGCCGACCGCGAGATCGTCGCGCGCGAACTGCCGCGCGATGCATGGACCGCGACGCTGTTGCGCGCAGGGCTCAGCGAACGGCATGCGCAATTGATCGTCGATCTGTACGACGTGCATAACGCAGGACAGATCGATGTCGAGGCCGGCGTGTCGGAGCGGGTGTATGGCACGACGACACTGGCGGACGCGCTCGCGACCCTGGTGCGCGCGCACGCGCGGTGAGCGGGGTGGCGGCAGAAAGGATGCGCGTTACGCCTGCCGCCGCGCCCTGCCGGACACCGCATACGCGACCGACCCGATCACGATCCCCCAGAACGCCGATCCGAGCCCGAGCCACGTCATCCCCGAAGCGGTCGCGAGGAACGTGATCACCGATGCTTCGCGATGCGCCTCATCCTCGAAGATCCCGTGCACGTTCGCGCCGATCGCACCGATCAGCGCGAGCCCCGCGAGGATCGCGACGAACGCCTTCGGCAGCGCGAAGAACAGCGTGACGATGGTGCCGGCAAAGAGCCCGCCGATCAGGTAGATCACGCCGTTCGCGATGCCCGCGATATAACGCCGGTCCGGATCCTCGTGCGCGTCCTTGCCGGTGCATAGCGCCGCGGTGATCGCCGCGACCACGATCGTGATCCCGCCGAAGCACGCGACCGCGAGCGACATCACGCTGGTCGCCGTGATGATCGGCCGCGCGCTCGTGTGGTAGCCCGACACGCGCAGGATCGTCATCCCCGGCAGGAACTGGCCGGTGAGACTGACGACGACGAGCGGCAGCGCGAGGCTGAGCGTCGTGCCGAGCGTCCATTCGGGGGCGATGAAGACCGGCCGCGCGATGCTCGGCGACACGTTGCCGAGATGCGCCATCCCGAGCAGCGTCGCGAGCGCGGCGCCCGTCAGCAGCACGAGCACGATGCTGTAGCGCGGCAGCAGGCGCTTGAAGATCACGTACGCGGCGATCATCCCGAAGCCGAGCACCGGCTGCGCGGTCGCGGCGGAGAACGCGTGCATGCCGAACGGCAGCAGGATGCCGGCCATCATCCCGCACGCGATGCCGCGCGGAATATGGCGCACGAGCCGGTCGAAATAGCCGGTGATGCCGATCACGAGGATGATCAGCGCGGCCGTGATGTACGCGCCGACGGCCTGGTTCAGCGTCAGTTGCGGAAAGAGGCCGACGAGCAGCGCGGTGCCGGGCGCCGACCATGCGGTCACGACCGGCACTTTCAGTTTCCAGCTCGCGAACAGCCCCGACAGGCCCGCGCCGATCGAGATCGCCCAGACCCACGAAGCCACCATCTCGTTGGACGCATGCGCGGCCTGCGACGCCTGGAAGAAGATCGCGAGCGGGCCCGCGTAGGAAATCAGCACCGCGAGAAAGCCCGCGGTGACCGCGGAGACGGACCAGTCGTTGCCGATCGAGCGGATCGCGCCCGGCGAGGTGTTCGGTTGCATCGTCGTAGGGGAGTGCGGCGCGCGGCCGGGAGGCTGAGCCAGGGCGAATGATTGTTGGAACCCCGGACGAGCCGTCATTCTGGACATTGCCGGTGGAATTGGCAATTCGCCGATGAAGCTCGGCGTTGTCGGCATTTTGTAATGAATGCGCGCCGGGGCGGCCTTGCGCGCGTGTCGTCGCGTCGTCGGATCGGGCGGCTTCACGGCGAAGCGCGGCCCCGCTCGCGCGTTACGTACTGATCTGAAGATATCCGGCGACGGCGGCGACCTTCGCACCGCCGCCCGTCGACAGCGACGCCGTGCCCTGGTCGAACGGGTGCACGGGCGTGTCGGTGGGCGTCCACGCATGGCGCGCCAGCAGTTCGCGATACCCGCCGCGGATCACGAAGCCGCCGCATTTCTCCGCATAGGCGTCGCGCCGCATCCGGTACGCGCGCGGCAGGTCGTACCACGGCAGCCTCGGCAGGTCGTGATGCACGAGGTGGTAGTTGTTGTTCAGGTATAGCAGCCGCATCGCGAAACCGGCCTCGTTGATCGCGATGCGCGCCTTCGGATGCCGTGCGGCGCGGTGCTCGAACAGCGAACGGATCATCGCGAGCGACAGCGCGGGCCACGTGACCGCCAGCAGGTAGTACCACCACGGCACGCCGATCGACCACTGCAGCCAGGCGAGCAGCGCGACCACGCAGGCGGCGTGCGTCGCCCACATCGGCAGATAGCGGAAGTCGCCGCGCCGGAACGCGGCGAACGCGTCGGCGAACATCGCGGCGATGCTCGTCGGCGGCCCGAACACGAGACGCCCGACGAAGGTGGTGCGCGCAACTGTCAGTGCGCGACGCCAGCGCGGCAGACGCGCCCACTGCTCGCGCGACACGTAGTTCGTTTCCGGGTCGACGCCCGGCACGGTCAGGTCCTCGTCGCGGTGATGGTCGAGGTGCGTGTCGCGATAGAGCGTGTACGGGTACCAGATCGTCAGCGGCGGATAGCCGAGCAGCCGGTTCACGAATGCGGAGCGCGTCGGATGGCCGTGCAGCAGCTCGTGCTGCAGCGACATGTGCCACGCGCCGAGCAGGATCAGCGGCGGCGTCGCGGCCGCGAGCGACAGGCGCTCGGCACGCACGAGCAGCAGCACGGCGAGCCAGCCGCCGTAGATCGCGACGACCAGCAGCCAGGTCGGCCACTCGGTACGGGCAGTGAAGCGGGCGTGGAGCGCGGCGATCGCGCGCGCGTGGTCGACGTCGAAGTATTCGGCCATGGTGCTGGGGCGGATGAAGCGGGTGAAGCCGGTGAAGCGGGCGATATACGGATAACCGGTAGCGGACGATCGCGCCGGTGCGGGCTGCGATGCGGTTGGCCGATAGGCGGCGCGGCTCGCGCTCAGCCGCTGAAGCGGCATGCGACGGCGTCGCGACACTGGAACGCTAACCGGGCCGCGTAGTCAGGCCAACCAAGCAATTCGGATTTGCTTATCGCTGCGCGGCCGATAAGCATTGCCGGCCCCGGCCCCGGCCCCGGCCCCGGCCCCGGCCCCGGCCCCGGCCCCGGCCCCGGCCCCGGCCCCGGCCCCGGCCGCGTGCCGCGTGCCGGACCCCGGCGACGCCCGGGCGGACGGGCTTTCTCCAGGGCGCCGCCAATGCGTAGAATGCCCGCATGAGCCAATGGATCGCCGGACTGCCGATGTACAACGTGACGCCGCGCCACGCCGCGCTGTGGCGCGCGCTGCTGCATGACGCGCTCGATGCGTTCGCGCGCGCCGGCGGGCCGGCCGGCGTCGCGTTGCTCGACGAGCCGTTCGGGGATCTGCACGCGCTGTGGCGCCGCAACGACCTGCTGTTGTCGCAGACGTGCGGTTATCCGTACCGGATGCTCGGATTGCGCGATACCGCGCACCTGATTGCGACACCGGCCTTCGATGCCCCCGGCTGCGACGGCGCGCGCTACAGCAGCGTGCTGGTCGCGTCGGCGCGCGTGCATGCGGGCGGCGCGACGACGCTGGCCGCGTGTCGAGGATTGCGAGCCGCCTTCAACGGTGTGGATTCGCATAGCGGGATGAACGCATTCCGGCACGCGGTCGCGCCGCATGCGCATGACGGACGTTTCTTCGGTTCGGTCGTGCCGTTCGGCTCGCACCTGAACGTGCTGCGCGCGCTGGCGGCAGGCGTTGCCGATTGCGCGGCGATCGATTGCGTGACCTTCGCGTACGTGCGTGACGCGCTGCCCGAGTTGTTGAAAGAGATCCGGACCATCGGCATGACGGCGTCGGCGCCGGGGTTGCCGTTGATCGCGTCGAAAGCGCTGGAAGGGCGGCTCGTGGAGGCGTTGCAGGATGCGCTCGATCACGCGGTCGCGCTCGATCCGGCGCGGGCGAACGCACTGCGGCTGAAGGGATTCGAGCGCCTGACGCCGGGCGCGTACGACACGATTGCCGGGTTCGCGCGGGACGCGGCCGCGCACGGGTATCCCGAGCTGGCGTGACCGCGTCGTCCGCGCGGCGGCACGCTAGAACGGCAACGTACCGGGCGGCGCGTTGCGCACCACCGCGAGTGTCGTGCCGATATGGTCTTCGAGCGCGAGCGCGGCGCGCGCATCGGCGCGGCGCATCGCGGCCTCGAACAGGCACGTGTGTTCCGCATGCACGTCGCGCTTCGAATCGCCGAGTCCGATGCACACGCGCCGGTAGCGCTCGCTTTGCTGCGACAGCATGCGCAGGATCAGATAGGTCCACGGCGTCGCGGCCGCCGAGATCAGCGATTCGTGAAAGCGCCGGTTACACGCTTCCCATGCGGCGCGGTGCTCGATCGACACCGGCTGCTCCCACGCCGACAACTGCTCGAAGCTCTGCCGAACACGCTGCGCCCAGGCATCGTCGCCATGCCGCACGGAGTCGCGCAGCGCATCGACCTCGATATGAATGCGCAGGCGCGTGATCGCTTCCAGATCGTCGACCGACATCGGCGTCACGCGAAACCCGCGCTGCCCTTCCGCGACGACCAGCGCATCGCTGACGAGCCGCGTGAGCGCCTCGCGCAGCGTGCCCGCGCCGACGCCGTACACGTCTTTCAGGTGCTCGACGCGCAGCTTCGCGCCGGGCGGGTAATGCCCTTCGATGATGTGTTGCCGGAGCTGGTGATACGCGTGCTCGCTGAGCGTGCGGGCATGCGGTTCGGCGGCGTCGGCGGCGTCGGCGGCGGCCGGTTCGAGCGCCGGCGGCGGATCGTCGAACGGATCGGCGGGCAGGATGCTGTTCATGTCACGCGTCCTCCTGGTCCTGTCTGCGGTTGAGCCGATAGCTGAGCTGCGCGCGGGTCAGGCCGAGCAGGCGTGCGGCGGCCGACAGGTTGCCGTTCGCGCGGTCGACGGCTTCATGCAGCAGCGCCCGCTCGAGGCCGTCGAGCCCGCCGCCGCCTTGCAACTGGTCGAGGATCGACCCGCAGTCGATCGACATCGCGGCCGCCGGCCGGATCTGCCCGGCCCGGTCGACCGTCGCGCCGCCGGGTGAGCCGACGCCGGGGAACAGGTCCTTCGCGTCGACCGGACGGTTCGGCCGCGACAGGATCACCGCGCGCTCGATCAGGTTCTCGAGCTCGCGCACGTTGCCGGGCCAGCGATAGCCGCGCAGCGCGTCGTACGCGTAATCGGTCAGCGTGGGCGTCGGCTTGCCGTGCAGCGCCGCGAAGCGGTCGAGCATCGCGTCGGCGAGCGGTGCGATGTCGTCCTGCCGGTCGCGCAGCGGCGGGATCAGCACCGGATAAACGTTGATCCGGTAGTAGAGATCCGCGCGAAAGGTGCCGTCGCGCACGGCCTGTTCGAGATCGCGGTTGGTCGCCGCGACGACGCGCACGTCCACCTTCCGGCCGTCGGTCGCGCCGAGCCGCTCGACCTCGCCCTCCTGGAGCACGCGCAGCAGCTTCGCCTGCACGTCGAGCGGCAGCTCGCCGATCTCGTCGAGAAACAACGTGCCGCCGTCCGCGCGCTCGAAGCGCCCGGCGCGCGCGGTTTGCGAGCCCGTAAATGCGCCTTTCTCCGCACCGAACAGTTCCGACTCGATCAGCGCATGCGGAATCGCCGCGCAGTTGATCGCGACGAACGGCTTCGCCGCGCGCGGGCTGAGGCCGTGCAGCGCACGCGCGAAGCGTTCCTTGCCGACGCCCGTCTCGCCGGTGAGCAGCACGGCGACCTTGGTCGGCGCGGCCGTCTCCAGCAGCGCGTAGGCCGCGCGAAATGCGTCGGAGCGCCCGACGAGCCGCGTGCGGCCGTCGTCGGGCGTCATCTCGAGGCGCAGCGATTCGACTTCGGTCTGCAGGTCGCGGATCGTGTTGATCAGCGAGTCGGCCTTGAACCACGACGTGATTTCCTCCGCGTCGGGCCATTCGTCGGCCGGCTTGCCGACGATCGTGCAGTGCGGGTCGTTCATGCCGACACAGCCCGTTTCCTTGAACAGGATCGTGCGGCCGATGAACGCGCTGGTATAACCGGTCGCATAACCGATCAGCATCCAGCACACCGGTTCGGGCTGCGGCCCGAACGTGCGGCGGTGCACGTCGGCTTCCCATGAATGTTCCCAGCGGTATTCGCAGTAGAACGCACCCGTCGCGGGGTCGGCCTCGAACCGCAACGGGGTGACCTGCACGGCACCTTCGAGCATGTGCAGTTGCGGGCCGACGTGGAACATGTCGAACAGCGACGCGCCGCTGCGGATCTCGCGCGCGAGCGCGGCGTCGCGTTCGCCGGCCGCGAAGCCGACCCGCGTGAAGAAACGCCGCGTCTGCGCGGGGCCGACGCTTTCCATCAGTTCCTGGCGCAGCGTCGCCAGCGCGCCGGCATGCAGCAGCACCATCCGCTGTCCGGCCAGCCAGATGCGACCGTCGCTCGCCGAAAAATGGATCAGCTTGCGCAGGTCGGTGTCCGGCGGCAAAGGGGGCAGGCTGGGCCGCGTCATGTCTCCTCCGTCGAGATTTCTCGTGATTTTCAAAGTTTTCGCCAGCAGCGCCGCGGTGAGCGGATCGATTTGATCATTTCATCAAATGCGCTCGACCGAGTTGCTCAAATGATGAAAAAGGCCGCCGGATATAGGTTCCGGCAGGGTCGCCGGCGTGCGTTTGCCGTTCTGGTTAACCGCCATTGTGGATCGCGAATTCGAACTTTGCGTCAGGGCTTTCCCTGAATTATCGAGATTTTTTGAAGGTCGATCCGAACGTGGCACGGATGCTGCATTGAAGTCCGGCATGGAGGCGACACCGATCATGAATCAGCATCCGACCGATCTTTCCCCGCTCGATCCCGGCCGCAAGTGCGTCCGCGTGACGGGCACGAACGTGCGCGGCTTCGTCGAATTCGAGCTGTCGATCGGCGGTGCGCCGGAGCTGTGCGTCGAGCTGACGTTGCCTCCTGCCGCCTTCGATGCGTTCTGCCGCGAACAGCAGGTCACGCGGCTCGACGTCGAAGCGAACCCATGACATTGAGGAGCAAGAAGTGACCATCGAGCTGAAGACAGTCGACATCAAGCCGCTCCGGCACACCTTCGCGCACGTCGCGCAGCACATCGGCGGCGACAAGACGGCGACGCGTTACCAGGAAGGCATGATGGGCGCGCAGCCCCAGGCGAACTTCCATTACCGGCCGACCTGGGATCCGGACCACGAGATCTTCGATCCGTCGCGTTCGGCGATCCGGATGGCGAGCTGGTACGCGCTGAAGGATCCGCGCCAGTTCTACTACGCGTCGTGGGCGACCACGCGGGCGCGCCAGCAGGACGCGATGGAGTCGAACTTCGAGTTCGTCGAGTCGCGCCGGATGATCGGCCTGATGCGCGACGACGTGGCCGCGCACGCGCTCGACGTGCTGGTGCCGCTGCGCCACGTCGCGTGGGGCGCGAACATGAACAACGCGCAGATCTGCGCGCTCGGCTACGGCACCGCGTTCACGGCGCCCGCGATGTTCCATGCGATGGACAACCTCGGCGTCGCGCAGTACCTGACGCGCCTCGCGCTCGCGATGGCCGAGCCCGACGTGCTCGACGCGGCCAAGGCGGCCTGGACGAACGACGCCGCCTGGCAGCCGCTGCGCCGCTACGTCGAGGACACGCTGGTGGTGGCCGACCCGGTCGAGCTGTTCGTCGCGCAGAACCTCGCGCTCGACGGCCTGCTGTATCCGCTCGTCTACGACCGTTTCGTCGACGAACGGATCGCGCTCGCGGGCGGCTCGGCGGTCGCGATGCTGACTGCGTTCATGCCCGAATGGCACGCCGAATCGAACCGCTGGATCGACGCGGTCGTAAAGACGATGGCCGCCGAATCCGACGACAACCGTGCGCTGCTCGCCCGCTGGACCCGCGACTGGTCGGCCCGGGCCGACGCGGCGCTCGCGCCGGTCGCCGCACGCGCGCTGCAGGACGCCGGCCAGGCCGCGCTCGACGAAGTGCGCGAGCAGTTTCAGGCGCGCGTCGCGAAGCTCGGCATCGCGCTCTGACGACGGGCATTCACCTCACATCCCAAGGATAACCAGCATGTCCAACGTATTCATCGCCTTTCAGGCCAATGAGGACTCCAGATCGATCGTCGACGCGATCGTCGCCGACAACCCGCGCGCGGTGGTGGTCGAGTCGCCCGGGATGGTCAAGATCGACGCGCCGGACCGGCTGACGATCCGCCGCGACACGATCGAGGAGCTGACCGGCACGCGCTTCGACCTGCAGCAGCTGCAGGTGAACCTGATCACGCTGTCCGGCCACATCGACGAGGACGACGACCAGTTCACGCTGAGCTGGTCGCACTGAACGCCGCGCTACGCGCACCGACAACACGGAGACACGCATGGACACGCCAACGCTCAAGAAAAAGCTCGGCCTGAAGGACCGCTACGCGGCAATGACGCGCGGCCTCGGCTGGGAGACGACCTACCAGCCGATGGAGAAGGTCTTCCCGTACGACCGCTATGAAGGCATCAAGATCCATGACTGGGACAAGTGGGTCGACCCGTTCCGCCTGACGATGGATGCGTACTGGAAATACCAGGGCGAGAAGGAGAAGAAGCTGTACGCGGTGATCGACGCGTTCACGCAGAACAACGCGTTCCTCGGCGTGACCGACGCCCGCTACATCAACGCGCTGAAGCTGTTCATCCAGGGTGTGACGCCGCTCGAATATCTCGCGCACCGCGGCTTCGCGCACGTCGGCCGGCACTTCACCGGCGAGGGCGCGCGCATCGCATGCCAGATGCAGTCGATCGACGAACTGCGGCACTACCAGACCGAAACGCACGCGATGTCGACGTACAACAAGTTCTTCAACGGATTCCATCACTCGAACCACTGGTTCGATCGCGTCTGGTATCTGTCGGTGCCGAAGTCGTTCTTCGAGGATGCGTATTCGTCGGGCCCGTTCGAGTTCCTGACCGCGGTCAGCTTCTCGTTCGAATACGTGCTGACGAACCTGCTGTTCGTGCCGTTCATGTCGGGCGCCGCGTACAACGGCGACATGTCGACCGTCACGTTCGGCTTCTCCGCGCAGTCGGACGAATCGCGTCACATGACGCTCGGCATCGAGTGCATCAAGTTCCTGCTCGAACAGGACCCGGACAACGTGCCGATCGTGCAGCGCTGGATCGACAAGTGGTTCTGGCGCGGCTACCGGCTGCTCACGCTGGTCGCGATGATGATGGACTACATGCAGCCGAAGCGCGTGATGAGCTGGCGCGAATCGTGGGAGATGTACGCGGAGCAGAACGGTGGCGCGCTGTTCAAGGATCTCGCGCGCTACGGGATTCGCGAGCCGAAGGGCTGGCAGGACGCGTGCGAAGGCAAGGACCACATCAGCCACCAGGCGTGGTCGACGTTCTACGGCTTCAACGCGGCCTCCGCGTTCCACACCTGGGTGCCGACCGAAGACGAGATGGCGTGGCTGTCCGCGAAGTATCCCGATTCGTTCGACCGTTACTACCGCCCGCGTTTCGACTACTGGGGCGAGCAGGCGAAAGCCGGCAACCGCTTCTACATGAAGACGCTGCCGATGCTGTGCCAGACCTGCCAGATCCCGATGCTGTTCACCGAGCCCGGCAACCCGAAGAAGATCGGCGCGCGCGAGTCGAACTATCTCGGCAACAGGTTCCATTTCTGCAGCGATCACTGCAAGGAAATCTTCGACCACGAGCCGCAGAAATACGTGCAGGCGTGGCTGCCGGTGCACCAGATCTATCAGGGCAACTGCTTCCCGCCCGATGCCGACCCGAGCGCGGAAGGCTTCGATCCGCTCGCCGCGGTGCTCGACTACTACGAAGTGCAGATGGGCCGCGACAACCTCGATTTCGACGGCTCGGAAGACCAGAAGAACTTCGCGGCCTGGCGTGGCCAGGCCACCCGCAACTGACCCGCAATCGATACGCAACCTTGAACAGGACCCGCGCGCGCCACGGCGCGAACGCGGGCCGACAGGAGACAAACATGGCCGTCATCGCGCTCAAACCCTACGACTTCCCGATCAAGGATGCCGTCGGGAAGTTTCCGGCGCCGCTGCTCTACGTGTGCTGGGAAGACCACCTGATGTTCCCGGCGCCGTTCTGCCTGCCGCTGCCGCCCGACCTGCCGTTCGGCGCGTTGGCCGACAAGGTGCTGCCGCCCGTCTATGGCTATCACCCCGACTTCGCGAAGATCGACTGGGATCGCGTCGCGTGGTTTCGCTCCGGCGAGCCGTGGATGCCCGACGCAGCGAAGAGCCTGGCCGACAACGGCCTCGGGCACAAGGACCTGATCAGCTTCCGCGCGCCGGGCCTCGACGGCCTCGGCGGCGCGAGCTTCTGACCGCCACGCGGACGAGCGAACCATCATGAGCCATCAACTTACCATCGAGCCGCTCGGCGTGACGATCGAGGTCGAGGAAGGACAGACGATGCTCGACGCCGCGCTGCGCCAGGGCATCTACATTCCGCACGCGTGCTGTCACGGCCTCTGCGGCACCTGCAAGGTCGCCGTGCTCGACGGCGAAACCGATCTCGGCGACGCGAACCCGTTCGCGCTGATGGATTTCGAGCGCGAGGAAGGCAAGGCGCTCGCGTGCTGCGCGACGCTGCAGGCCGACACCGTGATCGAGGCCGACGTCGACGAGGAGCCCGACGCGGAGATCATCCCGGTCAAGGACTTCGCGGCCGACGTCACGCGTATCGAGCAGCTCACGCCGACCATCAAGTCGATCCGCCTGAAGCTGTCGCAGCCGATCCATTTCCAGGCGGGCCAGTACGTGCAGCTCGAGATTCCCGGCCTCGGGCAGAGCCGTGCGTTCTCGATCGCGAACGCGCCGGCCGACGTCGCGGCCACCGGCGAGATCGAGCTGAACGTGCGGCAGGTGCCGGGCGGGCTCGGCACCGGTTATCTGCACGAGCAGCTCGCGACGGGTGACCGCGTGCGGCTGTCGGGTCCGTACGGCCGCTTCTTCGTGCGCCGCTCGGCCGCGCGGCCGATGATCTTCATGGCGGGCGGATCGGGGCTGTCGAGCCCGCGCTCGATGATCGCCGATCTGCTCGCGAGCGGCGTCACCGCGCCGATCACGCTGGTCTACGGCCAGCGCAACGCGAAGGAGCTGTACTACCACGACGAATTCTGCGCGCTCGCCGCACGCCATCCGAACTTCACGTACGTGCCGGCGCTGTCCGAAGGCGCGCCGGATGCGGGCGGCGACGTCGCGCAAGGGTTCGTGCACGACGTCGCGAAGGCGCATTTCGACGGCGACTTCTCGGGGCACCAGGCGTACCTGTGCGGACCGCCCGCGATGATCGACGCGTGCATCACGACGCTGATGCAGGGGCGCCTGTTCGAGCGCGACATCTATCACGAGAAGTTCATCTCGGCGGCGGACGCGCAACAGACGCGCAGCCCGCTGTTCCGGCGGGTGTGACGTGGACGCGGGCCGCGTATGCGGGACGGTCCGGATCGCGCAGACCGACGAGCGCTATGCGTGCGTGTCCGGCGAGTCGCTGCTGGCCGGCATGGCGAAGCTCGGCCGGCGCGGCATTCCGGTCGGCTGCCTGAACGGTGGGTGTGGCGTTTGCAAGGTGCGTGTGCTGCGCGGCGCGGTGCGCAAGCTCGGGCCGATCAGCCGAGCGCACGTGAGCGCGGAGGAGGAAAGCGACGGCTATGCGCTGGCGTGCCGCGTCGTGCCGGACGGCGACGTCGAACTCGAAGTGGCCGGCCGGTTGAAAAAGCCGTTCTTCTGCGGCGCGTCCTGTGCAGGCGCGCCGGCGATCGACAAGTAATCAGGAAACCAGGAGGAGACACATCATGGGTGTGATGCGTATTGGTCATGTCAGTCTGAAGGTGATGGACATGGAAGCGGCGCTGCGTCATTACGTGCGCGTGCTCGGCATGCAGGAGACGATGCGCGACGCGGCAGACAACGTCTACCTGAAATGCTGGGACGAATGGGACAAGTATTCGCTGATCCTGTCGCCGTCCGATCAGGCGGGGCTCAAGCATGCCGCGTACAAGGTCGAGCACGATGCCGATCTGGACGCGCTGCAGCAGCGTATCGAAGCATACGGAATCGCGACCGAGATGCTGCCCGAAGGCGCGCTGCCGGCGGTCGGGCGTCAATTGCGGTTCCTGCTGCCGAGCGGGCACGAGCTGCGCCTGTTCGCGAAGAAGGAGCTGGTGGGCACCGCGGTCGGCTCGCTGAACCCCGATCCGTGGCCCGACGACGTGCCGGGCTCGGCCGTGCACTGGCTCGACCACTGCCTGCTGATGTGCGAGCTGAATCCGGAGGCCGGCGTGAACCGCGTCGAGGAGAACACGCGCTTCATGGCCGAGTGTCTCGACTTCCACCTGGCGGAACAGGTGATGGTCGGCCCGGGCAACTCGATCCAGGCCGCGACGTGGATGTTCCGCAGCACGACGCCGCACGACATCGCGTTCGTCGGCGGCCCGCGCAACGGGCTGCATCACATCGCGTTCTTCCTCGACGACTGGGCCGACGTGCTGAAGTCGGCCGACGTGATGGCGAAGAACAAGGTGAAGATCGACGTCGCGCCGACGCGGCACGGGATCACGCGCGGCACCACGATCTACTTCTTCGATCCGAGCGGCAACCGCAACGAGACGTTCGCGGGGCTCGGCTATCTCGCGCAACCCGATCGCCCTGTCACCACGTGGACCGAGGAGGAACTCGGGCGCGGGATCTTCTTCCACTCCGGCGAGCTGAACGAAGCGTTCACGACCGTCTATACCTGACCCGCGAAGGAGCCCAGCGCCATGAACCGAAACGATACGACCCGCAGCGTCGAGCTGCGCACGATCGACTGGCCTGCCGCCGCGCGTGCCGCGCAGGCGGCGGCCGAGGCCGCCGGGCGGCTCGGCGTGCGCGTGAACGTCGCGGTCGTCGATGCGGCCGGGCTGCTCGCGGCGTTCGTGCGCATGCCCGGCGCGCCGCTGCATTCGATCGACATCGCGATCGACAAGGCGTACACGGCCGCGAGCTTCGGTCTGCCGACCGGCGCGTGGCACGCCGCCCTGGCGTCGCACTCGGACGCCGTGCGGCAGGGCCTCGTGCTGCGACCACGCTTCGTCGCGTTCGGCGGCGGGCTGCCGATCGTCGACGACGGTGCATTGATCGGCGGCATCGGCGTGTCGGGCGGCAGCGAGGCACAGGACGCGCAATGCGCGCAGGCGGGGCTCGATGCGGCCGGCCTTGGCGGGTCGTGACGCGCGGCATGCGACACGGCAAGACACGGCACGACATCGCACGCTGACACGCTTCACGAACCCACGGATCACGGATTCACGACTATCGGTAACTCCATCATGTACGACACCGAACCCAACGCCGCGAAACGCGGCCCCGCCGGCGGGCAGCCGGAACCGCGGCGCGTCCACAACTTCATCGACGGCGACTATCGCGCGGGCAAGCGCTGGTTCGACAAGCGCTCGCCGCTCGACAACGCGGTGATCGCGCGCGTGGCCGAAGCGAGCCGTGCCGACGTCGACGCGGCGGTGCAGGCCGCCCGCGCGGCGCTGGCCGGCCCGTGGGGCGGGCTGACGGTCGCGCAGCGCGTCGAGCTGCTGTATGCGGTGGCCGACGGCATCACGCGCCGCTTCGACGATTTCCTCGAAGCGGAAGTGGCCGACACCGGCAAGCCGGTGAGCCTCGCGAGCCATATCGACATTCCGCGCGGCGCCGCGAACTTCAAGGTATTCGCCGACGTCGTGAAGAACGTGCCCGGCGAAACCTTCGAGATGGCGACGCCGGACGGCGCGGGCGCGCTCAACTACGCGATCCGCCGGCCGGTCGGCGTGGTCGGCGTGATCTGCCCGTGGAACCTGCCGCTGCTGCTGATGACGTGGAAGGTCGGGCCCGCGCTCGCGTGCGGCAACACGGTGGTCGTGAAGCCGTCGGAGGAGACGCCGCAGACGGCCGCGCTGCTCGGCGAAGTGATGAACGCGGCGGGCGTGCCGCGCGGCGTCTACAACGTCGTGCACGGCTTCGGGCCGGCTTCGGCCGGCGAATTCCTGACGACCCATCCGGGCGTGAACGCGATCACGTTCACCGGCGAGACGCGCACCGGCGCGGCCATCATGAAGGCGGCGGCCGACGGCGCGCGGCCCGTCAGTCTCGAGATGGGCGGCAAGAACGCGGCGATCGTGTTCGCCGACTGCGACTTCGACGCGGCCGTCGAAGGCACGTTGCGCTCGTGCTTCGCGAACGCGGGGCAGGTTTGCCTCGGTACCGAGCGCGTGTACGTCGAGCGTCCGCTGTTCGAGCGCTTCGTCGCGGCGCTGAAGGCCGGCGCCGAGCGGTTGCAACCCGGCCGCCCGGAAGCGGCGTCGACCGGCCTCGGCCCGCTGATCAGCCAGGAGCATCGCGACAAGGTGCTGTCGTACTACCGCAAGGCGGCCGAACTCGGCGCGACGATCGTGACGGGCGGCGGCGTGCCCGACATGCCCGACGACCTGCGCGGCGGCGCGTGGGTGCAGCCGACGATCTGGACCGGCCTCGGCGACGATTCGCCGATCGCGCGCGACGAGATCTTCGGGCCGTGCACGCTCGTGATGCCGTTCGATTCGGAAGCCGAAGTGATCGGCCGCGCGAACGCGAATGCGTACGGGCTGTCGACCGCGATCTGGACGACCAGCCTGTCGCGCGCGCATCGCGTCGCGGCGTCGATCGACGTCGGCATCGCGTGGGTCAATTCGTGGTTCCTGCGCGACCTGCGCACCGCGTTCGGCGGCGCGAAGCAATCGGGCATCGGCCGCGAGGGCGGCGTGCATTCGCTCGAGTTCTACACGGAGCTGCGCAACGTCTGCGTGAAGCTCTGACCCAACCGTTACTGACCGGAACACTCTTATGGACTCCACGTTGATTACCACGCTGGGCGACCGGCTGTACGACGCGATGACGTCGCGCGAACCGATCGCGCCGCTGACGTCGCAGCACGAGGACCTGTCGGTCGACGACGCGTACCGCATCCAGCAGCGCTTCGTGCAGCGCCGCCTCGACGCGGGCGAGACCGTGATCGGCAAGAAGATCGGCGTCACGTCGAAGGCGGTGATGGACATGCTCGGCGTGTACCAGCCCGACTTCGGCTACCTGCTGTCGGGCATGGTGTATGGCGACGGCGAGTGCATCGCGCTCGACACGCTGATCCAGCCGAAGGCCGAAGGCGAGATCGCGTTCGTGCTGAAGCGCGACCTGCTCGGCCCCGGCGTGACGAACGCGATGGTGCTGGCGGCGACCGAATGCGTGATGCCGTGCTTCGAGATCGTCGATTCGCGCATTCGCGACTGGAAGATCCGCATCGGCGACACGGTCGCCGACAACGCGTCGTGCGGCGTGTTCGTGCTCGGCGACAAGGCCGTGAGCACGCGCAGCGTCGACCTGTCGACCTGCGGGATGGTGCTCGAGAAGAACGGCGACGTGATCGGCACCGGTGCCGGCGCGGCCGCGCTCGGCTCGCCGGTGAACGCGGTCGCGTGGCTCGCCAACACGCTCGGCCGCCTCGGCATTTCGCTGAAGGCCGGCGAAGTGATCCTGTCCGGCGCGCTCGCCGCGATGGCGCCGGCCGCGCGCGGCGACAACTTCCGCGTGTCGATCGGCGGGATCGGCGCGTGTTCGGTGCGGTTCGCGTGAGCGCCGCCCGTTCTCCTTTCCACGCTAACGAGGCATTCCCCATGACCCGAAAGATCCGTTGCGCGCTGATCGGTCCCGGCAACATCGGCACCGACCTGCTCGCCAAGCTGATGCGCAGCCCCGTGCTCGAACCCGTGTGGATGGTCGGCATCGATCCCGATTCCGACGGCCTGAAACGCGCGCGCGAACTCGGCCTCAAGACCACCGCGGACGGCGTCGACGGCCTGCTGCCGCACGTGCAGGCGGACGGCGTGCAGATCGCGTTCGATGCGACGAGCGCGTACGTCCACGCGGAGAACAGCCGCAAGCTCAATGCGCTCGGCGTGCTGATGATCGACCTGACGCCGGCCGCGATCGGTCCGTACTGCGTGCCGCCGGTCAACCTGAAGGACCACATCGGCTCCGGCGAGATGAACGTCAACATGGTCACCTGCGGCGGCCAGGCGACGATCCCGATGGTGCGCGCGATCTCGCGCGTGCAGCCGGTCGCGTACGGCGAGATCGTCGCGACCGTGTCGTCGCGCTCGGTCGGCCCCGGCACGCGCAAGAACATCGACGAATTCACGCGCACGACGGCCGCGGCGGTCGCGCAGGTCGGCGGCGCGAAGGCGGGCAAGGCGATCATCGTGATCAACCCGGCCGACCCGCCGCTGATCATGCGCGACACCGTGCACTGCCTGACGGAGAGCGCGCCCGAAGAAGCGCGCATCGTCGAATCGGTGCACGCGATGATCGCCGACGTGCAGCGCTACGTGCCCGGCTACCGGCTCGTCAACGGGCCGGTGTTCGACGGCAATCGCGTGTCGGTCTATCTCGAGGTCGAAGGCCTCGGCGACTACCTGCCGAAATACGCGGGCAACCTCGACATCATGACGGCCGCCGCCGCGCGCACCGCCGAAATGTTCGCCGAGGAACTGCTGGCCGGCCGCCTCACGCTGGCATCGGCCGCGCAGGCGGCCTGATGCCCGCGGACGCGACTTCCACGACCGGACGAAAAGGAACGGAAATGAATCTCAAAGGCAAGCGAATCACCGTCCACGACATGACGCTGCGTGACGGCATGCACCCGAAGCGTCACCAGATGACGCTCGACCAGATGCGCTCGATCGCGAGCGGGCTCGACGCGGCCGGCGTGCCGCTGATCGAAGTCACGCACGGCGACGGCCTCGGCGGCTCGTCGGTGAACTACGGCTTTCCCGCGCATACCGACGCGGAATACCTTGGCGCGGTCATCCCGCTGCTGAAGCGCGCGAAGGTGTCGGCGCTGCTGCTGCCGGGCATCGGCACCGTCGACCATCTGAAGGAAGCGCACGCGCTCGGCGTGCATACGATCCGCGTCGCGACGCACTGCACCGAGGCGGACGTCTCCGAGCAGCACATCGCGATGGCGCGCAAGCTCGACATGGATACCGTCGGCTTCCTGATGATGAGCCACATGAACAGCCCGGACGGGCTGGTGAAGCAGGCGAAGCTGATGGAGTCGTACGGCGCGAACTGCATCTACATCACCGACTCGGCGGGCTACATGCTGCCCGACGACGTGAAGGCGCGCCTCGGCGCGGTGCGCGACGCGCTGCAGCCCGACACGGAGCTGGGCTTTCACGGTCACCACAACCTCGCGATGGGCGTCGCGAACTCGATCGCCGCGATCGAGGCCGGCGCGAACCGGATCGACGGCGCGGCGGCGGGGCTCGGCGCCGGCGCCGGCAACACGCCGCTCGAAGTGTTCGTCGCCGTGTGCGAGCGGATGGGCATCGAAACCGGCGTCGACGTGTGGAAGATCCAGGACGTCGCCGAGGATCTCGTCGTGCCGATGATGGATTTCCCGATCCGGATCGACCGCGACGCGCTGACGCTCGGCTATGCGGGCGTGTACGGGTCGTTCCTGCTGTTCGCGAAGCGGGCGGGCGACAAATACGGGATTCCGGCGCGCGACATCCTCGTCGAGCTCGGCCGGCGCGGGATGGTCGGCGGCCAGGAGGACATGATCGAGGACACCGCGCTGACGCTCGCGAAGGCGCGCGCGGCGCAAGCGAAGCGGGAGGCCGCATGAACCTGTCGACCGACACGATCGAGGCGCTCGCCGCGCATCTCGACGACTGCACGCGTGAAGCATGCGACACGCCGAAGATCACCGATCGTCATCCGGAGATGGACTGGGACGACGCCTACGCGGTGCAGGATGCGATCCGCCGCCGGCAGCTCGCGCGCGGCGCGCGGATCGTCGGCTACAAGGCCGGCCTGACGTCGCACGCGAAGATGCGGCAGATGGGCGTCGACACGCCCGTGTTCGGTTTCCTCACCGACGTCTACGACCTGCCCGACGGCGGCGAGTGCGACACGTCCGCACTGATCCATCCGAAGGTCGAGCCGGAAATCGCGTTCGTGACGAAGGCGGAACTGAAGGGGCCCGGCTGCCACGTCGGCGCGGTGCTCGCCGCGACCGATTTCGTCGTCGCCGGGATCGAGGTGATCGACAGCCGCTACCGCGATTTCAAGTTCGACCTGAAGAGCGTGGTGGCCGACAACACGTCGGCCGCGCGCTTCGTCGCGGGCGGCCGCCCGCTGCCGGTGGACGGCGTCGACCTGCGCACGCTCGGCATCGTGCTCGAGAAGAACGGGCTGCCGGTCGCATTCGGCGCCGGCGCGGCCGTGCTCGGGCATCCGGCCGCGGCGATCGCGATGCTCGCGAACCATCTCGGCGCGCGCGGCGAATCGATCCCGGCGGGCAGCCTGATCCTGTCGGGCGGCATCACGGAGGCGGTGGCCGTCGCGGCCGGCGACAACGTGACGCTGCGCGTGCAGGACATCGGCTCGGTCGGCCTGCGCTTCATCTGAACGTTCCGAACGCAACGGGAGGCCATCGTGCCGGTAGCTCATCTGTACATCCTGGAAGGCCGCGACGACGACAAGAAGGAACGTCTGATCGCGGAAGTCACCGAAGCCATCCATCGCTCGCTCGACGCACCGCTCGAATCGGTGCGCGTGATCATCACCGAGATGCCGAAGGCGCATTTCGGGATCGGCGGGCAGAGCGCGAAGAAACGCGGGCGCTGACGCGCCGCGCGCCATCGAAACCGACTGGAGAAGCATCATGTCAAGCAATCCCGAACTGGGCCGCCGGATCGTCGCGGCCGGTCTCGACACCAACTATCACGACCTCGGCGACGGGCCGCCGGTGCTGCTGATCCACGGCTCGGGGCCGGGCGTCACGGCCTATGCGAACTGGCGGCTCACGATGCCCGCGCTTGCCGCGCGGTTTCGCGTGATCGCGCCGGACATGGCCGGCTTCGGCGAAACCGAGCGGCCGCGCGATTACGTGTATTCGATGGACCACTGGGTCGACCACGCACTCGGCCTGCTCGATGCGCTCGACGTCGAGCGCGCGCACGTGATCGGCAACTCGTTCGGCGGCGCGCTCGCGCTCGCGCTGGCGATCCGCGCGCCCGAACGGGTCGGCCGGCTCGTGCTGATGGGCGCGGCCGGCACGCGCTTCACGCTCACCGAAGGGCTCGACGCCGTGTGGGGCTATACGCCGTCGATCGGGAACATGCGCGGCCTGCTGGACATCTTCGCGTTCGATCGCACGCTCGTGAACGACGAGCTCGCGAAGCTGCGCTACGCCGCGAGCGTGCGGCCCGGCTACCAGGAGGCGTTCGCGAACATGTTTCCCGCGCCGCGTCAGCGCTGGGTCGATGCGCTCGCGAGCGACGAGGCGAAACTGCGCACGCTGCCGCACGAGACGCTGATCGTGCACGGCCGCGAGGACCGCGTGATTCCGCTCGACAGCTCGACGCGGCTGCTGGAACTGCTGCCGAATGCGCAGCTGCACGTGTTCGGCCGCTGCGGACACTGGACGCAGATCGAGCACGCGGCGCGCTTCAACCGGCTCGTGATCGAGCACTTCAACGAATAGCCGGCGGGGGCGGCGCGCGGGACGACCATAAAAAATCAATTCAGTAGAACGAATATTGGAGACATCGATGAAACGAAAGGCTGCATTCGGACTGGTTTCGCTCGCCGCGTGCGCGGGCATGGCGCTGAGCACCGGCGCGTTTGCAACGGAGGGCGGCGGCGACACGATCGGCGAGGGCGCGGAAGCGTTCTTCGCCGGCGCGCTGCCGCCGGCCGGGCTGTACGCGCTGCTGTACTACACGCACTACCATGCATCGCGCTTCAACGATTCGCACGGCAACGGTTCGGTGCCCGGTTTCAAGCTCGATGCCGACGTGCTGATTCCGCGCGTCGTGTGGATGTCGAACCTGTCGGTGCTCGGCGGGCGCTACGGTGCGTATGCGGTGCTGCCGATGGAGCATCTGGCGCTGGATGCGGGCGGCGCGTCGTTCGACCGCACCAATCTCGGCGACCTGATCGTCAGCCCCGCGCTGATCGCGTGGGGATCGGGCGCGTTGCGCACCGTCGCGGCGATCGAATTCGTGTTCCCGACCGGCCAGTACGACATGCGTGCGGCGCTGAACACCGGCAAGAACTACTACACCGCGCGGCCGGTGTTCGGCGTGACGTGGCTGCCGAACGACAAGGTCGAGGTGTCCGCGAAGATCACGTACAGCTTCAACTCGCCGAACAACGACACCCATTACCACTCGGGCAACCTGTTCCACATCGATTACTCGGCGAGCTACGCGGTCACGCCGAAGGCGCGCGTCGGGCTGTCGGGCTACTTCGTCAAGCAGACCACCGACGACATGCAGAACGGCCAGCCGGTCGCGGGCGACGGCTTTCGCGGACAGACGTTCGCGATCGGCCCCGGTGTCCGTTACCAGTTCGGCAAGGTCAGCCTGGAAGCGCGCGTCGTGAAGGAATTCTTCGTGCGCAACCGTCCGGCCGGCGAGGCCGTTTGGGCGAAGGCCGTCATTCCGTTCTGACGGTGCCGCGCGGCGCGGACGGCCGCGGGCGGTTGCGCGCGTGACGCCGCCGCGATGGGGCGTCACGCGGCACTGCGTCGCGCGTTATCGCGCGAGTGCGGCGAGGCGCGGGAACAGCGGCAGCGCGTTCGCGCGATTGAGCGCGGCGTGCCGGTCGGCGCCCAGCGCGGCATACGCGTCCTGCGCCGCGGTGAACGACGTGCCGACGGCCGGCGGCGCATACGGGAAGTCGCTGCCGTACAGCACGCGATCCGGTTGCGCGAACGCGGTGAGGCTCGGCAGCGCGGACGGCGACGACAGCGCGGTGTCGAAGTAGAACGTGCGCAGCAGGTCGAGCAGCCCGTCGCGATCCGGCGCGTCGTTGCGCACGCCCGGCGCGAGTTCGGCAAAGCGGTACGCGGTGTACGGCAGGAAGCCGCCGGCGTGCGACAGGATGATGCTCACGTTCGGGTAGCGCGCGATCACGCCGTTGAGCACGAGCTGCAGCGCGGTGCGCGTCGTATCGAACGGGTAGTCGAGCAGCGGGCCGGGCATGCCGGGCAGCACGTCGATCGCGGGCTTGGCCGGATGAATGAACACCACCGCGTGGCGGCGATCCAGCGCGGCCCACACGGCGTCGAATGCCGCATCGCCGAGATAGGTGCCGCCGTAGTTGCTGAGCAGCACGACGCCGTCGGCCTTCAGCGTGTCGAACGCGTGATCGATCTCGGCGAGCGTGCCGTCGACGTCGGGCAGCGGCAGCGTCGCGAAGTTGCCGAAGCGGGTCGGCCGTTGCGCGACGAGGCCGGCCACGTATTCGTTGACCTGGCGCGCCATGTCGCGCTTGGCCTGGCCGTTCCAGCCCTGCACGCCGGGCGCCGTCAGCGACAGCACGCCGGTCTGGATCTCCAGCGAGTCCATGAACGCAAGCGCGGCTTCCGGGCTCCAGGTCGGGCTGCCCCAGCCGGACGGATCGCCGCCGTGCGACGGGAGGGCTGCGGCCCAGAACGGCGGGACGACATGCTGGTGAACATCGATGCGGTTGCGGTCGGACACGACGGGGCTCCTTGCAGGTGGGCTGCGACGCAGCGGATCACCATCAGGATGCGCGCGCTTGATTTTTCATTCCAATAGATTAAATTTCGAGATTAATCGTTTCGGGTGATCAATCGACCGTATGGACCTTCGCCATTTGCGCTACTTTCTCGCGGTTGCCGAAGAAGGGCATTTCGGCCGCGCGGCGGAGCGGCTCCATATCGTGCAGCCCGCGTTGAGCGCGCAGATCCGCGCGCTCGAGGAGGAACTCGGCGCGACGCTGTTCGAGCGCAGCACCCGCAAGGTGCTGCTGACCGACGCGGGCCGCTTGCTCGTGGCCGAAGCGCGGCACACGCTCGAGCAGGCCGCGCGCGCGAAGACGGTCGTGCAGCGCGCGGCGCGCGGCGAGACGGGCATGGTGCGGATCGGCTTCGTCGGCAATGCGGTCGCGACGGGGCGGCTGTCCGACGACCTGAGCGCGTTTCACGCGGCGTGGCCGGAAGTGGCGCTCGACCTGCACGAAATGGCGCCGGCCGCGCAGCAGGACGCGATCCTGGCGGGCCGGCTCGACATCGGCTATTGCCCGGCCTTCGGCACGGCGTTCGATCCGAAGCTGGCCGTGCGCACGATCGGCAGCTGGGCGTGGGACGTGATGATGAGCGACCGGCATGCGCTCGCGAAGCGGCGCTCGGTGAGCGTCGCGGCGCTCGCGGACGAACCGTTCATTTTCTATGCCGCCGACGGCGACGACGAAGGGCAGCTGGCGATCCTGCGGCGGGTGCTCGGCAAGACGCCGCACATCGCGCACAAGGTGAGCAGCACGCTGTCGGTGCTGGCGCTGACGGGCGCCGGTCTCGGCGTGGCGCTGGTGCCGGCGCCGCTCAGCCGGATCGCGGCGCCGAACATCGTGTACCGGAAACTCGCCGGCAGCGTGCCGGGGTCCGAACTCGTCGCGCTCAGCCGCAGCGGCGGGGAATGGGGCGCGGTACGGCAGTATCTGGCGATGCTGGGCGGGCGCGCCGCATGAGCGTCGCGGCGCGCGCCGGCGTCACCGCGTCACTCTTCGTCCATCAACCGGACCTTGACCCGCTTGCCCTTGATCTTCCCCGCATTGAGCTTGCGCAGCGCGTCGCGCGCGACGCCGCGCTCGACCGCGACATAGGTCGAGAACTCGGTCACGTTGATCTTGCCGATCTGCTTGCCGTCGAACCCCGCGTCGCCGGTCAGCGCGCCGAGCACGTCGCCCGGGCGGATCTTGTCCTTGCGTCCGCCGAGGATCTGCAGCGTTTCCATCGGCGGCAGCAGCGTGTCGTTGCCGGCCGGCTTCAGTTCCGCGAGCGGATGCCATTCGACGTCGCGCTTCTGCGCCTGCTCGATCGCGCCGACGCGGCCCATCTCGTCCATGCTGGCGAGGCTCAGCGCCCAGCCTTCCTGGTCCGCGCGGCCGGTGCGGCCGATGCGGTGCACGTGCACTTCGGGGTCGGGCGTCACGTCGACGTTGATCACGGCCTCGAGCTGCGCGATGTCGAGCCCGCGCGCGGCCACGTCGGTCGCGACCAGCACCGAGCAGCTGCGGTTCGCGAACTGGATCAGCACCTGGTCGCGCTCGCGCTGTTCGAGCTCGCCGTGCAGCGCGAGCGCGTGGAAGCCCTGCGCGTGCAGCACGTCGAGCAGGTCGCGGCATTGCTGCTTGGTGTTGCAGAACGCGATCGTGCTCACCGGCCGGTAGTGGTTCAGCAACTGGCCGACCGCGTGCAGCCGCTCGGTTTCCGTCACTTCGTAGAAGCGCTGGCGGATCTTGCTGTCATCGTGGCGCTCCTCGAGCTTCACTTCCTTCGGATTGCGCAGGAACTGCTGGCTCAGCTTCGCGATGCCGTCCGGGTAGGTCGCCGAGAACAGCAGCGTCTGGCGCGTCGTCGGGCACATGCGCGCGACTTTCGCGATGTCGTCGAAGAAGCCCATGTCGAGCATCCGGTCAGCTTCGTCGAGCACGAGCGTGTTCAGCGCGTCGAGCTTCAGGTTGCCGCGGTCGAGGTGATCCATGATGCGGCCCGGCGTGCCGACGACGATGTGCGCGCCGTGCTCGAGGCTCTGCGCCTGCGGGCGCATCGGCGTGCCGCCGCACAGCGTCAGCACCTTCACGTTTTCCTCGGCGCGCGCGAGGCGGCGCACTTCCTGCGCGACCTGGTCGGCGAGCTCGCGGGTCGGGCACAGGATCATCGCCTGCACGTCGAAGCGGCGCGCGTCGAGGCGCGCCAGCAGCGCGAGCGAGAACGCGGCGGTCTTGCCGCTGCCCGTCTTCGCCTGCGCGATCAGGTCCTGGCCGGCCAGCGCGATCGGCAGGCTCGCGGCCTGGATCGGCGTCATGTCGACATAGCCGAGCTGCGCGAGGTTCGCGAGCGTGGCGGGCGTCAGCGGCAGCGCGCTGAAGGGCGTGGCGGTCGGCTGGGTCATTCGAGGTCTCCGAGGTAAGGCTTGCCTTCCATCTGTTCGTAGGCGACGTTGCCTTCATCGTCCTCGAAGCGTTCGAGATAGTTGCGCGCGCCGCACAGCGGGCAGCGGAACAGCAGCCCCTGGCCTTCGTCCTTGATGACGACGTCGGACGTTTCCCACTGCGTGCCGCAGCTCTGGTTTCGGCAAGTAAACACGGTCTTTCTCCAGCTGAATTCGGTTGGTGGCGCGCCCGGGCGGGCGCGGCAACGAAGTGCGGCGCTCGCGCGGCTCGGGCGCGGGCCGCACCGGCGGTCGCGTGGACCGCGTCGATGCGGATGGTGGATCGGTGGCGACGGTGTCGCGCGTGCCCGCAATTCTAGCGGATGCGGGACGGTGGCTGGGGCGACCGGCCCCGCGCGGCCCGCAGCGGGGTCATCGGCAGCGGGTCGGCTGGCGGCGGAGGGCCGGTGGCGGACGACCGGTGGCGGACGGCCCCGGCAGCGGGCGATCGGCCGTGGTGTGGTCGGCGGTATGGCAGCCGGTGAAGCCTACGCAGGACGCAGCACGCTGCGCCGTCCGCATTCGCGATGAAAAACGGCCGCCCCGAAGGGCGGCCGTGCGATGCGGCGAAACGGGACCGGACGCGTTACAGCGCCATGTCGGCCGCCGCCTTCGCGGGACGCGCCGGAGCCGTGCCCGTCGCCTGCGACGGCGCCGTCAGGTCGATCTTCGGCGGCGGCGACAGCTGCAGCACGCCGCTCGTATAGGTCCATTCCTCGACGACCTTCGCCGGGCTGTCGTTCAGCTTCGTGCCGTAGCTCGGCACGATCTGGCGGAGCTTCTGCTGCCACTCGGGCGTCGCGACCTTGTCCTTGAACACCTTCTGCATCAGGCTCAGCATGATCGGCGCGGCCGTCGACGCGCCCGGCGATGCGCCGAGCAGGCCCGCGATGCTGCCGTCCTGCGAGCTGACGATCTCGGTGCCGAGCTTCAGCACGCCGCCCTTCTTCGGGTCGCGCTTGATGATCTGCACGCGCTGGCCGGCCTGCCACAGGCGCCAGTCTTCCTTCTTCGCGTCCGGGAAGTATTCCTTCAGCGCGTTGAAGCGGTCGTCGTCGGACAGCATCAGCTGGCCGGCGAGATACTCGACGAGCGGGAATTCGTCGACGCCCACGCGCATCATCGGCGCGACGTTGTGCAGGTTGGTGCTCTTCGCGAGGTCGAAGTACGACCCGTTCTTCAGGAACTTGGTCGAGAACGTCGCGAACGGCCCGAACAGGATGATCTTCTTGCCGTCGATGATGCGCGTGTCGAGGTGCGGCACCGACATCGGCGGCGAGCCGACCGACGCCTTGCCGTACGCCTTCGCGAGGTGGCGCTTCACGACCTCGGGGTTGTCGGTCACGAGGAACGAGCCGCCCACGGGAAACGCGCCGTAGTCCTTCGCCTCGGGGATGCCCGACGCCTGCAGCAGGTGCAGCGCACCGCCGCCCGCGCCGATGAACACGAACTTCGCGTCGACGGCCTGCGGCGGTTCATCCGAATGCAGCTTGACCCACGACACGTGCCACGTGCCGTCCGCGTTGCGCGAGATCTCGCGCACTTCGCTCGACAGCGACAGCGTGAAGTTCGGCTGCGTCTTCAGGTAGCCGACGAACTGGCGCGTGATCTCGCCGAAGTTCACGTCGGTGCCGATCGGCGTCCACGTTGCCGCGACCTTCTGGTTGCGGTCGCGGCCTTCCATCATCAGCGGCACCCACTGCTTGATCTGGTCGTAGTCTTCCGAATACTGCATGCCGCGGAACAGCGGGCTCGCCTGCAGCGCGTCGTAGCGCTTCTTCAGGAAGCGGACGTTGTCGTCGCCCCACACGAAGCTCATGTGCGGCGTCGAGTTGATGAACGAGTGCGGGTTCTTCAGCACGCCCTGCCGGACCTGCCAGGCCCAGAACTGGCGCGAGATCTGGAACGACTCGTTGATCTCGATCGCCTTCGAGATGTCGATCTTGCCGTCCGCCTTCTCCGGCGTGTAGTTCAGCTCGGCGAGCGCCGAGTGGCCGGTGCCCGCGTTGTTCCAGCCGTTCGAGCTTTCCAGTGCGACGCCGTCGAGGCGCTCGACCATCGTCATCGACCAGTCGGGCTGCAGCTCGTGCAGCCACACGCCGAGCGTCGAGCTCATGATGCCGCCGCCCACCAGCAGGACGTCGACCTTCTTCGTATCGGCGGCATGCGCGGACGACGTCGCGACGCACAGCGCGAGCGCCGACAGTATTACCCGTAACGTTTTGATCACAGCAGATCCCTTTTTCAACTTGGATGCATCGGTTTGCCATGCCGCCCGGCCGATGCGGATTCGCAACCGGATCGCGCATCCGGAGATCCGGATCGCGAATCCGGAATTCCGGACCGACCGCGTTCACCGTTGCATTTGCGCACGCGAAGCCGTTGCGAAGGACACCTTCGGATCGGCTTCATGTACGCGTGCAATCGGCTGCTTCGCAGTCGTGCGACGGGCGCGCAGGCCCTTGCTGCGGGCCTCGCCGGAAGGCGTTTCAGACCGCGTCGAAAGCGGCCGCGCGCAATGCGTTCCGCGGGGCGGGATGGCAAGGGGCGCGTAATATAACCGAACTCGATTGCCGTGTCGCTCGCGCGGAATATCCCTGATTTCGTGGGGTTTTTTGTGTGTCCGGGTTTCCGGAATGACGGTGCGCGGAACGGGAAAAACGGCGGGATCAGCGGGGCGAAACGCGCGCGACGGGCATGGCGCGCATCGCGCTTGCACTTCATCGGGGCGCGACGTTGCATCGCGACCCGGTCACATCGCATTACTTCACTTCGCTGCGCCGTTCCGGCAGAACTGCTCGTATCCCTGCGCCGAGTTCGCGAAGCCATGCGCCTTCGCAAGTTCCCACGGGCGCTCGCATTGTCGGGTCGTGTCGCACCAGGCATAACCGGCCGAGCCGATGCAGCCGTGCGCGTCGCGATCGCCGCCGACCATCGGCGGGGCGGCTTCGGTAGCCTGGGCGGTCTGCGCGCCTTGCGTGTCCTGCCCGGCGACATTGGGCGGAAGCGGGGCAGGCGGTTGCGTCGCGCACGCGCCCAATGCAAACGCGAGAGCGATCGCGGCGGCAAGCGGCGCGGAAGGAATGCAATGTTTCATGCGGTAGCGCTCCATGGGATGAAGGTCGACAGCGGATGCCCGTGCACGGGCGCTTGATCGATCACGCGTCCGGCACCGGCACGCGCGACGAGAACTTGACCTCGCGCAGCGCGAGGCTCGACTGGATCGACGACACGCCGGCCTGCTTTCTCAGCACGCGTTCGACGAATTCCGCATACGTGTCGAGATCGGCGGCGACGACCTGCAGGATGTAGTCGGCCGCGCCGGTGATCTTGTGGCACGACGTCACTTCGTCGTGACGCCGCATCACGTCCTCGAAGTGATCCGAATCCTGGTCCGAATGCATGTTGAACGTGACCTGCACAAACGCGAACACGTTCATGCCGAGCGCGCGGCGGTCGAGGTTCGCCTGGTAGCCGGTGATCACGCCTTCGTCTTCTAGCCGCTTGCGCCGCCGCCAGCACGGCGTGACGCTCAGCGCCAACCGTTCGCCGAGCGTCGCGTTGGACAGCGCGCCGTCTTCCTGCAGCAGGCGCAGCATCGCGCGATCGACACCGTCCAGCTCCACCGAAGCGCGATTTTTGCTCATTTCAGGGTCTCCGTAGACGGTTTTCTCAAAATTGTACGAAACGAAGAGTTGAAAAGCAAAGTTATTGCCGGCTGGCCTCAATAGACTGTTGCCACCCCTCACAGCCTTTCACTGCAACGGTCAACCATGCTCACGGTCTACAGCAGCGATCACCATCTGCACCGCGGCGTCGAACTGAAGGACGGCGCGATCACCGATTCGTTCGAGAACCCCCTTCGTGCCGAAACGGTGCTCGCGCAGGTCCGCGCGGCCGGCCTCGGCGACGTGATCGCGCCGCGCGCGTTCGACCGCTCGAGCTATGCCGGCGCGCACAGCGCGCGCTATGTCGACTTTCTCGCCGGCGCATGGGACGAATGGGCCGCGACCGGCCGCACCTGCCAGGCGCTGCCGCTCGTGTGGCCGGTGCGCGCGATGCCGTCGGCGGCGACGCTGCCCGACTTCATCGACGGCAAGCTCGGCTTCTTCGCGATGGATGCCGGTGCGCCGATCAACGCCGGCACGTGGGACGCGGTGAGCGCGAGCGCGAACTCGGCGCTCACCGGCGCCGACCTGCTGGCGAACGGCAGCGCGCGCGCGGCGTTCGCGCTGTGCCGTCCGCCCGGCCACCATGCGGGCCGCGAGTACATGGGCGGCTACTGCTACCTGAACAACGCGGCGATCGCCGCGCAGCACGGCATCGCGAGCGGTGCGGCGCGCGTCGCGGTGCTGGACGTCGACTTCCATCATGGCAACGGCACGCAAGACATCTTCTACGAGCGTTCGGACGTGTTGTTCGCGTCGCTGCACGGCGAGCCGGCGGTGTCGTATCCGTACTTCTCGGGCCATGCCGACGAGCGCGGCGCGGGCGCGGGCGAAGGCTTCAACCTGAACCTGCCGCTGCCGAAGGGCACGCAGTGGGACACCTACTCGGCGGCGCTCGGCCAGGCCACTGCGGCGATCGCGAAGCACGCGCCCGACCTGCTCGTCGTGTCGCTCGGCGTCGACACGTTCGAGCACGATCCGATCAGCCATTTCAAGCTGCGCTCGCCCGACTACCTGCGGATCGGCGCCGCGCTCGCGCGCCTGAACCTGCCGACGCTGTTCGTGATGGAAGGCGGCTACATGGTCGAGGAAATCGGTATCAACGCGGTGAACGTGCTGCTCGGCTTCGAAGGGCGCGCGTGAGCGCATCGCTTTGCCTGCAATCGACGATGGTACGAATCACGAACCAACAGCGACAAGGAAGGAGACGAACATGAATCGGAATCGGCATCGGAACAAGGCGGCATGCGCGGTCGCGCTGGCGTGTGCACTATTCACGCTGTCCGCGCACGCGGACGAGATCGTGCGCATCGGGCACGTCGCGCCGCTGACTGGCGCGATTGCGCACCTCGGCAAGGACAGCGAGAACGGCGCGCGGCTCGCGGTCGAGGAAATCAACGCGAAGGGGCTCGCGATCGGCGGCAGGAAGGTCACGCTGCAGCTCGACGCGCAGGACGACGCGGGCGACCCGCGCACCGCGACGCAGGTCGCGCAGCGGCTCGTCGACGACAAGGTGGTCGGCGTCGTCGGCCATCACAACTCGGGTACGTCGATTCCCGCATCGCGCGTCTATCGCGACGGCGGCGTCGTGCAGATCTCGCAGGCCGCGACCAACCCGACCTACACGCAGCAGGGCTTCAAGACGACCTATCGCGTCGTCGCGACCGATGCGCAGCAAGGGCCCGCGCTCGCGATGTACGCGGCGAAGCACCTGGGCATCAGGACGGTCGCCGTGGTCGACGATTCGACCGCGTACGGGCAGGGCCTCGCGACCGAATTCGAAAAGGCGGCGAAAGCGGCCGGGATGAAGATCGTCTCGCGCGATGCGACCAACGACAAGGCGATCGACTTCCGCGCGATCCTCACGAAGATCAAGGGCGAGAACCCCGACGCGATCATGTACGGCGGGATGGACGCGACGGGCGGTCCGCTCGCGAAGCAGGCACGCCAGCTCGGCATGCGCGCGAAGATCCTCGCCGGCGACGGCGTGTGCTCGACCGACCTGCCGAAGCTCGCGGGTCCGGCATCGGACAACGTCGTGTGCTCGGAAGCCGGCATCGCGCTCGAGAAGATGCCGGGCGGCGCGGCGTTCGTGAAACGTTACGAGGCGCGCTATCGCCAGCCGATGCAGGTGTACGCGCCGTTCTCGTACGACGCGGTGTACATCATCGTCGACGCGATGAAGCGCGCGAACTCGACGGACCCGGCGAAGGTGCTCGCCGCGATGCCGGCGACCGACTATCGCGGCGTGATCGGCGAAACGAGCTTCACGCCGCAGGGCGACCTGAAGCACGGTGCGATCTCGGTATTCACTTACAAGAGCGGCAGGAAGGCGCTGCTCGATATCGTCAGGATGTGATGCGAGCGGGGCGCACGGCGCAGCGCGCCATGCGCGGTCGTGCGCCCCGACGTCTTACGACGCCTGTACGCGGCGCGGGTCGGCCCGGCGCTGCTGTTCGGCGTCATGCACGATGTGCAGTTCGCGCGTGCGGATCGGCAACGCGCAGTCCGCATCGGCGAGCGTCTTGCGCACCTGGCGCGCGAGGCGCCAGCGCATCGCCCAGAACTTGTCGGTGTGCGTCCACACGCGCATGTTCGCGATCGCCGTGCTGTCGTCGAAGCGCATCACCATCACGTCCGGTGCCGGTTCCGTCAGCACGTCGGGATCGGCTTCGGCCAGCGCGCGTAGCGCGTCGAGCGCGCGATCGATGTCGTCGTGCACCGACACTTCCACCTCGAGATCGAGACGGCGCGTCGGATTGCGCGTGTAATTGCGGATCGCGCTGCCCCACAGCGCGCTGTTCGGCACGTATTCGCAGATGCCGTCCGGCTTCGTCAGCCGCGTCATGAAGAGGCCGACTTCGTCCACCGTCCCCGCGACGCTCGAGCCGCCGTCGATGTAGTCGCCCACCTTGAACGGCCGCAGCAGCAACAGCATGATGCCGGCCGCGATGTTCTGCATCGTGCCCTGCAGTGCGAGCCCGATCGCGAGGCCGGCCGCGCCGAGCACCGCGACGATGCTCGCGGTTTCGATGCCCAGCTGCGACAGCGCGCCGACGATCGCGACGATGCGGATGCCCCACACGGCGACGTCGCAGAGGATCGGCCGCAGCGTGTCGTCGACGCGCTCCTTGTTCGCGAGCAGCCGGCTCAGCCAGTTGCCGATGCGTTTCGACAGCCACCAGCCCGCAACGAGCAGCGCGAGGGCGGCGCAGAGCCTGAGCGACAGCGTGGACAACGCGTTCCACAGGAACGTCCAGCGTTCCGGATGAAGATGATCGAGAAACATGACGGGATTCCGGGTTGAGGACAGAAGGCGCGACGGGCGGCGCACCCGCCGTGGCCCGGCGGGCATGCGCGCGTGCGCGGGCAACCCTCGACTGTACAGCCATGCGGGGTGTCACGCGACCGAAGGGGCGCATCCCGCGCATTTTTACGGCGACTTTTGTCTTTCGTTCATGTACTAAGACAACTTCTGAACAAATCGGATTGGTCCTATTCGGCGATGTTGGTCGCGCCAGTACACTCGCCTCCAGGCTACCGGATCGCGACGCTCTTTCCTCCGCGATACCCGGTTCATTTCAAATTTTCATGGATAGCGAGTGACGACGCGATGCGGTTCGACCTGTGTTTACGTCTCGCACGCGAACAAGGTCGATCCGCGCAACGCGGCGCCATCCGCTTTCCCGTTCGCCGCGCGCTGCTGCGCGGTGTCATCGCGGCGGCGTGGCTTGCCGGCACACAGGGCGCGATGGCGCTGGCATCCTCCGGTGCCGTGCCGTCCGCGCCCGTGGCGGCGCAAGCGGCCGACCTTGTCGACGTGCCTTTCTTCAATTCCGCCCGCACCGTCTGGGGCGGCTTGCTTGCGTCGACGGTGGTTCCGCGCATCGTGGCGGATGCGCAGGCGGTGCGTGTGCGTGCGGAGGCCTATCCCGGCATGTTCGTCGTGCGTGCCGGCGCCTGTGCGCCGTACGTTGTCCTTTGCGATGCGGCACGGGGTGCGATCGAGCGGGGTTACGCAGGGCGTTTCGATTATGGTTTTGCATCGCATCTTCCCGCGATCGGCACGCCTTCGGCATTCGCATCGCGTCGGGTCGAGCTGGCGTCCGCGCAACCGTTCGTGCTCGCGGAGCGGGAGAGCGGCGCGCGGGCCGGTGCGATCACCGGCAGCCTGCATGCGTCGCTGGCGCGCGCCGAATTGCCCGACGGTGTCGTGGCGCAGCTGACGCGCATGTTGGCCGGTCGTATCGACCCGAAGCTGCACGGCGCGACCGGCGACACCTTCCGTGTCGCATTCGAATCCGATGACGATGCGGCACTGCCGGACGGCGTGCGCGTGACGGCGCTCGACATCCGCTTTCGCGGCCGGCGCGTCGCGGCCGTGTGGTTCGCCCCCGGAGCGGGGGTGCCGGGCGCCTACTACGATCTCGACGGCATGCCGTTCGACGGCACCCGGTTCGCGATGCCGGTCCGGTCGACTCGCACCAGTTCGCGCTTCGGCGCGCGCGTGCATCCGGTGACCGGCGCGCGCCACGTGCATTCGGGCGTCGATCTCGCCGCGCCGACAGGGCGCGCCGTCCATGCCTCCGAGCGCGGCGTCGTGACGTTCATCGGCACCGAGCCGCGCGGTTACGGCAAGTATGTGGTGATCCGTCATGACGGTGGCTATGCGTCGTACTACGCGCACTTGTCGGCGTTCGAGCCCACGCTGCGAACCGGTGCGCGGGTCGCCCGAGGTCAACGGGTGGGCGCGGTCGGCAGTACCGGGACCGCGACCGGCCCGCATCTGCACTTCGAGGTCCGGCGACACGGCCGTCTTGTCGATCCGATCGGCCTCGTGCAGGCGGCGAAGGCAGCGAAACTGAAGGGCGAGCAGCGTGTCGCGTTCAACCGCGTGGCCTACGCCGCGCGCACGCAGTTGGCCGCGGCCAGCTTGACGTCGCCGCTCGCGACGTCACAACGTGGCGCCCGGCGTGACGGCTGATGTCGCGACGTCGCGCGTGCTCGCCCGGCGTACCGTGTGCAGGCGCGACCACGTCATGTTTCAGGCTATCCATCTGGTGCTCGTCATGCCCGTATGCGATGTTCCCGGCGGGCATCGGAAGCAATAAAGGCAAGCGCCTGGCGAATCGGCGCCCGGCGCTTGCCTTCCGTTTGACGGTCAGCCCGTCAACCCAGCGGCCAGTTCAGGATCGCGATGCCGTCGTTGTAGTCGCCGTCCGTACCGTCTTCGGAGCCGACCAGCCCGAAATAGGTCTTCTTGAAGATGTCGACCTGGCGCGAACCGATCTTCGACGGCTTGCCGTTCGCCGTCACGACCACGCGCACCTTCCCCTTGCCCGAGTTCACGATCTGCGTGTTCAGGTTCGCGTCCTGCGTGCCGGCGCCCTGGAACGTTGCGGCCGGTTTCGGGTTGTCGTCGACGAAGACTTCGATCGTCTGCTGCGCGGACGAATTGACGAGCGCCGTCACGCCGAATGCAATGTTCGGCGGCAGGTTGAAGATGCCGTCGCGTTCGCCGCCGCCGGTCGTCGTGGTGTCCGGCTGCGTGGGTTGCGGTTGCGGCGTCGCCTTCGAGAAGTAATTGACCACCGCACCGACGCCGAACTTCGCCGCCGCGCCGGGCAGCACGCCGGGTGCGCCGGCCCACGTCACCGTGCAGGCGATCACCTGCCCGGCCGCATCGGCCTTCACCTTGTTCTGCCAACTGCCGACATCGAAGCTGTACGGGATCGTTGCGATGTCGACGAACACATCGTATTGCGGCAGCTTCTCCACGAGCTGCGCGGTCATGAACTGACGCATCCGGTCGAGCACGGCCTGATCGCCGTTCGATTGCACGGCGGTTGCATCGTTGCCGGCAAGTTGCAGCAGGGCGTAGAGATCGTCATGGGTAAACGGTTGTGACATGTCTTCCTCGTCTTGATGGAATGTCTCGCATCGCGCGGCCGGTGAGCGGATCTCGCCGTCGTCTCGCGCGGAGCGCGGCGTGGGACTGCAAATGACTGCTCGAATGAATCGCTTCACAACGGGTGGCCGGGGCGGTTGGCCCCGTCGCCATTGCGGCTTCGACGGCGGCGCGCACGCGTTGCCGCGCCGCGCATCGCCGGGTTCAGCCCAGCGGCCAGTTCAGGAACACGATGCCGTCGTTGTAGTCGTCGTCGGTGCCGTCTTCCGAGCCGACGATTCCGAAGTACGACTTCTTGAAGAGATCGATTTGCCGCGAGCCGATGCGCGACGGCTTGCCGTTCGCCGTCACGATCACGCGTACGCGCCCCTTGCCGGAGTCGAGCACTTTCGTGCCGAGGTTCTGGTCCTGCACGCCCGCGCCCTTGAACGTGGCGGCCGGTTTCGGGTTGTCGTCGATGTAGATGTCGATCGTCTGGTCGTTCGCCGCGTTGGTGAGTGCGGTCACGCCGAACTTGATGTTCGGCGGCAGGTTGAACGTGCCGTCGCGTTCGCCGCCGCCGCCGATGTTGCCGGCACCGCCGCCGGTTTCGGTGCCCTGATTCCCGCCGCCTTGCGACGACGATTGCGCGGCCGTGTCACCGATCGCGGAAATGCTCGCGTACGAATCGATATGCATCGCGCTGCCGCGCACGCTTTTCCACTGCCCTTTCACGAACGTGACGCCGCTCCCGACGTCGATCGTCGCGACGAGCGTGAACGGCATGCGCCCAGTGCTTTCGGGCACCTTCGACGAATAGGTGAAGCAGCCGTCCGCGACGACGCCTTTGTCGGTCGCGATCGCGAAATAGATGCCGGGGAAATTGTTGCCGGTCGCGTACGGCGTCGGCACGTTGAGGATGACCTGCAGTTTCCCGTCGCGAATCTCTGCCTTGGCGATGTCGATATGCAGGCCGGGGATGTCGACGTACGTCTCGGACGTGACGACGGGTGCGCTGTTGATCGAAGCCGAAAGAAGCGGCATGGAAGTCTCCTGTGATAACGCTGTTCTGGATTGGGGGGCTGCGTGAGGCCCGCTTGATGGGCGCGAACCGCTGGCCGGCCAGACGACGGTGGGCCGGCACGGCGCGGCCGCCGATCGTGCGTCAGGTCAGCCGATCGGCCACTGCAGCACGACGATGCCGTCGTTGTAGTCGCTGTCGTGACCGTCTTCCGACACGACGATCCCGAAGTTGACCGTGAACGGCGAACCGTCCGATTTCTTGCCGCTGATCGGCGCGAGGCGCGCATCGGTGGCCGACGTCTTGCCGTTTACCGTCACTTCGAAGCGCAGCTTGCCGTTGCCCGAATTCAGCGTGGCTTCGCGCGGGCCGTCGCGCGTGGTCAGCTTGTGATAAGCGGCCGGTTCCTTGCTGTCGCCGATGAAGAGCTTGATGTGCTGCTGCTCGGCAGCATTCGCGAAGAAAATCGCGCGGAAGTCGGTGTTCGGCGGAATCGAAAACTCGCCGGCGCGATTCGAGGACGTTTGAGTTTCGGCCATGCTTTCCTCCTGGAAGTCGATGGATAAGGCACTTCACCGTGTCTCGCAAACGCTTGCAGTTTCAAACACGGTTCAGTCAGCATGGCGAAAAATAAATGAAAAAATATTCGACCGGGAATGGGAATTGTTCAGAAAATCGGAAACTGAAACAGTTCGATTTAATGGTGAATATTCAATGGAGCGTCGTTCGATATATCTCGGAAATTATATCGATGCGTGTCACGCTTTTTTGAATAATGGCGGGGTGTGCAGGCGGGAATGAAGGGAATGGCGGGAGGGATCCGGCTTCGGCGCAGACGCTCGGCGTTCGCATATGGCAGCGTGTTGTTTCAACATCGTCTTTCCCTGTCGTGGCCGCGTCCACCGGCCACCATCGAGCGCCCGCGCCGAAGCCGGCTCGCAACGAAGCGGGGTGCGGCGCCGATGAAGCTCGATGACCGGCTCACTCCGAACTTGAACAGGGCATTTCACCGGCACCGCACCCGACGAAGCATATCGGCCTGCTGTCGCGACGCCTATCGGACGAGGCTGATTTTTGCGCGCGATATTACCGGGCGCCGGCCTGATATACCTGACAGGCGATCAATTTTGAGATTAGCGGTATCGTGCAAGACGCGCGTGCGCTCGCTATTCGGCGGCATTATTCATTCAATCGGCCCGTTACCGGGCCCTCACGAGGACAGTGCGATGACGAAACCCGATAGTCTGAAAGGCGAGATCAAGGGACAGGCACAGGACGCAGACCGTCACAACCTGGCGCGGCCCGCCGTGAACGGCGCGTTGTGGGCGCGCGGCCTGACGACGCAGCGCGTGGCCGACCTGTTCAGGACCCTGCCCGGCCTCCCGGGGCACTGGATGCAGCTGCAGAACGAAGTCAACGCAGGGAACCGCTATTTCTATGGTGTCCAGAACGGTCACCAGACGACCGACGAAGGAAAGGAACTGATTCGCTGGATCGCCGATGCGGTGGTCAGCGCCGCGCAGAAGGCGGGATTCGATTTCCCGTTGCAGCAGCTCAGGTTTACCGCCGACACGGGGTGGCTGAAGCTTCAGCGCGTGTCGGGGCGGGTGATGGTGTTGTCGAGGCCGTGAGCGTCGCCGATGGTAGTCGAAGTGCCGGCGTGTCGGCGGTCGAGTCGGTCGCGGCTGCGGGAACGCGCGCTGCCATCGACGATCGATCGTGGCCTCGAGCAGGCTGCCGACGACATCACTGACCGAAACGCTGCGCCACCGCATCCTTCAAGCGCGCGGCGGTGAGCTCGCCCATGTGCGATTCGACGAGCTCGCCTTTCGCATCGAAGAACAGCGTCGTGGGCAGCCCGCGCGATCCGTACGCATGCATCGCATGCAACGACGGATCGAGCAGCACGTTGTCGAAGCGCAACCCCTGCTGTTCGAGGAACGCGCGCACGGCCTGCGCGTTTTCCCCCTGGTTGAGCATCAGCACCGTAATGCCCGGATGATCGCGTTGCGCCTGTTCGAGGAGCGGCATCTCGCGCCGGCACGGTGCGCACCACGTCGCCCACAGGTTCACCACGACCGGCTTGCCTGCAAAGCGTTGCGGCAGGACGGGCGTCGCATCGAGCGCTTCGAGCTGCAGCGCGGCGAACGGCGGCGCGGTGCGCTGCAGTGTCGCCAGCGTGCCTTGCGCGATGCCCCACGCGGCGAGGCCTGCGACGATGCCGGCCGCCACGGGTTTGCGCAGCGCGGGCAGGCGACGCAGCCGCCAGACGGCGAACGCCAGTGCGGCGGCGATGCCGATGCGCCAGTCGAAGCCGCCGTCACCGAGCGCGACGATGGCGCGCGGCGTCGTCGCGTAGTCGCGCCACCATTGCGCGACATAGCCGATACGCGCGGCGACCAGCCCGAGCAGCAGCACGTCGAGGATCAGGCTCGACGCGCTCTTGTGATGTCCGTCGGGAGGGCGGCGCTGGATGAAGCGGGCTACGAGCCACGCCAGCAGCGCGGCGGCGGCTACCGCGACGACGCGGATCGAGAAGGGACCGATGCTCAACATGGGGAGAAGAGGGTGCGGGGATCGTGGATCGACCGGCGAACGCGATGCCGTCGACGGTCATGTGACGTTTCGACCCTACGGGACGCACACGGGTTCCCTTGGCGACCGCGCGCCATGCACCGCCCGACGCGTGCGAATCGCATGCCGGGCACCGGCATTCAGGACGACGTCGTTTTCGTCGAAGTCTTGCGACGCATCAGGCCGCCGACGTTCGCGCAGGTCAGGTAATTACTGCCTGCTTCCGCTCGAGCCGGAAGGCGCACCGCCAAGCCGGTACGCGGTAAAGAATTCGTACCACGGCGAACCCTGTCCGGCCGGCACGCCGAGTGCCGACGTCCGCTGCTTCAAGGCCGTGAACACATCGTTGATGCGCGCGGCCTGTTCGGCATCACTGAACGGACGCGGCTTCGCCCTGCCGGCCGCGAATGCGCCGTAGGCGATCGCGAGCAGGCGCGCGCCGTCGTCGATCGAGGTGACGGACCCGTTGATCGCCTCGACGAAGCGCGGCCGGTCCGCTTCTCGCGATGCGGCGATGCACTGAAACACGATCGCCGACACTTCGTGCAGGTCGCTCGCGCGCAGCAATGCCGGCAGGCGCGCAGCGATCCGGTCGGCCGGTTCCTCGTGCAGCGCGGCGGCGAAGTCGAGCACGGCGGCCATCGGATTGCCGTCCTGCTGCACGCGATCGAGCGCCGATGCGGGCGCCGCCGCCGCTTGCGCGACGTCGCCGGGCGCGGCGCGCAGCACGTCCGCGACCTGCTGTTGCCACGCCGGAAAGATCATCCGCACGTTGCCGAACTGCTCGCCGCCTTGCGCGGCCGGATTCCACCGATAGACGATCGTGCCGCCGCGAATGAACGGCGAATACAGATGCTCGGGCGTCTGCGGCAGCGGCCGCCCGTTGATCGGCAGCCATGCGAGCGTGAGCCAGTCGTAGCGGCCGGTGGCGGGCACCGACGGGCTGGAACTCGCGACGACCTGCCAGGTGCCGCGGTTCGCGTAACGCCGACGCGCATCGGGCACTGCGACGGTTTGCCGTTTCGCGGTATCGAAGTAGGTATTGCCGGTCACGTTTTCGCCGCTGTCCGGGGCCGGCGTGAGGGTGGCGATGACCCAGGATGCCCCGTCGGCCGAACGATAGTCCGACGGCTGCAGCGTGGCGACGTCGTGCACCATCCGCGTTTCGGCGGCGACGGGGCTCGGCGGCAGACCGGCGGGGCCGGCGACGATACTCGGCATGGACGTTCCTCGGAATGGGGGGTGTATCGGCACGCGCGCCGAACGCGAACGATGTCCGGCGGCGCATGTCGTCCGTCGTAACCACTGTAGAACGCCGCCGCCGGAAACGGAAACCGGCCGCGGCGGCCTCGAGCCGCGCAACGCGCTCACGCGCACCGCCGCTTCGGCTTACCATGCGCATCCTGGGCCCGCACGACGAACACCGATCGGGAGCGAACATGACCGACAGCAAAACCATCACGGAACACTGGACGCACGTTGCCGACCAATGGATCGACTGGGCCGGCAGGCCGGGCCACGATGCGTTCTGGAAGTATCGCGACGGGCTGGCAGCCTACCTCGGCCGCGGCACCGGCCGCGCACTGGAGATCGGCTGCGGCGAGGGACGCGTGAGCCGCGAACTGAAGGCGCTCGGCTACGACGTGACCGCGAGCGACGCGGTGCCCGCGATGCTCGACGCCGCGCGTCGCGCGGCATCGGCGCACCGCTACGCGCTCGCCGATGCCGCCTCGCTGCCGTTCGATCCGGCCAGCTTCGACATCGTGATGGCATACAACGTGCTGATGGACCTCGACGACATGGCGGCCGCGTTGCGCGAGGCACGTCGCGTGCTGAAGCCGGGCGGGCTGCTGTTCGTGTCGCTCGTGCATCCGTTCCGCGATCGCGGCCGTTTCGCGGGGCCGCAGCCCGACGCGCCGTTCGTGCTCGAAGGCACGTATTTCGGCAGCGAGCATTTCGAGGGCGTGGAAACGCGCGACGGGCTGTCGATGCACTTCGCGGGCTGGTCGCTGCCGCTCCAGGCCTACATGGATGCGCTGGAGGCGGCCGGCTTCGCGATCGTGTCGCTGCGCGAGCCGCTGCCAGATCGCGCCGACACGGACACGCTGAAGCAGTGGTCGCGCGTGCCGCTGTTCCTGTGGATCAAGGCGCGGCCGCTGGATTGAAACCGTCGCGGCCGCGCGGCGTGCGGCACGCCGCATGATCAGCGCGGCAAGACCTTCCGGTAGATCACGAATCCGGTTTTTTCCGCGACGGTGTCGTAGAGCCGCATCGCCGTGCGATTCGTCTCGTGCGTCTGCCAGTACACGCGTTCGGCGCGCTGCGCCTGCGCGGCGTCGTACACGGCTTCGATCAACGCGCGGCCCACGCCCTTGCCGCGTTCGCGCTCGAGCGTGAAGAGATCCTGCAGATAGCAGGTCGGCCCGGCCAGCGTCGTGCTCCGGTGATACAGGAAATGCACGAGCCCGACGAGCCGGCCGTCGCGTTCCGCGACACGCGCATGCACGGGCTCGTAGCCGTCGAAGAAGCGCGACCACGTGAGCTGCGTGATCTCGCGCGGCAGCGCGGTATCGCCGAAGCGGCCGTAGAAGCGGTTGTAGCCGTCCCACAGCGGCAGCCAGTCGTCGAAATCGTCTTCGCGCACGGGGCGCACGGTCAGGCCGGTGTCGGTAGCGTTCATGGTCGCGAACCTTTCGAGGATGGATGGAATGAAGCGTTGCCGGCACGACCGGAAACGCGCGCAGACCTCTACGATAGAAAGTTCGTGGCACCATGTGTAGACCCATGACATCCACACATTCTGGAGCCACGATGGATTACGCGTTGCTGCTGTCGACCTTCGAGCGCGAAGCGGGGCCGCACGCGGCCACGCGGATGTCGCAGCAGCAGCGGCTGTACGCGTGCCTGCGCGACGCGATCCTGAGCGGCCGGATCGCCGAGGGAACGCGGCTTGCCGCATCGCGCACGCTGGCCGACGAGCTCGGCATCGCACGCAATTCGGTGCTGTACGCGTACGAGCGGCTCGCATCGGAAGGGTTCGTGACCGGCACGCGGCAGGGCACGGTGGTCGCCCGGATGGGGTTGCGCGGGTCGCAGGTCGCCGCCGCGGCGTCCGCCGGCGCTACGGCGGCGCTGTCGCGGCGCGTCGCGCAGGCCGAGCGCGCGACGAGCGGCCTCGACGAATCGCTGCCGTTCATGCCGGGCGTGCCGGCCGTCGACGCCTTCCCGCTCGCGCAGTGGCGGCGCTGCGTCGAGCGCGCATGGCGCTCGGCGGGGCCGGCGCAGCTCGGCTATCAGTCCGCGGAAGGCGACGCGGTGCTGCGCGACGCGATCGCCGGCTATCTGCGCGCGTCGCGCGGTGTGCGCTGCGACGCCGCGCAGGTGATCGTCACCGACGGCACGCAGGGCGCGCTCGACCTGTGCGCCCGCGCGCTGGCCGACGCGGGCGATGTCGCATGGATCGAGAATCCCGGCTACCACGGCGCGCGCAACGCGTTTCTCGCGGCCGACCTGCGCGTCGAGCCGATCGGTGTCGATGCGCAGGGGCTCGCGCCGCATCCGGACGACTGGCGCGATCGTCCGCCGAAGCTCGTCTACATCACGCCGTCGCACCAATATCCGCTCGGCGCGGTGATGAGCCTCGAACGGCGGCTCGCGCTCGTCGCGCAGGCGCGCGCTGCCGGCGCATGGATCGTCGAGGACGACTACGACAGCGAGTTCCGTCACCACGGCACGCCGCACGCGGCCGTGCAGGGGCTCGCCGACGACGCGCCGGTGATCTACCTCGGTACCTTCAGCAAGGTGATGTTTCCGGCGTTGCGGCTCGGCTTCATGGTCGTGCCGCCCGCGCTTGCGCAGCCGCTGCGCGACGCGGCGGGCGCACTGATGCTGCAGGGCCGCGCCGTCGAGCAGCGCGCGCTCGCGGATTTCATCGACGCCGGGCATTTCACGCGCCATCTGCGGCGCATGCGCCGCGTGTATGCCGAGCGGCGCGATGCACTGCACGACGCACTGGCGCGGCGGCTGAATACGCGGCTGACGGTGTCGGGCGGCGCGGGCGGCATGCATCTGTCCGCGCGGCTCGACGTGCCGGTGGCCGACACGGAACTGAGCCGCGTCGCGCAGGCGCACGGGCTGATCCTGCGGCCGCTGTCGTCGTTCTGCCTGCCGGGCACCGCGGCGGGTTACAACGGGCTCGTGCTCGGCTACGGCGGCGTGCCGGCCGAGCGGATGGACGGGCTCGCGCGGCGGATCGGCGAGATGATCGACTGTGTGCTGGCCGCGCGGTGACGGCCGTCGCGCCGTGTCGTCGCTACGTCGTTATGCCGTTACGCCGCTATGTCGCTAGGCCGTTACGCCGTTACGACGCTGTGTCTCCACGCCGCTACGTCGCTATGTCGCTATGTCGCTATGTCGCTATGTCGCTATGTCGCCACGTCGCCACGTCGCCACGTCGCCACGTCGTTGCATCATTGCATCGGAGCGCGACGGTCCGCTGCTCCGCCTACCCGCGCATCGGCGGATTGAGCCGCGCGAACGCGTCCTGCCGGCGATACGGGAAGTGCGGATACGGCGCTTCGATCGCACTCGCCGCATCGAGCTTCGCGACTTGCGCATCGGTCAGCGACCAGCCGAGCGCACCGAGGTTCTGGCGCAACTGTTCCTCGTTGCGCGCGCCGATGATCACCGACGACACGGTCGGGCGTTGCAGCAGCCAGTTCAGCGCGATCTGCGGCACGGTCCTGCCGGTTTCCTCGGCGATCGCGTCGAGCGCGTCGACCACGTCGTACAGCCGTTCGTCGTCGACCGGCGGCCCGAAGCCGGCCGTATCGTGCAGGCGGCTGCGTTCGGGCAGCGGCGCGTGGCGGCGGATCTTGCCGGTGAGCCGGCCCCAGCCGAGCGGGCTCCACACCAGCGCGCCGAGGCCCTGGTCCGCGCCGAGCGGCATCAGGTCCCACTCGTAGTCGCGGCCGACGAGCGAGTAGTAGACCTGGTTCGCGACGTAGCGCGACCAGCCGTGCCGGTCGGCTAGCGCGAGCGATTTCATGATCTGCCAGCCCGCGAAATTCGACACGCCGATGTAGCGCAGCTTGCCCGCGCGCACCAGGTCGTCCAGCGTCGACATCACTTCCTCGACCGGCGTGGCCGCGTCGAACGCATGGAGCTGCAGCAGATCGATGTAGTCGGTATCGAGGCGGCGCAGCGCGTCGTCGACCGCGCGGATCAGCCGTGAGCGCGACGTGCCGGCGTCGTTCGGGCCATCGCCGGTCGGCAGGCCCGTCTTGGTCGAGATCAGCACCTGGTCGCGCCGGCCGTGGATCGCGGCGCCGAGCACGCGCTCGGATGCGCCGTCCGAGTACACGTCGGCGGTGTCGAACAGGTTGACACCGGCTTCGAGGCAGATGTCGACCAGGCGGCGCGCTTCGTCGACGTCCGTGTTGCCCCAGGCGCCGAACAACGGGCCGGTGCCGCCGAACGTGCCTGCGCCGAAGCTCAGCGCGGGAACCTTGAGGCCGGAGCGGCCGAGCGTGCGGTATTCCATGGCGGGTGTCCTTTCGTCGTCGAGGCCGGCGCGAGCGGGCGTCGGCAAGGTGAGCGTTCACTCTAGCGCTTGCGGTTCATCCGGATAATTGGGCAGACTTCGAAAATATCCTTCGGAGGAAGCGAAGAATGCTGCTCGACAACCTCGCGCTGTTCCTGCGCATCGTGGAGAAGGGCGGGCTGGCCGCGGCCGGCCGCGAGGTCGGCCTGTCGCCTGCCACGGTTTCCGAGCGGCTGACGGCGCTCGAGCGCCACTACGGCGCGGCGCTGCTCACGCGCACGACCCGCGCGATCAGCCTGACCGACGAGGGCCGCACGCTGGTCGCGGGCGCGCGGCGCCTGCTCGCCGAGGCCGACGAACTCGAAAGCCGCGTGCGGCTCGGCGCGCAGACGCTGTCGGGGCCCGTGCGGCTGAGCGCGCCGGCCGATCTCGGGCAGGCGCGCGTCGTGCCGGTGGTCGACGCGTTCCTGGCCGAGCACCCGGGCGTCACGGTCGACCTGCATCTCGGCGACGGCTACGTCGATCTCGTCGGGCAGGGGCTCGACTTCGCGATCCGTCGCGGCCAGCTCGCGGACAGCGCGCTGCGCAGCCGCTCGCTCGGCCGCTCGCGCCGCGTGGTGTGCGCCGCGCCTGCGTATCTCGCCGCGCACGGCACGCCGCGGCATCCGGCCGAGCTTGCCGCGCACGACTGCATCGTGATGCGCTTCGGCCAGGAGCTGTATGCCGAGTGGCCGTTCCGTATCGACGACGAACCGAAGCGCGTGACGGTGCGTGGCCGGCGCGTCGCCAACGACGGCGCGCTCGTGCGCGCGTGGTGCGTCGCGGGGCACGGGATTGCGCTGAAGTCGCTGCTCGACGTCGAGCAGGATCTGGCGTCCGGCGCGCTGGTCGAGATCCTTCGCGAATTCTCGCCGGGCGAAGTCGACCTGCAGATCGTCTATCCGGGCGGTGCGGTGCAGCCGCGGCGCGTGCGGGCGCTGATCGAACGACTGGCGCAGGCGTTGGCGGCGGGGTGAGCGCAACCGGATCGCGCCGCGGCGGACGCGGTTGCGCGTCAGCGTCCGACGCGATGACGCCAAATACGGCGTAGTAGCGGAACGGGGCCGCTTCCCCCGCGACAGCGAACGCAAGATCGCCCGCGAAGCGGGTTGTCCACGTTTCGTCATTTAGCTAATATTCAAAACGTCAAACGAGACCGGAACCATGGACGACGTCACCCGCATCAGCGCACTGGCCAATGAAAGCCGTCTGGCCGTGATGCGCTGGCTCAAGCAGCCGCGCAAGCATTTCCCGCCGCAGCCGCACGGCGACTTCGACGAGCTCGGCGTGTGCTGCACGTACATCACCGAGAAGCTCGGCATCGCGCCGGCGACGACCACGCGCCACATGCGGATCCTCGCGGATGCCGGGCTCGTGCGGGCGACGCGCGTCGGCAAGTTCACGTACTACAAGCGGATCGACGATGCGCTGCATCGGTTGGGCCGCGACCTCCTGCAACTCTGATCTTCACAGAGGCAATCGACATGGATGAACTCGCCCTGCTGGCCGATGCCGACCGGCGCGCGCAAGCGTATCTCGCCGCGACCGACGAACGGCGCGCCTATCCCGACGCCGCGGCGCTCGCGGGTCTTGCGGCCTTCGACGAGCCGCTGCCCGATGCGGGCCGCCCGGCCGACGACATGCTGCGCCTGCTCGACGACAAGGGCACGCCCGCGACCGTCGCATCGAACGGCCCGAACTACTTCGGCTTCGTGATCGGCGCGACGCTGCCGGCCGCGGCGGCCGCCGAGCGGCTGATGCTCGCGTGGGACCAGTGCGCGTCGTCGTTCGCGAATTCGCCGGTGGCCGCGACGATCGAGCGGCAGGCCGCGCGCTGGGTCGTCGACGTGCTCGGGCTGCCGGAAGGCAGCGCGGTCGGCTTCGGCACGAGCGCGACGGCCTGCACGCTGGTCGCGCTGGTGGCCGCGCGGCGTGCGCTGCTCGCGCGCAAGGGCTGGGACGTCGACGCGGACGGCCTGATCGGTGCACCCGAGGTGAAGGTCGTGCTCTCGGAGCTCGCGCATATCACGGTGAAGAAGGCGCTGCGCGTGCTCGGCTTCGGGATGAAGCGCCTGATCGTCGCGCCGGTCGACGCGCACGGCCGCATCGACCCCGCGCAATTGCCGCCGCTCGACGACATGACGATCCTCTGCGTGCAGGCCGGCGAAGTGAACACCGGCGAATTCGATCCGTTCGCGGCGCTGATTCCGCGCGCGAAGGCCGCCGGCGCGTGGGTGCACGTGGACGGCGCGTTCGGGCTGTGGGCGCGCGCGTCGTCGAAGCGCGCGCTGACCGACGGCATCGACGGCGCGGACAGCTGGACCACCGACGGCCACAAGTGGCTCAACACGCCGTACGACGGCGCGATGGTGATCTGCCGCGACGCGGCCGCGCTCGCGACCGCGATGAACAGCGATGCCGTCTACCTGAGCGGCGCGCAGGATGCGCAGAAGAACCTGAACCTCGAATTCTCGCGGCGTGCGCGCGGCATTCCGGTGTGGGCCGCGCTGCGTGCGCTCGGCCGCGCCGGCGTGGCGACGATGGTCGAGCGGCATTGCGCACAGGCCCAGCGCGTCGCGGACGGCCTGCGCGCGGCCGGCTACGACGTGCTGAACCGTGTCGTGCTGAACCAGGTGCTCGTGCGCGCCGGCACCGACGACGAGACGATCGCGATCCTTCAGGCCGCGCAGGATTCGGGCGACGTATGGTTCGGGCAGACCGTATGGCAGGGGCGGCCGGCGTTCCGGATCAGCGTGTCGTCGTGGCGCACGGAGGACGAGCACGTCGACCGTCTCGTCGCGTTGCTGACGACGCTGCGCGGCGTGCATGTGGGTTGAGCGGCGGCGGCGAATGCGTCGCGCGCGTGCCGCCGCCGCCGGCTATCCGTATCTGGAGATGTGCAGCTCGTCTGCGTGAAAATGTCGGACAATAACGCGGCATGCGCGCCGTGCCGGCCCGGGCGGCGCGCTCAACCGCAGCATTCACGCCGACGAGATCCCCATGTCCACGACACCTCCCCGGGAGCTGCTGAAAGCCGCCGACATCGCGAAGATGGAACCGACGCGCGCGGTGCATTCGCTCAATCCCAATGCCGTTCGCCTCAAACGACAGCTCAGCGACCTGACCGGCCTCACGCAGATCGGCGCGCACCTGCTCACCCTGATGCCCGGGCACGAATCGGCCGAGTATCACCGCCACCTGTACGAGGAAGAATGCGTGTACGTGCTGTCCGGCACCGGCTCGGTCACGATCGGCGAACGCACGTGCGAAATCGGGCCGGGCGATTTCCTCGGTTTTCCGCGCGGCGGCGACGCACACACGTTGCAGAACACCGGCGAGGTGCCGCTGGAACTGTTCATCCTCGGCCAGCGCCTCGAACACGACGTCTGCGAATACCCGAGAATCGGCAAGCGGCTTTATATCGCCGGCGAGCTCGAGGATTTCGTCGACCTGCCGAAACGGCCGTAGACGGCACGCATCCGCATCGGCCGTCGTCATGCTTATGATGCGGGAACGCCACTGACAGGATTCCACGCCATGGACGCGCCGCATCCGCCGATCAACGCCCCGATTTCCGAAACGGAACCTGAAACCGAAACCGTCGCCGAGCCGCGCGCGTCGCGCGTGCATCGGCCTGTCGCGCTCGTCACCGGATCGACGTCGGGAATCGGCGCGGCCATCGCGCGACGCCTGGCGGCGGACGGCTACGCGGTGATCCTCCATTCGCGCAGTTCCGCCGACACCGGTCGTGCGATGGCGCGCGAACTCGGCGCGACCTACGTGCAGGCCGATCTCGCCGACGATGCGGAGCGCGTGCGGTTGATTCGCGACGCGCTGGCGGTGCATGGCCGCCTCGACGTGCTGGTCAACAATGCGGGCGTCAGCCGCGTGATTCCGCACGACGATCTCGCCGCCGCGACGCCCGACGTGTGGCGCGAGATGCACGAGATCAACGTGATCGCGCCGTTTCGGCTCGTCGCCGAAGCGCAGCCCGCGCTGCTCGAGGCGGCGTCGGGCGGGCGTGCCGGGTGCGTCGTCAACGTCAGCTCGCACGCCGGCGTGCGGCCGAAGGGGGCGTCGATTCCCTATGCGGCGGCGAAGGCCGCGCTGAATCACACGACTCGCTTGCTGGCGCGTACGCTCGCGCCGGCGATTCGCGTCAATGCGGTGGCGCCGGGGCTCGTCGATACGCCGCTGACCGCGGACTGGACCGACGCGCAGCAGCTCTGGCGCGAGCGCGCGCCGATGCGCCGTGCGGCGACGCCGGACGACGTCGCGCAGATGGTTGCGATGCTCGTCGCGTCCGATTATGTGACGGGCGAGATCGTGATGCTCGACGGGGGAATGAACCTGACGTGACCGGTAAAGGCTCTCCAGGTCAGCCGAGGTTCGACCGCAGCCGCGCGAGCGCCTGATCGTGCGTGCGTTCGAACTTCAGCGGCGTGACCGCGATATAGCCTTCGCCGAGCGCGGCCGTTTCCGAATCCGCATCGTCGTCGCGCGGTGCGCGCGCCAGTTTCAGCCAGTGGTATTCGATGTCGCGCGGATCGCGCCCCGACACGATGTCGACGCCTTGCAGCGTGCCGGCGCCCTGGTTCGTCACCTTCAGGCCGCGCACGTCGTCGGCCGGCCGCGCCGGGAAATTCACGTTGAGGCAGGCGTCGCTGTCCCAGCCGGCCGCGACGAGCCGGCGAATCACGTCCGGTGCGTGCGTGAGCGCCGTATGCCACGGCACCGCGTTGCGATCGACGAACGCCTGGCTCAGCGCGATCGCCGGTACGCCGACCAGCATGCTCGTCATCGCGGCGCCGACCGTGCCGGAGAACACCGTTTCGGTGCCGAGGTTCGCGCCGCGATTGACGCCGGACAGCACGAAGTCGGGCCGCGCGTCCTTCATCAGGTGGCTGACCGCGATCGCGACGCAATCGCCCGGCGTGCCGCGCACTGCAAAACGGCGCTCGCCCTTGCGATGCACGCGCAGCGGTTCGTGCAGGCTCAGCGAATGCGACGTGCCGCTCTGGTCCTCCGCCGGCGCGACGATCCAGACTTCGCGCGCCAGTTGCGTGGCGACCTGTTCGAGCACTTCAAGGCCGGGGGCGTCGAATCCGTCGTCGTTGGTGAGCAGGACGCGGTCGAACAGCGGGCGGGTTTCTTGCATCGGGACGATCCTCGCAGGTAGGCAATGAGAGGGGAAAGGCATCGCGGGTACACCCGCAAGGCTAGCATCCCGTTGCGGCGCATGTTGTGTCGTGTCATGCCGCACCTCAGCGCACCGCACCCCGCACGCGGATGCGAAAACGGGCGCATCGCGCGCCCGTCTTCCGGTTCGATGTGCCGCCCGCGTGATCCGATTACCCGAGCAGATGCCGCAGCAGGCCGGCCGACACGACGCCGACGATCACGGTCGGCAGGATCGACAGGCGGGTCGCCGCGATCAGCGTGACGGCGAGCGCGAGCAGGTCGGCCGGGCGCGTCGACACGAAGGCCGGCGCGATTACCGAGATCAGCACGCAACCCGGCACGTTTTCCATCACCGATGCCATTCGCGGGCTCAGCGTGCGGTTGCGCAGCAGCACGTAGCCGAGCACGCGCGACAGGTAGGTGGTCGACGCCATCAGCACGATGGTCGCGACCGTCGCGAAATCAGGCAGCATCGCGCGGCTCCCACAGCAGCGCGGCGATCAGCCCCGCGCACGCCCCGGCCGCGACGTACCACGCGCCGGGCACGGCCAGGTGCGTGCCGGCTGCGACGACAAGGCTCACGAACCACGGGCGGCCCGCTCGCATGCCCTTCCACATTCCGCGCAGCAGCACCAGAAACACGGCCGTAAATGCCATGTCGAAGCCGTACTGCTCGACGTTGCCGATCGTCGGGCCGACCGCCGCGCCGAGCGTCGTCATCGAGATCCACGTCAGGTACAGCCCGGAACAGATGCCCGCGTAATAGGGGACACTGATGTGCGAGGCCGAGCGCGAGCGCGCGTCGGCGAGCGACATCGCCCAGCTTTCGTCGCACATGAAGAACAGCGCCGCGAACGCGCGGCGGCGCGGCAGGCGCCGGATGTATGGCGCGAACGCGGCACCCATCAGGATGTGCCGCGAATTCACGAGGAACGACATCGCGACGATCAGCGCGATATGCGGTGGCGACGTCCACAGATGGATCGCCGCGAATTCGGAGCCGCCGCCGAAGTTCAGGCCCGTCATCATCGGGACCTCGAGCAGGCTCAGCCCTTTTTGCGCGGCCTGTGCGCCGAGCACCAGCGCGAACGGCACGAAACCCAGCATGACGGGCAGCGCCGCGCGCAATCCGCGGCCCATCTCGGCGACATAGGCGGGCTTGTCGCGAAGCCCGGACGACGTTGAAACGCTACTGCTCATTACTCCTCCTTCGGGGGAGTAGGATTGTCTGCTTTTTTGACTCGAATCGGGTTGCGTTGCGGACCAATATTCCTGAGAATTTGGCATTGAACGAGTGATTTGCGATTTTTTTGGAATTTGATGCCAATGAAGCTGGATGCTATCGACCGGCGGATCCTGAGCGCGCTGCAGCGTGACGGCCGCATGCAGAACGTGGAACTCGCGCACGAGGTCGGGCTGTCGCCGTCGCCGTGCCTGCGGCGCGTGCGGCTGCTCGAGGAAGCGGGCGTGATCGAGAAATACGTGGCCGTGCTGAACCCGGCGAAGGTCGGCAAGGGGCTGACGATCTTCACTCGCGTGTGGCTGAAAGGGCAGGACGCGGAATCCGTGAACCGCTTCGCCGAGGCTGTCCAGCAGATGCCGGAAGTGGTCGAATGCCACCTGATGGCCGGCGACTGCGATTTCCTGCTGCGCGTGGTGGCCGCCGACATCGACGACTACCGGCGCTTCCAGATGGAATACCTGACGCGCATCCCGGGCGTGCTGAGCGTCAAGACCGACATTCCGATGCAGAAGGTCAAGCTCACGTCGGCGCTGCCGACGTAACGCGGGCGGTTGCATGACGACGATTCGGCAAATCGTCACCGGTCGGTGACATTCGGCCGATACACTGGCGGGACGAGCCGCATCGCCGCGCACCGGCTGCATCACGGTGCGGCTTCGATGCGCAAGCAACTAACGGTCAACCGCGAGGCAATCGACGAACACGCGCGCCGTGCGCGATGCGATCCGCCGGGCGGTGCGTCTTTCTTGTCGAGCCATTCATGCAGCCATTCAACAATCCGTGGAATTCGCTGGAAATCGTCAAGCTCGTGCTCGGCGTGCTGACGCCGCGTGTGATACAGGTCGTCGTGTTCGAGCGCGTGCGGACGCGGGCCGACGACGGACATCTCGCCGCGCAGCACGTTGATGAACTGCGGCATTTCGTCGAGGCTCGTGCGGCGCAGGAACGCGCCGATGCGGGTCACGCGTGGATCGTTGGGCGTCGCTTGCCGCACGCCGCCGTCCGTGTCGACATGCATGTGCATCGTGCGGAACTTGTAGATCGCGAACGCCTTGCCGTTCGCGCCCTTGCGCAGCTGGCGGAACAGCACGGGGCCGGGCGAAGACAGCCGGACGGCCAGCGCGATCGCGAGCAGCAGCGGCGCCGTGCCGACCAGCACCGCCGCCGCGAACAACCGATCGAAAATCGCTTTCTGAAGCAGCGCGCGGGGCGACAGCGGAGAGGCGACAAGGTTGATCGCCGGTGCACCGACCAGGTCGACCATCGCGCCGTCGAACATCGCGAGCTGGCTGACGTCGGGTACGAGGCGGACGTCGACGAGGTCGTGCCGGAATGTATCGAGCACGCGAACGATGGCGCTGGTTTCAGTGATCGGCAGCGCGATCCAGACTTCCGGGATCGCATGCGCCCGCACGTGCGCGGCGAACGCGTCGAGCGTGGAAAAGGCTTCGATGCCGTTCGCGCCGGGTTGTGCGGAGCGGTCCGGATCGAGCACGGCTGCCGCGCGATAGCGCGCCGACGGCGATTGCGCGATCCGTTCGAGCACGGCGACGCAATGTGCACCGCCGCCGACGATCGCGACTGGCCTGGTGCGTTCGCCCACGTGGACGATCCGTTCGACTGTCGCGCATACGGCGAGCCGAAACGCGACGAGTGCGATGCCGCTTGCCGCCGCCCAGAGCAGGAATCCGCTCGGCGGCACCGGCAACGCGCCGCGCATCGCGAACATGACGATTGCCGAGCCGGCGAGCGCGAGCAGCCATGCCACGACGGTAAGGAATACGATGCGATGGGTCGCGCGATCGCGCGGTATGCGCGCCACGCCGAACGCCGGGAACAGGATCATCGCGAATACCGCCGTGCTCGCGACGATCGCCACGTTGTCGGACGGATCGATGCCGTCGCCGGGAGAAAACCAGGCTGCCGCCGCGGCGCCGAGCGCGATCAGCGTGATGTCGACGATGCGCGTGAGGAAGCCATGGATCGCCGACGGAGCGGCGGCGCGTTGCTGTTCGAGTGCCGTGTGCATATACCTTCGCTACCGATGTATTCGATGCGGCGTCCGTCGCCTCGCGCAGGACGCAACGAGCCGTACCGCGCCGGGATAAATCCGGGCGGTGCCGTTGCTTCCGTTTCACGGGAGTGGTTGACGAGGGGAAGGGACGCTGCCTGCCTTAGAGGTCGATCGCGTGCATCGCATTGGCCGGATTCTTGATACGGACGGGTCCGTGCCGGGGAGGGCGATGCGTTGGATTCGACTCAACCCATGGCAATTTTGGGTAACCTGGGATGCGATTTAAATGGGACGTGTATTAAATGCGGTCGGCAGCAATTGATACATGTACTAATGCGATGTGAGGGCGTTTCGCGATGCGTGCATTGCGAACGACCGGGCATCGATCGCACGGGTTGTCGGCGCCGTGTTTGCGCGAGCATGCCGGCATGCTCGATGCATGGACGATATGCGGTGCCGCGATGGGCCTACATGCTTGGCGGGCGGTGGGATGTGTCGCGAGCGCTTCGGCGTCTTCGAATGACGGACGACGTGATTTGCCGTCGAGATGGCCGGCGATTTTCGCGGAGGAGGGTTTGAGTCAGGACATCAAATCGTGAAAATGACGGGGGGCGAGGCCGTCATCGATCGCGTTGAACGCGGGCACGGGTGTCCCGGCCGGTGCGGGCGGGACGGCGATCCTGCATACACCCGCGCTCATTGGCGAGATGCATGTGCGTGCCGCGCATCGACGCGCGGCATCATTGCCCCGGCCGTCGCTCAGCCCTTCGCGACGACGTCGATGCGCAGCGCTTCGCCGCCGGCGACGATCGCGAGCAGGCGATCGACGTTCGGGTGTGCGCCGGGGCGGTTGCGCGCATCGGCGGTGTGCTCGGCGAACACGGCCAGGCCATGCTCGGCAGCCTTCGCGTCAAGCGTGCCGAATGCCTGCTTCAGGTAGTGGTACACGGCGAGCGAACCCTGTTTGCCGGGCTGGTTCTCGATGGTGGCGACCACGTCGCCGTTCGCGCCGACGAGATCGATGCGTGCGATGCCGTCGATGGCCGGCAATTGCGCGAGGTTGTCCTTGAATACTGGGGTAGCTTGAATCACTGAAAACACTCCGTCGGTTCGGTCATGGGCCAATGAGGGTGGCCGGCCGTATCTTATCCGATCGGCTGTGGCGTACCGGCCGGCGCGGCCGCGTCGCGCGAGCGCTCGATGTCGGGGCTGCGATACGCGCGCTCGGGAATCTCGGCGAGCCGCGACGCGTGTACCTGATGCGGCGCGAGTCCATAGAACTTCTGGAAGCTCATGATCAGCGGCGACCATTTGTCGGGATCGATGCGGTCCGGATGGCCGTCCATCAGCAGGTCGGGGTGCACGTGCACGCGCTGGATGCGCAGCTCGAACAGCGTGATCTTGCCGCGCAGGTCGGGTGTTTCGTCTGCGAGGCCGTGCGCGGCCGCGACGACCGCTTCCAGGTGAACCGGGCATTCGAGCGCGCGCGGCGGCGACACGGTTTGCGATGCCGCCTCGGTAAGCCCGGCCGTGCCGAACTTGTCGGGTTCGTAAACATAACCCTTGGCCCGTTTCCCGTCGGGCACCGGACAGGAGCCTGTCGTGCGCGCGATCCGGTCCACCGCGTGCGCCTGCGCCGGCGACGGCAGGTTCAGCACGCATTCGCCGGTGTGCAGCAGGTTGCGGGTGGTCTGCGAGCTGGCGGCGATGCCGATCACGGCGCGCCAGCCGAGCCAGAATGCAGACGAGATCGGCGCGAGATTGGCCGTGCCGTCCAGGTTCAGCGTGCTGACCAGCACGACGGGCGTGCCGAAATAGAGGATGTTCGGTTCGGTGACGCGATGCGGAGCGTTCATGGTCGGGGTCTTCGTTTCGTTGACGGATCAGTCCGCATGCTGATCCCGTCGCGGCCGCGCGGCGCTCCGATTCTTGTCGTGTCATCCGGAGGGGCGGCGCGACGGAGGAACGGGAATTGCGCGTCGTGCGCAGGCGGCGCACGGAAGGCGTCGGCCATTGCGACGGCGGGTTTGCGCGTCCGCGCGCCGGCATCCCGCCGGCTTTTCCGCTACAGTAGGACATCGCCGATCGCACCCGCCGACCCGGCGCGATCACGTTCCAGAATCGCACATGAGGGCACCGATGCACACCCCGCAACGCTATTCCGAAGAAGCGCCCACGCGCGCGGAAGTCGACGCACTCGCCGGCGCGACCGTCATCGAATTCGGCGCGAACTGGTGCGGGATCTGCGCGGGCGCGCAACCCGCGATCGTGGCGTCGTTCGCGGCGCACCCCGCCGTGCGCCACCTGAAGATCGAGGACGGCCCGGGCCGCCCGCTCGGCCGTTCGTTCCGCGTGAAGCTGTGGCCGACCCTGGTGTTCCTGCGCGACGGCGTCGAGGTCGCACGCGTCGTGCGCCCCGCCGATGCACGGCAGATCGAAGCCGACGGCTTCGCCGCGCTGGCCTGAAGGCATCGCCATGCAACAGGCCATCACGCACATCGCCATCGACACGCGCGGCAGCGGCCTCGTCGAATTCACGCCGCAGGTGCGCGCGTTCGTCGACCAGCAGTCGATTCGCACCGGCCTGCTCACCGTGTTCTGCCGCCATACGTCCGCATCGCTGCTGATCCAGGAGAACGCGGATCCGTCGGTGCAGCGCGATCTCGAACGCTACTTCGCGACGCTCGCGCCCGAGGACGACACGCGTTACGAGCACGACACCGAAGGCGCCGACGACATGCCCGCCCATTTGCGTACGGCACTCACGCAGGTGCAGCTGTCGATCCCGGTCGAGCACGGACGCATGGTGCTCGGCACGTGGCAGGGCATCTATCTGTTCGAGCATCGTCGCGCCCCGCATCGTCGCGATATCGTGCTGCATCTGATCGGCGAGTAGGCGCGGAACCGCGCCACGGGCGGTCAGAGGGTCCGCCCGTCACGCGTCGCGGCCACGCTCAGCCGAGCAGCTTCTCGACGAGCGCGCCAAGTTCGCGCAGGTGAACAGGCTTCGGCAGGAATTCGTCGAACACCCGCTGGTTCTCGCGCAGCGCGGCCGATTCATATGCGCTGACACCGACAATGGACGGAAACTTTCCGTCGTCGTCCGGTTGCGCGACCATCCGCATGCGGTGCGCGACTTCGAAGCCGCTCAGGTCCGGCAACTCGAGATCGAGCACGACGAGGTCGTAATGCGTGTCGCCGAAACGGGCGACGCCTTCCTGGCCGGTGCCGCACAGATCGGCGTCGAGGCCGAGCGCCGACAGCATCGCGCCGAGCGTTTCGCGCGCGTTGTCGTTGTCGTCGACCACGAGCGCGCGGCGGTTGCGGTGCGTGGCGGCGGCCGGCCACGCCGGCGCGTCGCCGGCCGTTTCGCCGGCATCCGGCACCTCGGCAGGCAGCGTCACGACGAACTCGCTGCCCTCGCCGACGACGCTGCGCACGTCCACGTGGCCGCGCAGCGTCGTCACGATCTCGCGCACGACGGCGAGCCCCATCCCGATGCCGTCCACATGCAGGCCGACCGCGTCATTCGCGCGGTAGAACGGCTCGAAGATCTTCGACAGGTGCTGCTTCGCGATGCCGGCGCCCGTGTCCCGCACGACGAGTTTCAACTGCCGGCCGGCCGGTGCGTCGACGAGCATGACCGATACGTCGATCGATCCGTCGACGGTGTATTTCACCGAATTCTCGATCAGGTTCGACAACACCTGACGCAACAGCTTGCGATCGGAGCGGATCGCGAGGTCGCGAGGCTCGACGCGCTGTGCGACGGCGATCCGCTTGGTCGCGATCTTCTCGCGCAGCGGATCGAGCACCTCGGCGAGCAGCGACGCCATGTCGACCGTTTCGGTTTCCGCGAGGCGCTTGGTCGAGCGCAGCTTGATGTAGTCGGTCAGGTCCTTGACCAGCGCTTCGAGCGACGACGCGGAATTCTGCAGCCGCCGGATCGTCTTCAGGTTCGCGTCGGATTGCGGCCGCGCGAGCAGGATCTCGATCGATCCGCAGATCGCCTGCAGCGGGGTGCGCAGTTCATGGCTGACCATCCCGAGGAACGCGTTCTTCGCCTCGATCATCTCGAACGCGCGATCGGATGCCTTGCGCTCCGCATCGAGCGCCGCGTCCTGTCGTTCGAGCAGGTCTTCGCGCGTGCGCATCGTATAGAACAGCAGCAGGAACAGCGCGCACAGGATCACGCCGAGGATGATGCCGAGCGACAGGATCGCCCGCTGCTTTTCCTTCAGCTGATGGAACGTGAAGTCGCGCTGCGCCATCTCGATCGCGCGGAAGTAGTTCGCGAGGCCGTTGACCTTCGGCCAGTACGCGTTGACGTCGTCGATCACGTGTGGCGCATCGTTCCGCGCATCGCGCAGCAGCGGCACGTCGTGCTTCAGGCGCGCCATGAATGCGCCGAGCACCGCGATTTCGGCACGCGCGCGCGGGATGCGCAGCCAGTATTCGGACACTTCGGACGGCCGCTGCAGGAACCCGAACGACACCGACAGGCTGTCGAGCTGCATTTGAACGTGGTCGAAGTCGTCGTCCACGTGCGTCGAGTAGAGGATCAGTTGCCGGTCGAAGCGCGCATACGCGTTCCGGTATTGCGCGGCGGTCCAGAACACGCCTTCGCGCGGCCCCTCGAGCACACCCTCGTTGACCGACGTCGCGAGCAGGTCCCACAGCAGGAATGCCCACGCGGCGAATCCCAGGATCCACAGCGATCCCAGGACCAGGATGATTTTTCTGTTCTTCCACCGCCCGCGCATCATGCCGCGCGCTTACTTCACGGTCAGGCCGATGATCTGCCACGCGAACTTGGCTTCGCCGAGCGGCGTCTTCAGCTCGTCGGGGTACTGGTCGCGCGGATACATGATCCACAGCGGGCCGTAGTTGTCGTTGCCGAGCACCTTGCCGTTCATCGTGCGCGCGAGGATCACGCCGTACTTGTCGGCATCGGACACGGGGATCGTGAACGTGTATTCGTCGATGCAGCGGAACTCGATCTGCGTGCCGTGCGCGTCGACGGTCTTCAGCACGTCGGACAGGCGCGGGCCGGTGAAGGTCGCCTTCGGCGTCCAGCTCGTCGACGTGACGATCGTGTGCTGCGGCAGCGCCATCAGCGCCTGCTCGGTAAAGACGAACACCGTCTTGCCGGGCTGGTTGCTGCGGCCGATCTTGCCGTCGACGGTGAACGTGAACGACGCGGCCCAGCTCGCGGCGGCGATGCCGAGCAGGCCGGCGGTGAGCAGGCTCTTGATCCAGATGGTCGAAATTCGCATGTCGGTCCCTTCGTTCGTGTGCGCGTGGTGATGGGTTTTCGGGGGGCTCTCAATTCGCGGCGGCGACCGCGGCCGGCGCCGGCTGCGTGAGCTTCAGTTCGCGGGCGACTTCGGCGAACAGGATCGGCAGGCGCACCGGCTTCTCCTCGCAGCGCGCGTTGTAGTGCGACACGATGTGCGCGATTTCGTCCTCGCTCGCCTCGCCGGTGGAGATCTTGCCGGTCAGCAGGAAGATCGGCGCGCCGCCGTTTTCGCTCGACCGGATGCCGCGCACGAGCTCGGCCGCGGTCTCGTCGCCGAGCATCCAGTCGAGGATGTAGGCGTCGAAATCCTCGAGCTCCAGCGCCTTGCGGAACGACGCGCCGTCGTAGTACGGAATCGCGTTCACGCCTTTTTCGAGGAAGTATTCGCATACGGTTTCGGCGACGTCCTGCGAATCGTCGACCACCGCGATCCGCGCCGCGTAGACGGTCGGCTGGCTCGAGCGCAGTTCGATCACGTCGACCGGATAGAGGCGGCCTTCGCGCGCGTGCTGGCGTTCGGTGACGATCCATTCTCCCTGCCACTGCAGCGCGACGAAATCCGTGTCGATCTGGCTGCTGGCCTTCGCCGAGATCGCCGCACGGCAGCGAAAGCGGCGCGACTCGATCACGAGCGTCGCATCGATCATCTCGGCGGCGGCCGGTTGCGTGCCCTTGTCGTCGAGCAGGATCGCGGGCGGCACGCCGAAGTGCGTCGCGATGTCCTGCAACTGCGACAGGTTCCACGGGATCAGGCCTTTCATCTTGCGCGTGACGACCGAGAAACTGAGGCCGAGCACGTTCGCGATCGTGGTGTTGTGACTGCGCGGCGGAATGCCGTTGCGCGTCAACAGATCGTGCACCTTGGTGGCGGTGATGAGATCGACGTTGGCCTGCTCGCTATTGGGCATCTCGATGGGGTCTCCTGGGTTTGAGCGACGAAGAGCATATTCAAAAGTGACGCAATACGCAAACTTTGAAAATGCGAATCACCTTGACATGCCATTTTTCTCCATTATTATTGCTCACCGCGTCACTATTGTTTGCCGCGTCAGGTTTGGGGGCCGGTGTCGACACATTCGGCCCGGCGAAACGCGGCAGCCAGCGCGTGACTGAACTATTCGAAGAGAGCCACAGAGAGCCTGAGAGAGCCTTGGACTGCGCGTCGGCGTGGGTGAATTGTATTCGCCTCGCCGCGCGCAAGCCGGGTACGCGCCCGCGCGGGCGGGATAGCGCGAAGCAGTGCGGCGCAAATAAAACATGAGGAAAGTGGAAACGGTTCGCCGTTTGCCGGCGCCGCGGCTGCTGCTGTCGGCCGCGTGCGCGCAGGGGCCGTCCGTCATTGGCAGCACGATGTCGTGGATCCACGTGAAGGACCAGACGCAGTCGTCGACCTTCACGTACCGGTCGGTCGCGATTCAGCTCGGATCGAGGCGGCTTTCCAGTGGGAATCGACAGGAGGCGGCCCACCCGCGAGGCAGTGCCGACCTCACGCAAGCCTCGCCGGTCTGCTGCGTCGCCAGATCAGCCTTCCCGAAAAATCCCGCTATACGCGCTCAACGCCGGTACCCCGCCAAGGTGCGCATACAGCACCTTCGACCCTGGCTCGAATTCCCCGCGCCGCACCTTGTCGATCATTCCGTGCATCGATTTCCCTTCATAGACGGGATCGGTCAGCACGCCTTCCAGTCGCGCACACAGACGAATCGCGTCCAGCGTGCCATCGTTCGGCAGTCCGTATTCCGGCCCGGCATAGCGCGTGTCTAGCACGACGTCCTTCTCTTCGATATCGCGCCCCAGGCCGACCAGTTCGGCCGTATGCCGCGCGATGCGCGTGATCTGTTCGCGCGTCTGCTCCGGCTTCGCCGACGCGTCGATGCCGATCACGCGATCCGCGCGCCCGTCGGCCGCGAAGCCGACGACCATCCCCGCCTGCGTGCTGCCCGTGACCGAGCAGACCACGATGTAATCGAACTTGAAGCCAAGCTGTGCTTCCTGCTCGCGCACTTCTTCCGCGAAGCCGACGAACCCGAGTCCGCCGAGCGGATGCTCGGAACACCCGGCCGGAATCGGATACGGCTTGCCGCCCGCCTGCCGCACGCTCTCCATCGCTTCTTCCCAGCTGCGGCGAATGCCGATGTCGAAACCGTCGGCGACGAGCCGCACATCGGCGCCCATCATTCGCGACAGCTGGATGTTTCCGACGCGGTCGTACACCGGATCCTCGTAGTTGACCCAGTGCTCCTGCACGAGCACGCACTTCATCCCGAGATGCGCGGCGACGGCCGCGACCTGGCGTGTCTGGTTCGACTGCACACCGCCGATCGACACGAGCGTGTCGGCGCCTTGCGCAAGCGCGTCGGGGATCAGGTATTCGAGCTTGCGCGTCTTGTTGCCGCCGAACGCGAGGCCGCTGTTGCAGTCCTCGCGCTTCGCGTACAGCTCGACCTTGCCGCCGAGATGCGCGCTCAGGCGCTTGAGCGGCTGGATCGGCGTCGGGCCGAACGTGAGCGGATAACGGGGGAAACGTTGCAGGTTCATCGACAGTCTCCGAAAGACGGTGGGCAGGAAATCGGATCGGTCGCGTGCGGCCGGTGCGCCGTGTCCCGATGCAAAGATGATAGGCAGGACGCCGGGAAATGAGCTTGCGAAATAAATGATGAACGCCTACGTTATCGATGTAGAAAAGCAGAGGCAGATAATTTTGGTTCGCAGAATCAATCGGAGACGCAATGAAATTAGATCGCAGCAGCGCCGCCCCCGCCGATGCCGCGCCGGCGCTCGATCGCATCGACCGCGCGATCCTGCGGCAGCTGCAGCAGGACGCGTCGATCTCGAACGTGAGCCTCGCCGCGAAGGTGAAGCTGAGCGCGCCGGCATGCCTGCGGCGCGTCGAGCGGCTGAAGGAGATGGGGTTGATCCGCGGCATCGTCGCGTTGCTCGATCCGAAGCCGCTCGGTGCCGGGATGCTGGTCGTGATCGGCTTCGTGCTCGATCGTTCGACGCCGGAGGCGTTCGCCGAATTCGAGAAGGCTGCCCAGAAGGTGTCAGGGTGCGTCGAGTGCCACGTGGTGACCGGCGAATTCGACTACTTCATGCTGGTCCGCACGCGCGACAACGAGAGCTTCAATCGCTTGCACGCCGAACAGCTGCTGTACCTGCCCGGCGTGCGGCAGGTGCGCTCGTTCATGGTGCTCAAGGAGATTTTGTCGACGCATGCGCTGCCGGTTTAGTGCAGCGGGATGTGGATGGCCGCGCATGCTGCGTTAGCGGCAAGCGGGAGAAGCGAAGTGAGTACGACCGGCACGCGGACCTCGCCGGTGACGCCGCATAACCAAGGGCCAATCTTCACGTGATCAAACAGAGGGGCAGGCATAGCTTTCCTTGCCGGCGTAACGAATCGACTCCTATCGCTTGCGCTGTCTGGGGTCGATGCCGTTTTGCTCGAGTAGCTTTCGCAGTCGTGCGTTATCGCCCCACAACGTTGCGAACGCGATCACTATCATCAGGGTGGGAAACCATTCGCCGGTCGCGGCGATGATGGTCCATCCTACGGCGGTGCAAATCAGCGCCGTGACGATGAGGAGCAAATGATCCACAATCCACTTCATCGTGTACTCCGGATTGCAGTGTTTGCCTTCAACCCGAGATAACTATGCGGGCCGGGCGCGAGAACTTCAGGATGCCGCAGGATTTGCGCCATGATCAATGGATGAACCGCAAGGCGATGGCGCGCGCCCCATTGCGCAACCGCCAAGGACAGGTCGGTTCCCCGTTTGCCGATGCCGCATGCCGACGCAGCATCTGTCGCGACCATCAGGCTACCAATGACCGCGCCCAGATAGACGCTGCCGAGGATCACCCCAACGACGGTTGCTACTTCGAGTTTCGTGGTCGCGCCAAACAATTCCGCGACCGTCGCATCCGGACCTAGTGTCTTGAGCGCGCCCATCATCGTGCTGACACTCGCCACCGCGGTTTGCAGGGTCGCAAACAGCGTTGTGGGAACGGGCATATGCAGCGCGGTCATGTTTGCTTGAAACGCTTCGGAAAAGCTCGAACATCTCGGTGTTGGCACGGGCAATTCTCCTGACGAATGGACTTATTCTACCTATTCGTCTTCGCCCGCCATCTCGAAAATGGGCGCTACATGGCGCGCTCAGCGTTGCCACGGCGCCGCGCCCGGCTGCTGCCGCACCGTCTTGCCGAGCCGTTCGCGCGCAGTATCCAGCGCCGCCGCATCGAGTTCCCCGTCATTAGCCAGCGCCTTCAGCGCGGCGAGCACGATGCTCGCGCGATCGACTTCGAAGAACGCGCGCAGCGCGTCGCGCGTGTCGCTGCGGCCGAACCCGTCGGTGCCGAGCGTCACGTAGCGGCGCTGCACGTACGCGCGGATCAGCTCGGGCACCGCACGCACGTAATCGGTCGCGGCGATTACCGGGCCCTGCGTTCCATCAAGCATCCGCGTGACATACGACGATGCCGATCCGTCGCCGAGCCGAGACAGCCGTTCGGCTTCCATCCCGTCGCGCTGCAACTCGCTGAAACTCGTGACGCTCCACACGGCTGCATCGATATTCCAGTCGTCCTTCAGCATCCGCTGCGCGGTGAGCACTTCGCCGAGAATCGCGCCCGCGCCGAACAACTGCACGCGCGCGGTCGCGTTCACTGCGGACGGCAGCCGATGCATGCCCTTCAGGATGCCTTCGCGTCGTGCGGCCGGATCGTCGTCGGGCATCGACGGCTGCGCATAGTTCTCGTTCATGACGGTCACGTAATAGAACACGTCACGCTGCTGTTCGACCATCTCGCGCATGCCGGCATCGATGATCGTTGCGACTTCGTACGCGAACGCCGGGTCGTAAGCGCGGCAGTTCGGAATCGTCGACGCCGTGAGATGGCTGCTGCCGTCCTGGTGCTGCAGGCCCTCGCCGCCGAGCGTCGTACGGCCCGACGTCGCGCCGACGAGGAAGCCGCGCGAGCGCTGGTCGGCAGCGGCCCAGATCAGGTCGCCGATGCGCTGGAAACCGAACATCGAGTAGTAGATGTAGAACGGCAGCATTGGCAGGTCGTGCACGCTGTACGCGGTCGCGGCGGCGATCCACGACGACACCGCGCCGGCTTCCGAAATCCCTTCCTCGAGAATCTGGCCGCGCGTGTCCTCGCGGTAATAGAGCATCGAGCCGAGATCCTCCGGTTCGTAGCGCTGTCCGAGCGGCGAGTAGATGCCGACCTGCCGGAACAGGCTCGCCATGCCGAACGTGCGCGCCTCGTCGGCCACGATCGGCACCACGCGCGGACCGATGTCGCGATCCTTGATCAACGCGGCGAGCATGCGCACGAGCGCCATCGTCGTCGACATCTCGCGGCCGGCCGCCTCCAGCGCGAACGCACCCCAGGCCGGCATCGAAGGGACGGTCAGCCCCTTCGATGCCGCCATCCGCCTTCTGGGCAGATAGCCTCCCAGGGCAGCCCGGCGTGCATGCAGGTAACGCATTTCCGGGCTGTCTTCCGCTGGTTTGTAAAACTTCAACTGCTCGACGTCGCCGTCCGACAGCGGCAACCGGAAACGGTCGCGGAACGCCTTCAGGTCGTCGACGTCGAGCTTCTTCTGCTGGTGAGTGGTCATCCGCCCCTGGCCGGCCGTGCCCATTCCATAACCCTTCATCGTCTTCGCGAGGATCACGGTCGGCTGGCCGCGATGGGCGAGCGCGCGCGCATACGCGGCGTGCAGCTTGCGCGCATCGTGGCCGCCGCGGCGCAGGCGGTCGATTTCCGCATCGGTGAGCTGGGCGGCCAGCGCTTCGAGCGCCGGGTCGCCGCTGAAGAAGCGCGCGCGGTTGTACGCGCCGTCGTTCGCGGAGAAGGTCTGGAACTGGCCGTCGACGGTGTCGGCGAACGCGCGCGCGAGGGCGCCCGCGTGATCGCGCGCGAACAGCGGATCCCAGTCGGAGCCCCACAGCACCTTGATCGTGTTCCAGCCGGCGCCGGCGAACAGCGCTTCGAGCTCGTCGATCACGCGGCCGTTGCCGCGCACCGGGCCGTCGAGCCGCTGCAGGTTGCAGTTGATCACGAACACGAGGTTGTCGAGCCCTTCGCGCGCGGCGAGCGACAGCGCGCCGAGCGATTCGGGCTCGTCCATCTCGCCGTCGCCGAAGAAGCCCCACACGGTGCGGCCGGCGGTGTTCGCGAGCCCGCGATGCTGCAGGTAGCGCATGAAGCGCGCCTGGTAGATCGCGTTGATCGGACCGATGCCCATCGAGCCGGTCGGGAACTGCCAGAAATCCGGCATCAGCCACGGGTGCGGATACGAACACAGCCCGGGCCCGGCGATTTCACGACGGTAGTGCTTCAGGTGATCTTCAGTGAGGAAGCCTTCGAGATACGCGCGCGCATACACGCCCGGCGACGAATGCGGCTGGAAGTACACGAGGTCGCCGCCCGGGCCGCTTTCATGGCCTGCGTCGACCGGCGCCGCACGGAAGAAATGGTTGAAGCCGACTTCGAACAGGTCCGACGCCGACGCGTAGCTCGCGATGTGGCCGCCGAGTTCGCCGTATGCGCGGTTCGCGCGCACGACCATCGCGAGCGCGTTCCAGCGCAGCGCGGCGGACAGCCGTTCCTCGAGCTCGGCGTCGCCCGGATACGGCGGCTGTTCGTGCGCGGCGATCGTGTTCAGGTACGGCGTGACGGGGCCGCGCGGCGCCGCGAGCCCGCGGGTGTGCGCATGCGCGGCGAGCCGGCCGAGCAGGTACTGCGCGCGTTCCTTGCCGACGTGCGCGACGACGGCGTCGAGCGCTTCCAGCCATTCGGCGGTTTCTTCCGGGTCGGCGTCGGCGTGAGCCGCGCCCGCGCGCCGTGTGGCGTCGATTCCGTTCGACAGGTCCGTCATCGCAGGTCTCCCCGCGCGCCGGTTCGGAGCGGCGCGCAATCAGTGGCAATCGGTCGGATCATGCTACCCGCCGATCCGCAAAATATGCGTCTGATTTCATTGGGATTTCGCTCACGGATAGTGTAAATATTCCGGTTGTGGCCACTCTTCCGGAATATTTCGACCATGAGCGCAAACCCGCGTCGGCTCGACCGCATCGACATCGGCATCCTGAACCAGCTGCAGCAGAACGCGCGCATCACGAACGCGGAGCTCGCGCGCGCGGTGAACCTGTCCGCCACGCCGTGCTTCAATCGCGTGCGCGCGCTGGAGAAGCTCGGGTTGTTCCGCCAGCAGGTCACGCTGCTCGATCCCGAGCCGCTCGGGCTGCGGATCAACGTGTTCATCCAGGTCAGCCTCGAGAAGCAGGTCGAGGATGCGCTGCAGCGTTTCGAGGAGGCGATCTCGCAGCGGCCCGAGGTGATGGAGTGTTACCTGATGTCGGGCGACGCCGACTATCTGCTGCGCGTCGTGATGCCCGACATGCGCACGCTGGAGCGCTTCATCATCGAGCGGCTGACAACGATTCCCGGCGTGTCGAACATCCGGTCGAGCTTCGCGCTGAAGCAGGTGCGCTACAAGACCGCGCTGCCGCTGCCGGCGGCCGGGCTGACGCTCGTCGATCCCGACGAGTCGGCGTCCGACTGGGGCTGAGCGCGGGGCGCCGGCGCCCCGTCCGGTTTCAGGTTTCAGACGAAACGGCGACAACGCGCCGACGATTGCCCGACGCCGTCGAAAGGGGCGGACTGCCGCAGATCCGGTCGCTGCGCGTCGCTGCGCCTTGCCGCGCGGGGCGCCCGCGTCTTCACGACGCCGCGCGGCACGATCGCGTATGCTCGTTCGGTCAGCGGCGAAGGCGGCTGCCGGAGCCGATTCAATCGTGTGACGACCGATCAACGAGCGAGGGCATGATGGCTAGACAGACGATGGCGGAATACCTGGCGAAGACGCTGGCGGCAGCGGGCGTCGAGCGCATCTGGGGCGTGACGGGAGACAGCCTGAACGGCCTGTCGTTCAGCCTGGGCCAGATCGGCTCGATCCGCTGGATGCATACGCGGCACGAGGAAAGCGCGGCGTTCGCCGCGGGCGCGGATGCAGCGTCGACCGGACGGCTCGCGGTGTGCGCGGGCAGCTGCGGCCCCGGCAACCTGCACCTGATCAACGGGCTGTACGACTGCCACCGCAATCACCAGCCGGTGCTCGCGATCGCCGCGCACATTCCGTCGACCGAGATCGGCCTCGGCTACTTCCAGGAAACCCATCCGCAGGACCTGTTCCGCGAATGCAGCCATTTCGCGGAACTCGTGACGAACGCGTCGCAGTTCCCGCGCGTGCTCGCGCGCGCGATGCGCACCGCGATCGAGGAACGCGGCGTCGCGGTGATCGTGCTGCCGGGCGACATCGCGCTCGGCGACGGCCCGGAGGAAGCGCCCGCGTGGAGCGACTCGGCGCCACCGTCGATCCTGCCGGCGGACGCCGATCTCGATCGGCTCGCGGCGCTGCTCAATGGATCGGACGCGGTCACGCTGCTGTGCGGCAGCGGCACGCAGGGCGCGCACGACGAAGTGGTCGCGCTGGCCGACACGCTCGGCGCGCCGGTCGTGCATGCGCTGCGCGGCAAGCCGTTCGTCGAATGGGACAACCCGTTCGACGTCGGGATGACGGGGCTGATCGGCTTCAGCTCCGGCTATCACGCGATGGAATCGTGCGACACGCTGCTGATGCTCGGCACGGACTTCCCGTACCGGCCGTTCTATCCGACGAATGCGAAGGTCGCGCAGATCGACTGGAAGGGCTCGCAGCTCGGCCATCGCGCGCCGCTCGCGCTCGGCCTCGTCGGCACCGTGAAGGAAACGGTCGCCGCGCTGCTGCCGCGCCTCACGCGCAAGACGCAGCGGCACTTCCTCGAGAACGCGCTGAAGCACTACGCGGCCGCGCGCAAGGGCCTCGACGATCTCGCGGTGGCCGAGCCGCCGGGCCGCGCGATCCATCCGCAATACCTGACGAAGATCGTCGACGAAGTCGCGGCCGACGACGCGATCTTCACGGCCGACGTCGGCACGCCGACGCTGTGGGCCGCGCGCTACCTGACGATGAACGGCAAGCGCCAGCTGCACGGTTCGTTCAATCACGGCTCGATGGCGAACGCGATGCCGCAGGCGCTCGGCGCGCAGGGCGCGCACCCTGGGCGGCAGGTCGTGTCGCTGTCGGGCGACGGCGGACTGTCGATGCTGCTCGGCGATCTTCTGACCGCGCGCCAGCTCGACCTGCCGATCAAGATCGTCGTCTACAACAACAGCTTGCTCGGCTTCGTGTCGATGGAGCTGAAGGCGGCCGGCTATCTCGACACGAACGTCGACCTGAGCCCGACCGACTTCGCGGCGATCGCGAAGGGCGCGGGGATCTTCAGCGTGCGCGTCGAGCATTCGGAGAACGTCGAGCACGCGCTGCGCACCGCATTCGCGCACGACGGGCCGGCGGTCGTCGACGTCGTGACGTCGAAGTACGAACTGGCGATGCCGCCGAAGATGGAGTTCGCGCATGCGAAGGGCTTCAGCCTGTTCATGCTGCGCGCGATCCTCAGCGGGCGCGGCGACGAGATCGTCGAGCTGGCGCGGACCAATCTGCGGTGAGGCGGCGGGGCGGCGCGAACCGTCGAGCGGCGAACCGTCGGCGATCGAGACGGCCCTGCGGCAGGTCACGATCGTCGGCGCGCGGTATCCCGCGCAGCTTCGGCGGCGCGTCGACCGCCGAGCGGGAAGCCGTCGATTGCACGGCCGGCAGTGGCGGCGCAATCAGGGACAATCTTCACGTCGCCTTAAGTTTGCATTTCCTAGAATCGATGGAGCGCCGCGCGTGCGTGGCGGACGGATTTGTTCAGGAGGATGCACGTGAAAGAGCCCCGTGGCGTCGTAGCCCTGTTACAGGCAGTCATTGGCACGCCGAAGCTGATGGCGCAACCGCGCAAGGTTGGCCGATGATCTGGCCGAACGCGTTGCGTGTCTCGGCACTGTTCGTGCGAGAGTGGGTCGGCCGCCCGGCCGCGGTGGGCGCGTTGTGCCCGAGTTCGCGGCATCTGGCGCGCGAGATGGCCGATGCGGTGCCGGACGGCGACGGGCTCGTCGTCGAGCTCGGCGGCGGCACCGGTGCGATCACCGCCGCGTTGCTCGAACGCGGCGTCGCGCCGGGGCGCCTCGTCGTGGTCGAGCGGGCGCCGGCGTTCGTGCAGCACCTGCGGCGGCGCTTTCCCGGGATTTCGATCGTATCGGGCGACGCGCGGCAGCTCGAGCGGCTGCTGCCGCCCGATGCGCGTGTCGACGCGATCGTGTCCTGCCTGCCGCTGCGCACGTTGCCGCGCGAGGACGTGACGGCGATCGTCGGGCAGTGCGAGCGTGTGCTGTCGGTCGACGGCGTGATGATCCAGTTCACCTACGACCTGCGCGTGCCCGAGCGTCACCCGCTGCGCGATCCGGCATTCGTTGCCGATGCCAGCCGGATCGTGTGGGCAAATATTCCGCCCGCGCGCATCGTCACGATGCGCAGGGCCGCCATCGGACAGGTGGCGTGATGCCCGCATCCTGACACGCTACCTTTCATCGACCCTGCGGAGGCCGTCGGTCGCGGCTCATGTTGCGGCGTCCGGCACGCGCGCCGCAGGCCGCGATGCGACCCGCCTGATGAAGCGGTCGAGCGGCGTCGCGTAGCCGCTTCATCACGCACGATCTCGACGACGCATCGCGGATCGGCGACCGGATCGCGATCCTGCGCGACGGCACGCCGGACGACATCCTGTCGCGTCCGGCGGACGATGATGTGCGGCGGTTCGTCGAGAAGCAGAGGAATGCGAACCGATCTGCCGGGAGCGGGCCAGCGAAGCACGGGGGCGTTTCTCCTGCGTTTTGAGCGGCAGCCTGCCGGTACCCGCACGCGGTTGCACCGCAGGCAGCCCGTGGGTCACGTGCGGCGCATCTCGGGGGGATGTGCGTCGCCATTCCACGGCGCTTGCCGTCAGGAATCCTCGTTCCGGCCGATAACCGGACTCGCGCGCGCCCGTGCTCGTCGCGGACAGGATCCGAGGAAAAAGCGCCGAATCATAGTCGAAACATTTCTAAATGGCACTCCATGCGGGATTTTGATGCCTCATCGGAATGAATTCGGCGGGCGTCCTTGCCGGGCCTGCGTTTGCGATTGGGATTGAATATCCGGTGCTACGGGCATACCCATATGGGCCGGCCGCGGCCGTTCAAAAGTGAAACATTCCGCGCTTGCAGGGACCTTCTTCGGAAGATCGGACAAGCGTTTGAATACAGAGAGAAATCCATCCGCGGGTCGAGGGTGTCCCGGCCCCGTGCCGATCGACACGTTTCAGACCTGAAACATAAATCGCATGCCGGAATCGGGCGAGGCGGGTTATGTCGCGCAAAGCATCCAACCGGCTCCCTGTCGTCAGGCAACTGGCTGGGATTGGCATCGCCGATGCGTGTTGTCCTCCGGATTGGTGCAGTTGGCCAAGCCGTTCCTCGTTACTTCAGGAGGATTTCATGCGCAAAACTCTATTGGCGTCTGCTGCGCTTCTCGCCTTGGGATGCAGCGGCTACGCAATGGCGAATCCATGCAGCAGCGATACCAGTTCGACATGCAGTCAGAAAGCCGATGACGGATCGAACACTCTCAGCAACGCAGTCAGCTCAACCCAGACCAGCTCCACCGGGTCCAATGCGAATGAAGTTTCGCCTGGCGCGAGTGTCTACCAGGATTCGTACAACAGCACCAAGATCGTCGCGATCAGCAAACTCGACGGGTACGTGAGCAATGTCCAGGTCTGGGGCATCGGCAACAACGCGACCAACTCGGGCAGCGCGGCCGGCGGAAGCGGCGGCAAGGGCGGCAACGGGTATGGCTACGGCGGCATCGGCGGTAATGGCGGAAGCGGCGGTGCAGGCGGCGCCGGCGGCAAAGGCGGCAGCGCGCATAACGGCAGCGCCACGGCGGGTAACGCCAGCAATGGCAGCGCGACGGCCGGCACCGGCAACGGCGGCGGCGGCGGAGCCGGCGGCTCACCTGACGCCAGCGGCGGGGGCGGCGGCAATGCCACTGCGAGCGGCGGCTCCGGCTCCGGCACGGGCGGCGGCGCGATCGCGGCCTCGGTCGGCGTAGGCGGTTCCGGCAAGGGCAGCGGCACAGGCTGGGGCGGCGGCACCGGCACAGCCAATCCCGGCTCCGCATGGGCCAGGAATCATGGCAGCGGAAGCGCGTCGGCATCGGCCGGCAGCGGCACCGGCACCGGCACGGGTACCGGCACCGGCTCGGGCAGTGGCTCAGGCGGCGCAGGGTCGGCGGGTACGTCGACCGCTTCGGGCGGATCGGGCGCGGGCATCGGCGGCGCGGGTGCGGCCGCGGGCGGCACCGGCGGCGCGGCGGCGGCCACGGCGGGCAACGGCGGTGCCGGCGGCGCGGGCACGGGCGGCGGCGCGACGAACGGCGGCGCGACGACGACGGCCAGCAACGGCGGCGCAACCGCGGGTAGCGGCGCGGTGGGCGCGATGGGCGGCGCGGGCGGCGCAGGCGGCACGGGCAACGGCGGTGTCGGTAACGGCGCGGTCGGCGGCGCGGGTGGCGCAGGCGGAGCCAATGCGGTCAACGCGGGGACGTTCAACATGTCCAACGCGATGGCGAGCGTCGGCCAGACCGCCGCGGGCATCATGGTCGCCAACCAGAACAGCGGCATGGCGTCGTTGGTTCAGCAGGCTGTGACCGTGCAGGCGAACCTGTCGGTAGGACGTTAGCCGGCCGGCCGGTCCTGGCGAGCCGGATGCATTGACGCGGGCGCAGGCGAGCCCGCGACTTGCGTTCCATCGCCGATGGACAGGACCGCCGGCGAGGGCGGGATGGCCGAACGGCCGTCTCGCTCTCGTTGGCGCAGGCCGGGCTGATTTCCGTCGATCGACGGTCACGCGGATTCCGCTCCCTGTGCGCCGGTTTCGGGCCGGCTCGCGCAGGGACCAAGGAGACAGCCATGCGAATCCGAACGGCACTTTTGCTGGTGATATTGCCTGCGGCGCTGCTGCCGGGCCTGATGGCCCATGCCACGGCTGACGGGTCGCGAACCGTTGCGGCGGAGGCCACCGCCGATGTTGCGCCGGCAGCCGCAGCTTCCCCACCCGCCGAGCGCGCGGATCACGCCGATCCGGCCGCGGCCGTCGCGCCCCCTGCGGCAGCCATACCCGCTGCGACCGACACCGCGACCGCTCAAGCGGGCAGCTTCGGTGTCGCGATGACGCCTGACCAGCTCGATGAGCATCGGGGCGGCGATGCGCTGATCGGCCAAAACTATCTGACCGGCGCGGTGACCGACAACGTGGCGAACCGCGTGTCGACCGGCTCGAATTCGATCGCCGACGGCTCGTTCGCCAATGCGAGCGGCCTGCCTACGGTCATCCAGAATACCGGCGCCAACGTGCTGATTCAGAACGCGACGGTGCTCAACGTGCGCTTCGGGAACTGAGCGATGAGACCGGTTGCCGCAGCATGCATCGCGGCGCTCGCTTACGCGCTGTCCGTCCCGGTTGCATGGGCGGACGAGATGACGGTCGTCGATCCGGCGGGCGCCGGCTATGCGATGCACGTCACGAGTCTCAAGGAGGCCCGCTTCAAGCGCACCGTCAAGCAGCAATTCGATTTCAGTTGCGGGTCGGCTGCCGTCGCGACGCTGCTGACTTATCAGTACGACTATCCGATGACCGAGCAGACCGCCTTCGCCCAGATGTGGGAGAACGGCAATCAGGAGAAGATTCGCCAGCAGGGCTTCTCGCTGCTCGACATCCGGCGGTTTCTCGACGCGCACGGCTTCGTCGCGGACGGCTTCGAGCTGCCGTTGCAGACGCTCGCCAGGACGCACACGCCGGCGATCGTGTTGATCACCGAGCACGGCTATCACCATTTCGTGGTCGTGAAGGGGCTGCGTGACGGGCGTGTGCTCGTCGGCGATCCGGCCACCGGCACGCGCCCGATGTCGCTGGCGAGCTTCGAGCAGAAGTGGGAAGACCATGTGATTTTCGTGATTCACAACCGGCCCGAGCTGGCGGTGTTCAACGACCCGCGTGACTGGCGCGTCGCGCCCAGCGCGCCGCTCTACACCGGTATCGCGCGCGACGGCCTGTACAACGTCGTGATGCCGAAGCACGGCCCGAACGACTTCTGAGGACCGTCATGAGATCCCAGACCAGGAACATCGCCGGCATCGCCGTGATGGTGTGCGGCGGGGTGACGTCCGTGAGTGCGGCGGCGATGCAGGACGACGCGCTGGCCGCGGCCGACGTGCCGGTCGCGCAGACGAGCGGCGTCGTCGAGGCATCCGCCGCGAACGCGGGCGCCGATATGGCGCCTGTGGAGTCGCGGGCCGGCGAGGTGCCGATCCTGCGTGCCGTGCCGCTCGCGATGGGTGAGTGCGCGGCAGGGACGCCGGCCGCGGAGCCGGGCGGCGCGCAGGAACGGAACTGGCCGGCAGCCGGCGCGATCGCGCTCAGCGACGCGCGCCTCGATGCGATGCGCGGCGGCTTCGATATGCCGAGCGGTCTGAAGGTTTCGTTCGGCGTGTCGCGTGTCGCGTTCGTGAACGGCAATCTGGTCACGACGACCAGCTTCAATATCCCGGACATCAGTCATATCACCGCGCAACAGGCGCAGGCGCTGGCGGCCGCGAACGCGGGCGCGCTGATCCAGGTCGGCGCCGGCAACGCCGCGCAGCCCGCCGCGCTGCCGGCGCTGACCGGCGCGGTAATCCAGAACACGTTGAACAACCAGCAGATCCAGGCGGTGACGACGATCAACACGACCGTCAACACACTGTCGACGTTCAAGAACCTGAACGTGATGTCGACGCTGAACAATGCGTTGATCGGCGTGTTGCCGGGGCGATGAAGGCTCGGTGAGCGACCGAGGAATGGCAGATGAGCGCGCACTGGCGCGCCGGGGCCCGCGTGCGGCGCGCAGCCCGCCGCACGCGCACGCTTGCGATCAGAATGCAATCGGCACGCGCAGCGTCATGACCACGTCCGGCGTGTCGCGTGTGAGGCCGGCGCCGATCGAGAGATTCAGCGTGGTCTTCGGCGACAACCGGTACGAGTAACCGAGGAGCAGTGAGCCGAGGATCACGCGCACCGAACTGGGCACCGTCTGGCCGTTCTGTTTCGTCGGCAGTACGATGCTCTGGTCGTAGCCGAGGCTCACCGACGCCTTCTCGTTCAGCGCGAGGCCCATGCCGATATTGAAACCCCAGATGTCGCCGGGCTGCACCTTGCCGATGAAGTCCTTCTGTCCATCGCGAATCGTGAGGCTGAGATTGTCGCGGCTGAAGCTGTGCAGATAGCTCAGGTTGCCGAAGAACACCACCGGGTCGGACGGAAAGAGCCACGTGAGGCCAGGCTGGATCGCGTAGAAGCCGGAGCCCGTCGGCTGCTCGAGCGGCAGGCCGGTGCCGGTGGCATTGCCGACGCAGCGCGTGACGCAGTCGGTGACGACGTCGAACGGGCTCTTGCCGGTGGCGCTCTTGAAGCGCAGCCAGCCGATGTAATAGAACTTGTCGGGGCCGCCGGTATTGAACTGGTAGCGCAGCGTCATTTCGACGTCGCCGAGGCCTTTGCCGTGGCTGTTGAACGCGTTGTCCTGGGCGGTGCCGGTGAAGATCTCGCGGCTGATCGTGTCGTTCGTCGAGTACACATAGGGGACGCGGACTTCGACTTCCATCCGGTTGGTGATCCCGTAGCGCACCGCGACCGCGCCCGTCAGCGTGGTCGTCTTGACTTCCCGCACGTCGACCAGGCCGATCAGCAGCGCCGGGATGATCGTGTAGCCGACGAGGGCGACGCGGTTCGACGACGAATAGCTGAACTGGAACGACGGCTCGACGACGAACTTGTTCTTCGGCGTCAGCACGCCGGGCTGATCGAAGATCGGCGCGACAGGCGGCGGTGCGGTTTCCGCCACCGGCGCCTGGCCGACCGGCCGGCTCGGCGGCGCGGCGGACCCGGCCGAAGATTGCACGTTGCCGGGGGCGTTGCCGGCCGCGTCGGGCGCGCCGCCCGGGGAGCCGGTATCGGCCTGCGTCGCCGCGTCGCCGGAGCCGCCGGCATCGCCGGTGCCCGCGCCACGCCGGGCCGCGAGTTCGCGGTTGTCCAGCGCCCGGCTCAGGCGGGAGAGATTGGCTTCCTCGTCGGCCAGTTTGCGCTTGAGCGCACTCAGTTCCTGCAGATGGCGATCGACTTCCTGGCGCAGCGCGGAAATGTTCTCCTGCGTCGACTGGGCGTCCAGCGACTGCGCTTGCGCCTGGGCCTGAAAGAGCAGCACGCTTGCATAGCTGATGGCATGGATGCAGCGAAATGGCATGCGCTTCACGGTGCGTCTCCACGATCGGGCCTGCGGTTCCCCGGTGCACACCGACGGCTGGCCGGCGCGCGTGTTGCCCCGGATCGCCTCGCGTCACATCGCGCGCGAGCCAGAGGATGTTTCTCCGGCGGCAACGACATGCGTGATCGAACGCAATGAAACTTCGGCAGCGAGGCCGCGCGCCGACACTCGATTGTCAATGTGCACGACGTCATGTCCCGCCGGCCGAACGACGCGGGGGCAGACCTCACGAGGCTAGTGCAGGCGGGCATCGAAAGCCAACCAGACAAACCCTTGCCCGCGTACGGTGGACGACGGACGTCACGGTTCTCCCTGTTTCACGGGGGCTTGCGTCAAAACCGAATGCACGTTTCGAGCCCGTGCGCGCAGGCTGCGCGGCGGATTCATGGCAGTGTTTTCCCGTGTTCCGGCGGGCGTTGTTCCGATCAGGCGATGCAGGGGGGCGACCGCCGTTGCCGGAGAGGCGATCGCGCGGAAGTCGCGCGTTCCCTTCCATCCGTGCGGCGCGTCGGTTGCGCGGGAAACGATTCGACGCGAGCGCGATCGTGCCGCGGCTCGTCGGCCGGCACGGGTTGAACGCGATCAGGTATCGGGAATACGGCTCGGGCTTGATGCCCGCGCGATACGTCGCGCTCGTCGTGCGGCATGGGCGGTGCCTGACGTCGAGGTGGCACGCAGCGTACCGGCGAATCGTGGGCGGTTGTCCTGTCAGCGTTGACCGGGCACACGCACGACCTGCGCCGAATCACGTTGCCTCGCGTCGTCGCGGCGCGAAACAAAAAACCCGCCGGCAGGCTGGTGCTTGCGGGCGGGCGAAGACACCTCGGGCCGAGCGGCGCGGGTGTCGCGTGAAGAACGGAGAACCGGGGTGCGTCAGAACTTGTGGCGCAGCGCGAGACGCACGGCCACCTGGTTCGACGTCGACGACGGCGCGTCGGTGCCGGGGATGAACGCATTGTCGAGGATCGAGTTCGTCTTGTCGCCGGCGATGTGCTGGTACGCGGCCTGCACGTACACGTCGGTACGCTTCGACAGGTTGTAGTCGGCCATCAGTCCGACCGAGTGGATCTTCGGCTTCGCGTCGCCGGTCGATGCGTCGTACTTCTCGAGCGACAACACGTACTGCGCGCCGACCATGAACGCCGGCGTGATCTGGTACGAACCGTTCACCTCGAAGTTCTGGTACTTGATCGCGCTGACGGTCGCACCCGGTGCGATGATCGCGCCCGGCGTGCCGAGGTAGCCATTGCCGGTCGGATTCTTGTAGTTCGAGTTCGTGTACGCGAAGCCGACCGTCGCGGGTCCGAACGTGTAGTTGATGCCCGCGCCGAACACGCGCATGCGCTCGGCGATGTAGCTCGCGTCGTTCGCGGTGATCGCACCGGCCGAGCCGTCGCCCGGACGGTTCGCCTGCAGGTAGGCGGCGCCGATCAGCAGGCCGTTGTTCTGGTATTGCGCGCCGAAGCTGTACGCGCGGTTGTCCGAGAAGTTCGTGCTGTTGCTGAAGCTGTATGCACCGCCGAACTGGAAGCCGCCGAAGTTCGGGCTCGCGTACTTCACCGTGTTGTCGAGGCGGAACGAGTTGTCGGTGTTGTCGTTGTCAAACGGGTGCGCGAGCAGGTAGCCGCCCCAGTTGCCGTTGGCCGTGGTCGGCGCGAGATAGTCGACCACGGAGTCGTACTGGCGGCCGAACGTCAGCGTGCCGTACTGCGTCTGGCTCAGGCCGACGTATGCCTGGCGGCCGAACATGCGGCCGCCCTGGTTGAGCCGGCCGGTGTTCACGTCGAAGCCGTTCTCGAGCTGGAAGATCGCCTTCATGCCGCCGCCGAGATCCTCGCTGCCCTTCAGGCCCCAGCGGCTGCCTTGCGCGTAGCCGCTCGCCATCTCGTAGACGTGGCCGGTGCCGACGTTGTTCGTGTAGTTCAGGCCTTCGTCGATCACGCCGTACAGCGTGACGCTGCTTTGCGCGAACGCGGGGGCTGCGAAGGTTGCCGTTACGGCGAGCGCCGTCAGGGTCTTTTTCATTGAGAGATCTCCGGGATATCCAGCTTCTTGTATCGGTTGTCGTGAGCGCGTCCGGCGAGGCGCGCCCCGTCATCCGGGGCGACCCGGCGCAGCGCGCGCGGCGCCGGAAGCGCGCGATGCGCGGCGGCGCGGCGACCGGCTGGGTCGGGTCGTGTCTCCTCCGATGACACCGCGCATTCTTCCCAAGCCGAAACGGATTCGAAAGCGAGTAATTTCGATGGATGGGATCGGGTTCGCCAATGGGGCGCGGCGGGTCGTTTCGACGGTCGAAACGGTGTGCGCGGCGCCGCGCTTCAACGCGGGGCGAGCGGTGCCCGAACAAGGCTCGACGCAGCCCGTTCCGGGCCGCGCGCGGGCCCGGTGAATCGGCTGAGAGGCCCGTCCGGCGGGCCATGCGAGGCACCCGACGATCGATTGGCGCTGCCGATTGCAATGATCGGAATTACTCGTTTCCCTAAACATATTGGTGGCTCGACCATGCAGCCTGACCGGACGTGGCTGGCTTCGCGATTTGCCGGTCGCCGCGCATGCCGCGACGCACAAACAACAGATTCGATTTGGAGACGACCCACCATGCAGATTCGACGACTGAAAACGGTCCTTCTCGCCGCCGCGGCGATCCTGTCCGCGCCCGCGGCCCATGCGGCCGGCGGCGCGTGCGCCGACGGCAAGACGGTCCATTTCGCGGGCATCACGTGGGAGAGCGGGTCGTTCGCGACCGAAGTGCTGCGGCAGATCATGGAGAAGGGCTACGGCTGCAAGACGGACGTCGTGCCGGGCAGCACGGCCGCCACCGAAACGGCGCTCGCGCGCAACGACCTGCAGATCTGGGCCGAGCAGTGGACGGGCCGCAGCGAGATCACCGCGAAGGCCGTTTCGTCGGGCGCCGTGAAGCTGATCGGCGACACGCTGCCGGGCGGCACGACCGAAGGCTGGTTCGTGCCCGACTACGTGGTGAAGGGCGATCCGGCGCGCAACATCAAGCCGGTCGCGCCCGGGCTCGTGTCGGTCGACGATCTGCCGAAGTTCAAGCAGGTGTTCGCCGACGAGGAGGAACCGGACAAGGGCCGCTTCCTGAACTGCCCGACGGGCTGGGACTGCGAGCGCGTGAACACGCGCCTGCTGAAGGTGCTCAAGCTCGACCAGTCGTACACGAACTTCCACCCGGGCACCGGTGCGGCGCTCGACGCGGCGATCGCGTCCGCGTACCAGCGCGGCGCGCCGATCGTGTTCTATTACTGGGGCCCGGCCGCGCTGATGGCGAAATACAAGTTCACCGCGCTGAAGATGCCGGCCTATAACGAAGCATGCTGGAAGACGTTGCGCGACGAGAGCAGCACGCACCAGTGCGCGTCGTCGTACATGGTGTCGCGGCTGACGGTCGGCGTGTCGAAGCCGTTCGCCGATGCGAATCCCGATCTCGTCGGTGTATTCGGCAAGGTGCGTTTCCCGATGGACTTCCTGAACCAGACGATCCTCGAGATGACGACGAGGAAGATCGACGGCGCGGCGATGGCCACGCAGTTCCTGAAGACCCGCCAGGACATGTGGAAGCAGTGGGTGCCGGCCGACGTCGCGCAGAAGATCGCCGGCAGCCTGAAGGGCGCGTAACCTGCGCGCGGCGGCGGGCCCGCGCCCGCCGCCGCCGTCACGCGCCTTCGCGGCGCGACGGAGAATCAACATGAACGGCTTCTTTCTGCACCTGTCGATCGCCGACTGGGTGAACAGCGCGCTCGAGACGTTCGTCGCGCAATACGGCGACAGCTTCCATCACTTCAGCGCGCTCGTGTTGCGCTACCTGCTCGTGCCGCTCGAAGGCGCGCTGCGCGTCGCGCCGCCGTGGCTCGTGCTGCTGGTCGTCGGCGCGATCGCGTGGAACGCGACGCGCCGCATCGGCCTCGGCGCGCTCTTCATGCTGCTGCTCTACGCGATCGGCTGCTTCGGCCTGTGGGACAAGCTGATGCAGACGCTCGCGCTGATGCTCGTCGCGACGGTGCTGTCGGTTGCGATCGGCGTGCCGGCCGGCATCCTCGCGTCGCGCAGCGCATGGCTGCGCCGGATGCTGCTGCCCGTGCTCGACGTGATGCAGACGCTGCCGAGCTTCGTGTACCTGATCCCGGTGCTGATGCTGTTCGGCCTCGGCAAGGTGCCCGCGATCCTCGCGACGATCATCTACGCGCTGCCGCCGCTGATCCGCCTGACCGATCTCGGCATCCGCCAGGTTGATCCGGACGTGACGGAAGCCGCGCGTGCGTTCGGCACGACGCGCTGGCAATTGCTCGTCAACGTGCAGTTGCCGCTCGCGCGGCCGAGCATCATGGCCGGCATCAACCAGACGACGATGATGGCGCTGTCGATGGTCGTGATCGCGTCGATGATCGGCTCGCGCGGGCTCGGCGAGGACGTGCTCGCGGGCATTCAGACGCTCGACGTCGGCAAGGGCACGCAGGCCGGCCTCGCGATCGTGATCCTCGCGATCGTGATCGACCGGATCAGCCAGGGCTTCGGCCAGGAGCGGCGCGCGCGCCGCCGGCTCGCACAGCAGCGCCGACAGAAGGGCGCGTCGCGCGTGCCGTACCGGCTGCCGCGCAAGGCGGAGTCGGCGGGCGTCGATTCGAATCAGGCGACGCAATCGTCGCGCGCATAGGAACGGAGGCAGACATGGCGACCATCGACGTCAAACACGTGTACAAGCTGTTCGGGCCGCAGGCCGCGCATGCGCGCGTGCTCGACCTGCTGCGCTCGGGCAAGCGCAAGGCCGACGTGCTGGCCGAAACGGGCTGCAACGTCGGGCTCAACGACGTGAGCCTCGGCATCGAGTCGGGCGAGATCTTCGTGATCATGGGGCTGTCGGGTTCCGGGAAATCGACGCTCGTGCGGCACTTCAACCGGCTGATCGAGCCGACGGCCGGCGAGATCGTGATCGACGGCAGCGACGTGATCAAGCTCGACGCGCACGGGCTGCGCGAGCTGCGCCGCTTCAAGGTCAGCATGGTGTTCCAGAACTTCGGGCTGCTGCCGCACCAGACCGTGCTCGACAACGCCGCGTATGCGCTGCGCACGCGCGGCGAGAAGCGTCACGACGCGGCCGAGGCCGCGCGCAACTGGCTGACGAAGGTCGGGCTCGACGGCTACGGCGATCATTATCCGGACGAGCTGTCGGGCGGGATGCGGCAGCGTGTCGGGCTGGCGCGCGCGCTGGCGGCCGATACCGACGTGCTGCTGATGGACGAGGCGTTCTCCGCGCTCGATCCGCTGATTCGCACCGAGATGCAGGATCAGCTGCTCGAACTGCAGGCGACGCTGTCGAAGACGATCGTGTTCATCACGCACGATCTCGACGAGGCGCTGCGCATCGGCGACCGGATCGCGATCCTGCGCGACGGCACGCTCGTGCAGGTCGGCACGCCGGACGACATCCTGTCGCGTCCGGCGGACGATTACGTGAAGCGGTTCGTCGAGAAGCGCACGAGCGTGAACTGACGCGTCGTGCCCGGTCAGGCCGCGCGGTGCGCGGCCGTCGTCAGCACGATCTTGCCGACGTGCACACCGGAGTCGATCAGCACGTGCGCGCCGCGCGCGTCGTCGAGCGGGAAGGTGCGGAACACCTGCGGTCTGACCGTGCCGGCTTCGACGTGCGGCCACAGGTGCCGTTCGAGTTCGGCGATGAGTGCGCCCTTCTCCTCCGGCGTGCGCGAGCGCAGCGTCGAACCGATGTGCGTGAGGCGCTTGGTCATCATCGGCCACACGTCGAGTTCCTTCGCCGGCCCGTTCAGCGCGCTGACCTGCAGGATCCGCCCGTTCATCGCCGCGGCCCGGTAATTGCGCGCGACGTAGTCGCCCGCGATGATGTCGAGGATCACGTCCACGCCCTTGCCGGCGGTGATCCTGTCGACTTCGGCGACGAAATCTTCTTCCCGGTAATGCACCGCGTGATCCGCGCCGAGCCGCAGGCTCGCGGTTCGATGCGCTTCCGAGCCGACCGTCGTGATGACGGTCGATGCGCCCATCGCCTTCGCGATCATCGTCGCGGTGGTGCCGATGCCCGACGCGCCGCCGTGGATCAGCACCGATTCGCCCGCCTGCAGCCGCCCGCGCTGGATCAGGTTCAGCCAGACCGTCAGGAACGTTTCCGGCAGCGCCGCGGCTTCGATCATGTCGAGGCCGGGCGGCAGCTTCATCGTCGTGAGGTGATGGGCGACCGCGTATTCCGCATAGCCGCCGCCCGTCACCAGCGCGCTGACCCGGTCGCCCGGCGCGAAGCCGCGCACGGCTGCGCCGGTCGCGACGACTTCGCCCGCGATTTCCAGGCCCGGGATGTCGGATGCGCCGGGCGGCGGGTTGTAGTGCCCCTTGCGTTGCAGCACGTCCGGGCCGTTCACGCCGGCGGCGTGAACCCGGATCAGCACTTCGTCGGCCTTCGGCCGCGGCACGGGGCGACGTGCGGTCGCCAGGACTTCGGGGCCGCCGGGGCGCGTGATTTCGACTGCCGCCATGTCGGCGGGAACGGGGGAGAGCGTATCGGACATGTTTGCCTCGAAAAGACTGGTGAGTGGTCGGTGAAAAAAGTATAGGCTTGGGCCTTGATGAATTCGCGCAGCGATTTTCACGACCACAGATGCAAATTTGCATCACACCGGAGAAACCGCTTGAACTGGGACGACGCACGCATTTTTCTCGCGATCCACCGCGAACGCAGCCTGCGCGGCGCCGCGCGGGCGGTCGGGCTCGACCAGGCGACGGTCGGCAGGCGGCTCGCGGCGCTCGAGCGCGCGCTCGGCGCGACGCTGTTCCTGCGCACGTCGGCCGGGTACGTGCCGACCGCGGTGGGCGAGGTCGCGCTGCGCAACGTGGAGAAGATGGAGCAATCGGCGATCGACCTGGTGCGGCAGACCCAGGGCGTCGACCGGCGTCTTGCCGGCGACGTGCGCGTGACGACGACCGATACGATCGGGCTCGAATTCGTGATGCGCGCGATGCGCGACCTGCACGACGAGCATCCGGACGTGCGCGTGCTGCTCAACACGTCGACGCAGGTGGAGAACCTCGCAAAGCGCGAGGCGGACATCGCGATCCGTACGATCAAGCCCGACAATCCCGATCTGCTCACGCGCCGGCTTGCCGCGTGGCCGACGGGGTTGTACGCGTCGGAGGAATACCTGGAGCGGCATGGCGAACCGGTGCCCGGCACCGGCTTCGAAGGACATGACCTCGTGTGCTTCCTGCCGCACCTGAATGCACGCGGCCCGCTCACGGTGGTCGGCGAGCCGGTGCGCGCGGGGCGGATCGTGTCGGGGCTGAATTCGAATCTGATGTTGCGCGCGGCGGCGCGCGCCGGGCTCGGGCTCGCCGAGCTCCCGGTGCCGATCGCGGAGCGCGACGCGCTGGTGCGCGTGTGGCCGGCGCGTACGTCCGCGCGTCCTTACGAAGTCTGGATGGTGACGCACAAGGACTTGCGGCATACCGCACGGATGAGCGCGATGATCGATCACATCGTGCGGGTGTTCGACGAGGTGGGCGTGCGGAGCGGGGCGCGGGATTGGAGGTGAATTGAAGTACGAGATGCGGTTCACTGCAGTGTGTCGACGATCTGCGGGATCGGCCCGGGCGGGTGTGACCTGTTCGATGCCGGCGAACCGGCCTTCGGGGCGTGAAAAACGAACGGCGGTAGTGATTTTCCGATGAACGAGAGGGCTCGATGAACCGATTCAGCGTGGACGGAAAAGCGCTTGGCGATTGGGCGAAGTTTCACGACTACTTCGCGAGCGAATTCGGATTTCCGGGTTACTACGGCCGGAACATGGATGCATGGAACGATTGCATGAGCGACTATTGCTACGAGCACGGCATAGTGTCGCTGCGGATCGACGATGCGGGAGCGTTGAAGGATCGCAATCCGGAGATATTCGCCGCGCTCGTCGAGTGCAGCGCGTTCATCAACTGGCGAGCAACGAAGGAAGGGGGCGACCCGTTGATCGTGTTGTCCTATTGGGCGTAGTCGTGGCGTTGACGTTGCGTTGAGTTGAGTCGCATCGTGAAGCCGATCGCCGGGCCGGCACGCAACCGCATCGCGCGCGCCTGCCCGCATCGTCGAGAACGCAGCCGCCTTAATGCGTGACCGTTTCCCGTTCGCTTGCTCTCACGGCAGCCGCGTCGCCACGCCCCGCATCCGCCAGAACCAGATCCGCGCCTTTCTCCGCGACCATCATCGTCGGCGCGTTGATGTTGCCCGACGTGATGTTCGGGAACACCGATGCATCGACGATCCGCAGCGCCTGCAGCCCGTGCACGCGCAACGACGCATCGACCACCGACGTCGCGGCGTCCGGCCCCATCGCGCACGAGCCGCACAGGTGGTAGATCGAACCCGACTGCTCGCGGAAATACTGCAGCATCGCTTCGTCGGAATCGACCTGCGGCCCCGGCGAGATTTCCTCGACGGTCATCGACTTCAGCGCCGGCGCGCGCATCAGCGCACGAATCACCTTGCTGCCCTGCACGGCCTCGTCGAGATCCTTCTGCGTGGTCAGCGCATTGATGTGGATCTTGGCGGCATCTTCCGCGCGGTTCGAGGCGATCTCGATCGTGCCGCGGCTCGTCGGCCGGCACGGGTTGAACGCGATCAGGAATCCGGAGTAAGGCTCGGGCTTGATGCTCGCGCGGTCGCTCTTCGGGATCCGGTACGACAGCGGGTTGAAGTAAAGCTGGATGTTCGGCTCCTGCGCATCGGCCGTGCCGCGGAAGAAGCCGCCCGCCTGGTTCACGCTCATCGCGAGCGGGCCGCGCTTCGTCAGCAGGTAGCGCAAGCCGATCTTCATCTTGCCGAGCAGGGTGCCCATCTCGTCGTTCAGCGTCGGCCGGTTCGCCTTGAAGTAGAAGCTCACGCACAGGTGGTCCTGCAGGTTGCGGCCGACGGCCGGCAGCGCATGCACGAGCGGCACGCGCCGGCGCGCGAGCAGCGCCGGATCGCCGACGCCCGACAGTTGCAGCAGCTTCGGCGTATCGACCGCGCCGGCCGCGAGGATCACCTCGCGCGCGGCGACGAGCGTTTCGTCGCCGTGCCCGCCCGCGATGACCACGCCGGTCGCGCGCGTGCCGTCGAACGTCACGCGCCGCACGAGCACGCCCGAGCGCAGCGTGAGGTTCGCGCGGTCCAGCGCGGGACGCAGGTACGCGAAGCTGCTTGAACAGCGTTCGCCGTGCTTCGTGTTCAGGTCGTAGATGCCCGCGCCCTCGAACTGCGCGCCGTTGAAATCGTCGGTGCGCGGCAGGTTCAGTTCGCCGCAGCCCTTCAGGAACTCGTGGACGATCGGATGCACGTCGGCCTTCATCGACGTGATGTGGATCGGCCCCGTCGCGCCGTGATGCTGCGGATCGGTCGCGCCGGCCGCGTGGGTTTCGAGCTTGCGGAAGTACGGCAGCACGTCGTCGTACGCCCAGCCCGGATTGCCGGCGGCCGCCCAGTCGTCGTAGTCGCTGCGCTGGCCGCGCACGTAGACCATCGCGTTGATCGAGCCCGAGCCGCCGACCACCTTGCCGCGCGGGCAGTACAGCTTGCGATCGGCGAGCTGCGCCTCGGGCTCGCTGTAGTACATCCAGTTGTAGCGGCGGTTGTAGTAGGTCTTCGTGAAGCCGACGGGCACCTTGAACCAGAACGACGCGTCGCGCTCGCCCGCTTCGAGCAGCAGCACCGAGTGCCGGCCCGATTCGCTCAGGCGGTTCGCGAGGATGCAGCCGGCCGAGCCCGCGCCGACGATGATGTAGTCGTAGCTCATGTCTGTCCTTTGCGCTCAGCCCTTCGCGGGAGCGAGATCCTTCACGTCGACGGGGCGTTCGCCCATCTGCAGGTGCAGCCGTTCGCCGGTGTACGGCGTGTGGCGCCTCACGACGTCCATGTCGAGCTCGATGCCGAGGCCCGGCTCGTTCGACGGGACGATGTAGCCGTCTTCCCAGCGGATCGGCGTCTTCACGACTTCGGCGTGGAAACCGCCCCACGTCATGATGCTTTCCTGGATCAGGAAGTTCGGCGTGCAGGTCGCGAGCTGGATGCTCGCGGCCGCGCCCACCGGCCCGTTGTACAGGTGCGGTGCGATCTGCGCGTAGTGCACTTCGGCGAGCGTCGCGATCTTCTTCGCTTCGAGCAGGCCGCCCACACGCGCGACGTTCAACTGCAGGATCGATGCGCCGCCCGCCTGCAGCAGCTTGTGGAATTCGTACTTGGTGGTCAGGCGCTCGCCGGTCGCGATCGGAATCGACGTGTGCTTCGCGACTTGCGCGATCGCCTCTTCCTGGCCGGGGGGCACCGGCTCCTCGAACCACAGCGGGTCGTATTTCTCGAGCCGCTTCGCGAGCCGGATCGCCGACGACGGCACCATCTGCCCGTGCGTGCCGAACAGCAGGTCGGCCTTGCTGCCGACGGCTTCGCGCACCTTGCGGCAGAACGTCTCGCAGCGGTCGAGCACTTCGAGCGACAGCTGGTGGCCCGAGTAGGCCGTGTACGGACCGGCCGGATCGAACTTGACGGCCGTGAAGCCGAGCTTCACGTTCTCGGCCGCGCATTCGGCCGCGAGGTCGGGATCGTCGTAGTCGTATTCGCCTTTCGCGTTCTTCGGGTACAGGTACGTGTACGAGCGCAGCCGCTCGTGGATCTTCCCGCCGAGCAGTTCGTACACGGGCTTGCCGGCGGCCTTGCCGATGATGTCCCAGCACGCCATTTCAAGGCCGCTGACGACACCCATCATCGTGAGATCCGGTCGCTGCGTGAAGCCGCTCGAATAGGCCTGGCGGAACAGCCGTTCGACGTGATGCGGGTCGCGGTTCAGCAGGTGCCGTTCGAACACGTCGTCGATGATCGGCGCCATCGCCTTCGGGCCGAACGTCGCCGAGTAGATCTCGCCGACGCCTTCGATGCCGTCGTCGGTCTTCAGCTTCACGAAGATCCAGTACATCCCGCCGACATGCGGCGGCGGCACGGCGACGATATGGGTTTCGAGCGAAACGATCTTCATGCGGACTCCTGGATACGGGAAAGGCGGTTGAGGCGGTATTGGAGGAACGCGGCCGCGCCCGCGCCGCAGAGCGCGATCGCAGCGATGTAGCCGAAATAGAGCTGGTAGCCGTGCGCGCCCGGCCAGGTATGCGTCACGTAGCCGTTGATCAGCGGCACGAACACGTCGGGCGAATAGCCGAGCACCGAGATCAGGCCGATCGCGAGGCCCGCGCAATGCGTCGGCACCTTGCAGTCGTCGAGCAGCGACCAGTACAGGCCGCGGATCGCATAGGTGAGGATGCCGATGAACAGCACGAGCACGACGAGCATCGCCTGCGGGCTATGCGCGGGTGCTGCGATCAGCCCGACGAGCGACAGCGCGGCGAGGACCAGCGCCCAGAACAGCACCGACACCTTCGAGACGCGGTCGCCGAGGAAGCCGCCGCCGATGCCGCCGACGGGGCGCATCCACAGCTTGAGCGTCGTGATGAAGCCGGCCGCCGTCGCGCTGAGCCCGAAATTGCCTTCGTGCAGGTAGGCCGAGAAGCTGTAGGTCGCCCAGAACACCTGGTAGCCGCAGAACACGATCGCGGCGACGAGCCACAGCTCGGGGATCGCCGCGAGCGTCTTCAGGTCGGTCAGCACGCTGCCTTTTCGGCGTTCCGTCACGGCCTTGCGATCGCCCGCGCCCGCCGGATCCTTCACCAGCGCGAGCAGCACGCCGAGCGCGATGCAGAAGAACGCGTACAGATGCACGACGAGCGTGAAGCCGGCCGCATCGGTGCCGCCGCGCGCCTGCGTCACGTAGGCGAACAGCGTGATCGCGATCGTCGCGAGCAGCGCCTCGACGAGCCCGCGGCCGCCGTCGAGCAGCCCGAAGAAACGGCCCTGTTCGTCGGGGCCCGCGATCATGTTCACGCGCTTGATCACGGCGGCCCAGAACGTGAGGCCGGTGGTCAGCCCCCAGCCGCCGAAGATCAGCACGAGCGTGTCGAACGACGGCCCGGTCGCGTAGACGAGCCCGAGCGCGCCCGTCGCGAGCAGCGAGAAGCAGATCAGCCAGCGCGGCGACAGGCGGTCGGCCAGCCAGCCGCTCGGCAGGTAGCTGACGAGGAAGATCGTGCCGAGCGACGAATACAGGTAACCGAGCTGCACGTCGTCGATATGGAAAAACTGCAGCATCGTCGGCTGGTACACCTGCCGCAGATACAGCATCGGGTAGATCGCGCCGGCGGCAATCACGAGCAGCAGCAGTTGCAGGTAGCGTTGCGCGCGGGAATGCTGCGACGCGTGAGCGTCGTCGTGCAGCACGAGCGACGCGGCGGGCGTCGACGGTTGAGTCGGCATGATGTCTTCCTCCATCAGGCGTCCTTGAGGCGGATGCCTGTAGGTTTTTTATGTTCTGGTGGGTCAGGGCGGCGCGCGGCGGGGTGTCGTCGCGCGCGCGCCGGAAACGGTGCTTGGGTGCGGCGGTGTCAGTACTTCATGACGACGAGGCGCGTCTGCGTGAATTCAAGCATCCCGTGCTTGCCGTCGTCGCCGCCGAGGCCCGAGCGCTTCCAGCCGGCGTGGAAGCCCTGGTACGGATCGGCCGGCGTGCGGTTCACGTACAGCTCGCCGGCCTCGATCGCGTTCGCGACGGTCATCGCGGTGCGGTAGCGCTCGGTATAGAGCACCGACGACAGGCCGAACTGGTGGTCGTTCGCCTGCGCGATCGCTTCGTCGATCGTCGTGTAGCGCAGCACGGGCATGATCGGGCCGAAGGTTTCCTCCTGCACGATCTCCATGTCCTGCCGCACGCCGGTGAGCAGCGTGGGCGGGTAGAAGAAGCCGGGGCCGTCGGGAATCGCGCCACCGGTTTCGAGCGTCGCACCCGCCGCGATCGCACGTTCGACCATCCCGTGGATGTGCGCGCGCGCCGATGCGCTGACGAGCGGGCCCATCCGCGTGGCGTCCTGCGCACGGTCGCCGATGCGCACGGCGGCCATCTTCTCCTTCAGCAGCGCGACGAAACGGTCGTGCACGCTGTCGTGCACGTACACGCGCTCGATCGCCGTGCAGAGCTGGCCGCAATGGGTCGTCTTCGACGCGACGAGCGTGGCGGCCGCGCGTTCGAGGTCGGCGTCGGGCTCGATGATCGCGGGCGTCTTGCCGCCGAGTTCGAGCGACGGCTTCGCGATGTTCGCCTTGCAATAATCGAGCACCTTGCGGCCCGCGTTCACGCTGCCGGTCAGCGTGATCATCCCGACTGCCGGGTGCGTGCACAGCGCTTCGGCCGTCGCGTGATCCATCGTCAGGATGTTGACGACGCCCGGCGGGAAGCCCGCTTCGTCGGCCGCCTTCGCGATCTCGAACGCGGACACCGGCGTGTGGTTGCTCGGCCGCACGACCACGGTATTGCCGGCGATCAGCGCGGGCGCGACCTTGCGCAGCAGCGTGTAGACGGGATAGTTGAACGGGATCAGGCATGCGACGACGCCGATCGGCTCGCGCTGCAGGAACAGGTTCTCGTCGGGCGTGTCGCTCGGGATGATCTCGCCCTCGATCCGGCGCGCCCACTCGGCGTGATAGCGCGTGATCTGGCCCGCGTAGACGGCTTCGTTCGACGCGTCCTCGATGCTCTTGCCGGATTCCTGCGCGAGCGCCGCGCCGATCTCCGGAGCACGCGTGGTCAGCGCGTCGGCTAAGCGGTGCAGGTACACGGCGCGCTCGGCGCTCGGCAGCTTGCGCCACGCCTTCTGCGCGGCGGCCGCGGCGTCGACGGCGGCGAGCGCGTCGGCCGGCGTCGCGGCCGGCACGTGCGCGAACGGCGCTTCGGTGGCGGGATTGTGGACCACGATGAACGCGTCGCTTTCCGGGGCGACGAAACGGCCGTTCACGTAGTTGCGTTCGGTGCGCATGAAGTGACTCCTCCGATGAATGCGGGCGGATCGCTTCGGGTGGCGACACGCGCGGTACGGGACAGAGGCCATTCTCTTCATGCGTTTAGCGCACGACAAACGACTTATTTTCGCGTCGAGCATGAGAAAAACGCACGTTACTCGTTCGATCGGCCGGAATCGCGCGTCCGGCAAGGCTGCCGTGGCGGGGGCCGGGAGCGGGACGGGCGGCGGCGGGGCCGCATTTTTCGACTGATCCGGATGCGCGCGCGAGCGGGAGCCGGTAAGGTGTCGGCCGCGGTTGACGCTTCGGCGCGGCGCGGGGCGGTCGGCTACGCTTGGGGCGCGGATCGTGTGCTAGGCCAGCGGCACTTGCGGCAGCGGCGACGACGGTTCGAGATGGCGCTTCGCGAGCCACACTTCCTGCTGCAGCCAGTCGCGGAACTGGACGATGTGCGGCAGGTTCGTCTGCTCGGGCCGCGTGACGAACCAGTACGACTGGTGGCCGTCGACGTGTACGTTGAGCACCTGCATCAGCTGCCCGGTCGCCAGTTCGCGCGCGACCATGTGGCGATCGGCGATCGTGATCCCGAGGCCGTCGATCGCCGCGCGGATCGCGTGGTCGAGCAGGTCGAATTCGTAGCCGCCGCGCGTGTCGACGTCGGCGATGCCGGCGGCCTTCAGCCAGTGCTGCCAGGTCAGGTAGCGCTGGTCGTCGGTGGCGAGCACGTGCAGCAGCGTGAAGCGGTTCAGGTCGATCGGCGCGCCGTCCTGTCGCAGCCGCGCATACAGCGCGGGCGCGCAGACGGCGATATGCTGCTCCTGCATCAGCAGTGCGTTGTCGAAACCGTCCCATTCGCCGTCGCCGAAGCGGATCGCGCAGTCGAGCACGCGCGATTCGCCGAGACTGTCGTGGATGCGGGTCGTGAGGCTCAGCTCGAATTCGGGATGCGCGTCGCGCAGCCGGCCGAGCCGCGGCATCAGCCAGCGCGCGGCGAAGGTGGGCGGCACGTTCGCGCGCAGGCGGTTCAGGTGGGTTTTTTCCTGCAGGCTGCGAACGGTCAGCTCGATCTTGTCGAACGATTGCTGCAGCGCGCGCAGCAGCACGCGGCCGGCCGCCGTCAGTTCGAGCTGGTGATGGCGGCGCTCGAGCAGGGTTTCGCCGAGCTGGCCCTCGAGCTGGCGAACCTGGCGGCTCACCGCGCTCTGCGTCACGTTGAGCAACTCGGCCGCACGTGTGAAGCTGCCGGTGCGGCCGGCCATCTCGAAGGCTTTCAGCGCGTTCAGCGCCGGCATCTTGCGTCTCACGGGGCGGTGTCGTGTCTGGTGCGGGATGCTTATTGTAGGCGGGCGGCGCGGGCGCGGGGACGATGAATGGATGCGACGGAGGGCGCGGGCCTCAGGGGCTTTTACGGCGCGGCGGTTGGCGCGCCTCGTTGCGACCGGGCTGCCCGCAGGATGGTCGGCGGCGCCGGCTCGCAACAGCACGAACGATACGAACGAAAGGGACACACATCATGCGACGCCTGCCATCGTTGATCGCGCTGCGATTTTTCGAGGAGACCGCGCGTCACCTGAGCTTCAACCGTGCGGCGGTTTCGCTGTGCGTGACGCAGGGGGCGGTGAGCCGGCAGATCCGGCTGCTCGAGGAGGCGCTCGGCGCGCGGCTGTTCGAGCGCGATCACAAGGGCGTGCGCCTGACCGATGCCGGCCAGCGGTTGCTGCCGTTCATCGGGCAGGCGTTCGATACGATCGAACGCGGCGTCGACGAAGTCGCCGCCACGCGGCCGGGTGCGAAGCGGCGCCTGACGGTGTCGCTGCCGCCGACGTTCGCGACGCAGTGGTTTTCGCCGCGGCTCGGCACGCTCGCGCAGGCGCTGCCCGACGTCGAGCTGTCGATCCGCACCGAGCCGGCCGACGACTGCCATTGCCACATCCGCTTCGGGCGCGCGGCGCGCGCGGGGATGCAGTCGGAGCTGCTGCTGATGGAGCGGCATGCGCTCGTCGGCGCGCCGCGTTATCGCGGCGATGCGCTCGACGTGCTGCTCGGCCGGCTGCCGTCGCTGCATGTGCTGCACGAAGGCAAGCGCCTGACGCTATGGGCCGACTGGTGCGAGCAGGCCGGCGTGCCGGTGGCGCGGATCGCCGACGGCATCGAGTTTTCCACGCTCGAACAGGCGATCCGCGCGGCGCGCAAGGGCGCGGGGCTCGCGGTGGTCGACCTGAACATGATCGAGGAGGAGATCGCCGAGGGCAGCCTCGTGCGGCTGTCGCCAGTGCAGCCGATCGGACCGTTCGGCTATTGGCTCGATGTCGAGCCGGAGAGTATCGCGGTCGAGCACGTGGTTGCGTTTGCCGCGTGGTTGCGGGGGCAGGCGGGGCGGCGGGGGTAGGGCGTGGTCGGGGCGACATGATCGTGTGCCGATACCCGTTGTCACGAGGTCGTGCGGATCGCCCCGGTCGCTGTCGTCGATTCTGTCAGAGAGTGTCACCAGCCGAGGAATACAAATCGGGGTCCAGGCCGAAGTGCATGAACGTTTCGCGGCCCCCGATGGCTCTGGCCTCGGCTTCCGAAATGATGGGTAACTTGCACTTCGACGGATCGATGCGTCCCACGTTGAAGACGGTTCTCGGCAGCGGCGCGGCGGGCGTGCTGATCGGCGGTGCGGCCAGTTCGGCGGAGGACGCACGCGCGAGATTGCGACGGAGTTCGTATGCGAGGAATTCTTCAAGGAGTCGTCGCATTTCCGCGCGCCGGACGACACGATTCCCGTTCGTCGTGCGCCTGCGTGCCGCTGACGGCCGCGCAATCCGGAATCGGGTTATCGGGCTATGCTTTTCTGGCATCGTAAATCCCCTTCTCGATCAAGTAATCGCGTAGCGCCAGCACGGATGCGCCATGCGATGCAACGTCGAATGTCATCCACCGATGTGATCCGGCGGCTCGCCAGAAGTCTCGTCCGATTCGAGTCGTATAAAGCATGCGTAGTGATCGAAGCGAGCCATCGGCCAGCCCGACCGGGTATCCCCGAAAGAACTGGAACAGCGCGGCTTCGTCTGCGTGCGCGCCAGGAATGGAAGCGTCGAAGCCGAACCTCGGCCACGCGTAGTATCCGTAGAGCCGCTGGCCGCCCGACTCCGGCGGCGCTTTGCGGCCGCCGATCGCGAAGGCGGTGATCCGGGCGATGCCCAACGTATCACATGCTTGAACGATTCTCCAGAGCATAGCCGCGCCGAGCCCGGCGGCTGCGCTGTCGACCAGATCGATTGAGCGAAGTTCGAGTACCTGCGAGTCGCCGGTTTGGAAGACGGATATCCGGTTTTCCGATTGGATCAACGTCGGGTGTGTGACGGAGAACGTCAGTCTGCCCGCACTGTCGAGATAGGCCTGTACGTCCGATCCGGACGGCGCGCCGCATAACGAAGCGAGCAACCCGTCAGGAACTTCGTCATCCATACCAAGCAATGCGGAGATGTCCAGATCGTTACGCTCGATCGCCAAGTGACCGTCGAAAAATGCCTTCTCGTACGGCAACGTATGACTGAGATCGACGGGTTGGGTAGACATGGCGGCCGGAAGAATGGAAAACCCCAGCATATCGCCGCGAATCCGCCGCGCCGAGTCCGCCGAACGGCCAACCGCGAGACGGAACGCCCGCCGTCCCGCCGGCCTTACGACCAGTCGAACGTCAGCAGCGCCGCGCGGCCGACCGGCTCGTATGGCCTGTTGCCCGGTGTAATGCGCGTCCAGTTCCTTGCGAAAGCCTGCGCCGTACGTGTCGGGCGGGTTCTCCGGATAGAAGTAGCGCGGGTCGCCGAGCAACGTATAGCGGTTGTTTTCGTCGAGCCGGAACCCGATCCAGTTCGCGCGCAGATAGTCGTTGTGGTGCGCGGCCGTGTCCTGTCCGACGACCCCGTCATAAGGTTCGACCGGGCTGAGCGGGTAGATTCAGCCTTCCCAATACGGATCGATCGCCGACAGGTCGATCGACACGAGCGGATGCAAATGGCGCGCGAGTGCGGCCTGGTGCGCGGCGAGGACGTCGGTGTCCGACGCATAGACCTTCAGGCCGGGTTGTGGCGTGACGATGTCTTCGATCATGATCGGTGTCCGCATGGTGAGCGTTCGGCAAGGCTTCACGAGTGAAGGCGGAAACCGGATGAATGCCGGCGCCGCAGCAGCCTGTCGGAATCAGGTTCCGTTCATCCGGCCGATCGGATGTGAAAGCATTCGCGCTGCCCCTCTGGAGATCGTCTTCTTGATAATAGTTGATAACCGGGATACGCTTCATGGATCGAATTCAATCCGTTCGGGAGGTCGACATGATCAGTGCGGAACTGGGCCAGCAACTGGAGGCTTATGTCGCGAAGCTGGTCGAATCGGGGCGTTACGGGTCCAAGAGCGAAGTGCTGCGCGAAGGCGTGCGCCTGATCCAGGATCGCGAGGCGCAACTGAACGCGCTGGACGCGGTGATCGCGCGCAGCCTGGCCGATGCGCAAGCAGGGCGCGGCGCCGAGGCGGCGGAAGTCTTCGATCGTCTCGAGGCGAAGTATCGGGCGCAGGCGGATCGGCAGGCCTGATCGTGCGCCTGCCCGATTTTGCGATTGCCGAACTCGAAGCGGTCGCCGATTACATTGCACGCGACAACCCGCAACGCGCCGTGACGTTCGTGCGGGAGATTCGCGACAAGTGCATGAGTCTGGCCGCGATGCCGCTGGCGTTTCCGCTGGTGCCGCGCTTCGAGCGTTACGGCGTGCGGCACCGCGTGTACGGCAACTACCAGATCTTCTATCGAGTCGTCGGCGATCCGCCGACGCGGATCGACATCCTTCACGTCCTGCACGGCGCGAGGGACTACGCGTCGATTCTGTTCTGAGCGAACGCGAGCATCTCATCGCGCCCGGAATGAGCGAGCCCGCCCACGACCGGGTGCGACAGAATCGCGCTCGGTGTCGCCGGCGCGCATCGGCGGCGAGTCGAGGCAAAAGCCTCGCGCGCGATGAAGCCGGCGGCCACGCAGCCCGCCACCCTCGTCAATGCCCCGACGCTTCCTCCAGCGTCAGATGCTTCGTCTCCGGCGCCCACGCGATGGACACGATCATCCCCACCAGCAACACGCCCGCGAGCGCGAACATCGTCGCGTGAAAGCCGAGCGTCGCGATGCCGGCCGGCAGCAGGAACGTGCCGATCGCCGAACCGAGCCGGCTGCACGCGATCGCGAGGCCCACGCCGCTCGCGCGCACTTCGGTCGGGAAGCACTCGGGCGGGAACACGCCGACGAGGTTGCTGAACGCCGACATCGTCAGCGTGAAGATCGCGAACGCGACGATCATCGCGACGGCCGCCGCCGACGGCAGCACCGCGAGCGCGACGAGCGACGCGCACGTCACCGCGAACGAGCCGATCAGGAAGCCGCGTCGCGACAGCCGGATCGTCAGCCAGATGCCGATCAGCGCGCCCAGCACGAGAAACGCGTTCAGCAGCAGGTCCGCACCGAAGCCTTCGGCGAGGCCGATCGTCTTCAGGATCGTCGGCAGGAACGTGTAGATCGCGAAATACGGAATCACGAGGCACACGAAGAACGCGCAGTTGAAAAGCGTGCGGCGGATCAGGTCACGCCGGAACAGTCGCGCGAAGCCGGCATTCGCCTGCGGTTCGGCCGAACCGTCGAGCATCACGTGCGGCCCGAAATGTTTCGCGACGATGGCGCGCGCTTCCTGCACGCGGCCCTTGCCGAGCAGCCAGCGCGGCGATTCGGGCGTGCCGATCCGCAGCACCAGCACGATCAGCGCAGGCAATGCAGCCGACGCGAGCAGCCAGCGCCATGCGTCGGGCGCGGCGTCGCCGTACGCGAGGCCGAGCACGTTCGCGGCGACATAGCCGAGCGTCCAGATCACGCTGAACGAGCCGAGCAGCGCACCGCGATGCTTGCGCGGCGAGAATTCGGCGAGGATCGCGTGGCCGACGGTGAAGTCGCCGCCCATCCCGAAGCCGATCAGCACGCGCAGCACGCACAGTTCGAGCGGCGACGTGACGAAGAACTGCGCGAACGCGGCCGCCGTGATGATCACGAAGCTCGTCAGGAAGATCTTCTGCCGGCCCATCCGGTCGGACAGCCAGCCGAACACGAGGCTGCCGAAGAAGATGCCGATCAGCGCCGAGCTGCCGATCATCCCCATCCAGAACGCGTCGATCGGCATCTGCCTGCCGAGCGCGGCGAGCGCATAACCGATCGTGCCGAGCGTGTAGCCTTCGGTGAAATGCGCGCCGAACGTGAGGCCGGCGATCTTCACGTGGAAACGGTTGAGCGGCACGTCGTCGAGCGCGACGGGGCGGTGCGGCGCCTCGGCGCCACGCGACAGCGGCAACGCGCGCGCGGTGCCGGATTGAACGTTGGCTGGGGTCAAGCTGCCTCCTGGATTGTCATGCGCGATGCAGCGGCCTGCGCGGGCAGGAATGCCCGCGAGCGCCCTGCAAGGCGCCGCGCGCCCGGGCGGCGCGCGGCGCGGGTCGACCGCGGGGAGCGGTCAGCGGCCGAGGCCGGCCATCAGCGTGTACTTGAGTTCCACGTATTCGTCGAGGCCGTACTTCGAGCCTTCGCGGCCGAGCCCCGATTGCTTGACGCCGCCGAACGGCGCGACTTCGGTCGAGATGATCCCGTCGTTGACGCCGACCATCCCGCTCTCGAGCGCACCCGACACGCGCCACGCGCGGCCGAGGTCGCGCGTGTAGAAGTACGCGGACAGCCCGAACGGCGTGTCGTTGGCCGCGGCGACGGCCTCTTCCTCGGTCGTGAAGCGGAAGCAGCCGGCGACGGGACCGAAGGTTTCCTCTTCGGCGATCAGCATGTCGGCCGTCATGCCGGTCAGCACGGTCGGCTCGTAGAACGTGCCGCCGAGCGCGTGGCGCTTGCCGCCGGTGAGCGCGTGCGCGCCCTTCGCGGTTGCATCGGCCACGTGCCGCTCGACCTTGCCGAGCGCCGCCTCGTTGATCAGCGGCCCCTGGTCGACCTCACCGGCGAGCGCGTTGCCGACGCGTAGCGTGCGCACGGCGTCCGCCAGCTTGCGCGTGAACGCGTCGTACACGCCGTCCTGCACGAGAAAGCGGTTCACGCATACGCAGGTCTGGCCCGTGTTGCGGAACTTCGACGCGATCGCGCCCGTGACCGCCGCATCGAGATCGGCATCGTCGAACACGATGAACGGCGCGTTGCCGCCGAGTTCGAGCGACAGCTTCTTCAGCGTGTCGGCCGACTGCTTCGCGAGCAGCTTGCCGACCCGCGTCGAGCCCGTGAACGACAGCTTGCGCACGACGGACGAGCTCGTCAGCGTCTCGCCGATCGCGACCGCGTCGCCCGACACGACGTTGAACACGCCGGCCGGCACGCCCGCGCGCTCGGCCAGCACTGCGAGCGCGAACGCCGACAGCGGCGTTTCCTCGGACGGCTTCAGCACCATCGTGCAGCCGGCCGCGAGCGCGGGGCCGGCCTTGCGCGTGATCATCGCGAGCGGGAAGTTCCACGGCGTGATCGCCGCGACGACGCCGACCGGCTCGCGCGTGACCACGATCTGCGAATCCGGCTTCGGGCTCGGGATCACGTCGCCGTACATGCGCTTCGCTTCTTCCGCGAACCATTCGAGAAAGCTCGCCGCGTACGCGACTTCGCCGCGCGCTTCCGCGAGCGGCTTGCCTTGCTCGCGCGTCAGCAGCTCGGCGAGCGCATCGCGATGCTCGAGCATCAGCTTGCCCCAGCGCTTCACGCGTGCGCCGCGCTCCTTCGCGGTCAGCGCGCGCCACGCAGGAAACGCGTGCGCGGCCGCGTCGATGGCGCGCTGCGTGTCGTCGGCGCCGCCTTTCGCGACTTTCGCGATCGTCTCGCCGGTCGCGGGGTTCAGCACCGGATAGGTCGCATCGCTCGCGCCATGCGATTCGTGCCATTCGCCGCCGATGTAATGGCCGGTCCTCAGAAATTCGTTCATGGTGTGTCGTTCCTTCAGTGCATCGGAGCCGCAGCCCTTCAGTCCGTTGCGAAGCTGCCCTGCGCCGGACGCGACGCGCGCGCGATGCGCTTGCCGGCCGTGTAGTCGTTGATCAGGTCGCACGGCGTGTAGTTGCGTTCCAGTTCGTGCAGTTCTTCCTCGGTGAGCTGCGTTTCGAGCGCGCCGAGCGCGCTGTCGAACTGCGCGACGGAATCCGCGCCGACCAGCATGCTCGCGACGCCGGGGCGGCTCAGCACCCACGCCTGCGCGATCTGAGCGGGCGCTACGCCGCGGCGCTTCGCGACCTTCGCGACCGATTCCGCGATCGCGAGCGACGCAGCGTCGCCATACATCTGCGCGGTGAAGAAGTCGGTCTGGTTGCGCGTGGATTGCGGCTCGCAGGTCAGCAGGCCGCGCGCGAGCGGGCTGAACACCGACACGCCGACGCCCTGGTCGATGCAGTACGGCACCATCTCGCGCTCTTCCTCGCGATACGCGAGGTTCAGCTGCAGCTGCATGTTGATCGGCTTGTCCCAGCCGTTTCGTTCGCAGGCCTGCATGATTTTCGCGAACTGCCACGTGTACATCGTCGACACGCCGATATAGCGCGCCTTGCCCGCGCGCACGATGTCGTGCAGCGCGCTCATGGTTTCCTCGACGGGCGTGTTCACGTCGAAGAAGTGCAGCATGAAGATGTCGACGTAATCCATCCCGAGCCGCTTCAGCGACCCGTCGATGCCGTCGAGCACGTGCTTGCGCGAATGGCCGCCCGCGTTCGGATAACTGCCCATGTCGTAGCCGACCTTGGTCGTCACGACGAGCTCCTCGCGGCGCGCGTTGCGCTTCAGGATGCGACCGACCACTTCCTCGCCGACGCCCGTCGAATAGAAGTCCGCGAGATCGATGAAGTTGACGCCGGCGTCGAGCGCGCGGCGCACGATCGGCTCGCTCTGCGCTTCGTCGAAGATCCAGGGCTTCCATTCGGGGGTGCCCATGTTCATCGTGCCGAGACACAGGCGGGACACCTTCAGGCCGGACTGGCCGAGGCGGACGTATTCCATGTTTCCTCCAGGTGCGGCCTTGTGTCGGCCGCTTGTCGTCGTCAGTTTTTCTTCGGGGTGTAGAACGGGTTCGACACGTCGCGCGCGGCGGCGAACACCGCATCGCGATGCGGCAGCCCTTCCATCGCGGCGACGATCGCGTTGCGGCACGCGCGATAGTTGTTCTCGAACACGGCATCGAGATCGTCGGTCTGCGGGTTCACCCAGTTCGCCGACACGACGACCCAGTCGTTTTCCGCCTCGGGCGGCAGCGTGCCGTTCTCGAGCGCTTCGGCCACGGCCTTCGCGATGCCGGCCTGCGACGCGCCCCACGTGGCGTTGCCGTGGAAATCGTTGGCGATCTGCGCCTTGTTGACGTACAGCGTGAGCGGCTTGGTCGGCACGCCCGGCTGCGCGATCACGACGAACGGCGCATGGCCGGCCGACGGCGTCGCGAGGGCCGTGGCGAACGCCTGGCCCGCCGGGCCGTTGCGCGGGCCGACCAGCACGTTGATGTGCGCGAGGTTGACGCCGGGGCCTTCGAAGCCTTCGCCGATGTAAAGCTGCCTGGGTTGAGATGCGGTCATTGCGGTGTCTCGTCGATTAGGTTGGGAGTGAGGCGATTGTGGTGGGCCGCGGCGCGGCCGGTGAATCGATGTTTTCTGATCGGGCTATGAGTTTTCGTCGTCTCCGGGAATGCCCTGGGCCCGGCGCGCGGAGGCCCGCCGGGCGGGCCTCGGCCGGCGTCGTGACGGCGGGCGGGGCGTGGTCGGCGGGTGGGCATTCGCGAACCGGCTCCGGGTTTGTCATACCCGGGCAGGGGTTGGAGGGCCGGGCGCTTCCGGACAACAATCGGCGTGCTCCGAGCCCTATCTTTCGTCTTCCCTTCTTTTTTCGAAAGCGAGTAATTCCGATGGCTGCCATTCAAAGGCCCGATTGGTCGAAGCTCAGTTCGCTCGATCCCGAGCTGATCCGCGCATTCGTCGCCGTCGTCGAGAGCGGCGGCTTCACCGCTGCGGCCCGGCAACTGCATCGCACGCAATCGACGATCAGCCTGCGCATCCGCACGCTCGAGGAGCGGCTCGACACGCACCTGTTCATGCGCAACAGCCGGCGGCTCGAACTGTCGCGCGACGGCGAGAATTTCCTGATCCATGCGCGCCGCATCATCCAGGTGCAGAACGACGCGATCCTTGCGCTGAAGCAGGCGAGCAGCGACCGCGGCGTCGTGCGCTTCGGGCTGCCCGAGGACTATGCGGAGCTGTGGCTGCCCGACCTGCTGAAGTCGTTCTATGCGATGCGGCCGGGCGCGCGCTTCCACGTGCATTGCCGCACCTCGCTCGAACTGCTCGAACGGCTGCAGGCCGGCGAGCTCGACGTCGCGCTCGTCGTGCGGCACGGGCCGAACGCGGGCGGGCGGCTGCTCGGCCGGCACGAGGTCGTGTGGGCCGCGCACCGCGATTTCGCGCTCGGCCCGCAGGCGTCGGTGCCGCTCGCGCTGTTTCCGGAGACGTGCTGCTACCGGCAGCGCGGGCTGCAGGCACTCGCGACGGCCGAGCGGCCGTATCACGTCGTTTATACGAGCCAGAGCCCGACCGGCATCAAGATCGCGGTGAACCACGGCGCGGCCGTGACGATGATCGACCGCTGCACGCTGCCCGAGAACTGGCGCGTGCTCGACGAGACGGACGGGCTGCCGCCGCTGCCGGCGGCCGATCTCGAACTGCATCGCTCGCCGGGCATCTGCGATCCGCTGACCGACGATCTGGTTTCGCTGATCGAATCGATGGTCGACGAGCGGCGGCGCGCGTCGCTCGAAGCGTTCGCTTAGCGGGGCGGCGCAAACGCGGGTGAGATTGACGCGAACCGCGGCGCGCGGCCGCAACGCGCGCATGACGATCGCGCGGCCCGCCGCAGCTCGGTGTCGTGTTATGTCCCCCGTGCCGTTTTTTGCACGGGCGGCCCGGTTTTTTGCACGACGTTTATCCGGTCTCTTCTAAGCTGGGGACGTGTCGAACAGCCGGGACGGCCTCCGTCCGCTCCATGACCTTCATTCATCCCGTTCCCGCCTGCGATGTCGCCGGCCGCCCGTTGCGCGCCGGCGCACCCAGCAATGTCATTCCGTTCCCGGCGCCGCGCCCGCGCCTGCAGTTGCCCGTCACCTTGACGGCCGATTCCGGCGAACGCGCGCACGCCCGGCTCGCGGCGCTGCTGCATTCCCCGCTCGGCGTGTATGTCGTCAGCGCGCGTGCCGTGCGCGACGTGGTCCACGTGCACTTCGACATCGCGCCGGAAGACCTGGATTTCACCCTGCACATGCTGATCGCGCAGCAGGCCGATGCGGTGATCGGGCCGGTCGCGCGCCGGTTGCATGTCGGGCCGAGCCCACGGTGAAGCCGGGAACGGTTGTTGCTCGTGGGTTGTCGTTCGTTCCTTGATGGCTTGTCCGATCCGCCGCCCGATCGCCGGTCGCCGTGTCGCCCGCCCGCAGGCGGCGAACCGGCGCGCGATGCTGCGTGCGCGGCGCCGATCACGAATACGGAGGAGTCATGGATCTATTGGAAGCCGTACCTGTCGCGCGGCCGACGAGCAGCCGGTTACGGACGGCGTCGCTGCCGTCCGGCCAGCAACTCGCGCGTCAGCTCGTGACGACGGTGCGCGTGGCCGAAATGCTGCTGCATCAGGCGATCGTCGTGCCCGACCGGCACCAGTGGTCGGTGGACACCGAGCGGGTCGACGCGGCCGGCGGGCCGCTCGAGGCCTGGGAGAGCTTCGTGACCTGGCGGATCGGCAAGGTGTTCGCAGCGTCGGTGAGCCCCGCCGCGCGCGTCAACGATCGCGACCAGGTCGCGGTCGAGATCCGGCTCTGCCTGCCCGAGCAGGACTACGTGGCCGGGCGGCGCGTGAGCACTTTCGGCCGCCGCCATGGCAACCGCTTCGGCGCGACGCTGTCGGTCGTGCCGGGCGCGCAGTGGGGCTGGCAACGCGCGGAGCACGTCGCGCCGGAACACGCGCAGGTATGCGGCGATACGCTGGAAGCGCTCGTCGATCGGGTGGCCGCGAACGTCAATGCGGCGCTGGGCGCGGCCGGGTTCGGCGCGACACGCTGATCACGCGTCGCCGGTCTGCCCGGTTTGCCGCTGCAGGTCTTCCATCAGCTGTTCCGCGAGAAAGTCGCACGGCGGGCGCTTCGATTTCGTGCTGCGCGCGAGGATCAGTTCGAGCGGCGGCAAATCGGGCAGCCCGTGCGAGCGGCCGAGCATCGACAGTTGCGCGGGAATCGCGCAGCGCGCGAGCGGCGCGACCGCGAGGCCGGCCTCGACCATGCTGAGCAGACCGAGCAGGCTCGGGCTTTCATACGAAGTGCGGAACGGCAGCTTCGCGCGTTCGAGGCTGCGGATCGCGTTCTCGCGCGCGACGCTGCCCGGCATGAACACCGCGATCGGCAGCGGCCGTTCTTCCCATACGCGCGGCCCGTTCGTCATCGCGGCCCACGCCATCGGCTCGTGGCGGATGAAGTCGCCGGACAGCCCCTTGATGCGCGTGCCGCACACGAGATCGACCGTGCCGTCCTTCAGGAGCGGCGCGAGCGCGCTGCTCGGCAGCCCGATCACCTGGATCTCGACCTTCGGATAGGTCGCCGAAAATTTCTTCAGCACCGACGGCAGCAGCGACGACGCATAGTCGTCCGGCACGCCGATGACCACCTTACCCGTCACTTCCGGCCGCACCACGGCCGCCCACGCCTCGTCGCGCAGCGCCAGCATTCGTCTGGCGAATCCCAGCAGCACCTCGCCTTCGCGCGTCAGCACGATGCTGCGCGGCTTGCGCACGAACAGCGGCCGGCCGATCGCGTCTTCCAGGCTCTTGATCTGCATGCTCACGGCCGATTGCGAGCGGTTCACCGCTTCGGCGGCGCGGGTCATGTTGCCGGTTTCCGCGACGGCGACGACGGTGGCCAGCACGTCGTGATCGAGCATCTTCATCGGTATCAGGAAAACTGAACGTAACGATCAGCATTATGCGTTTTTATTGTCGCTGTGTGTCTGCCATAGTGGCATCGAGCCGGCCGCATCGTTCGATGCGGTGCGGCGATCACGCCGGCGTGCCCGGCACGCAGCGCCGAACAGGGAAGAGTGGTGTACCGATGATGGATCATCCATTGCGTGCCGCACTGGCCGCGGAATTGCATGCGCGGCCGTTCCTGCGGCTCGCCGAAGCCGTGTCGCTCACGCACTACGCGATCTACGCGGACGGCCAGCCCGACATCCACGAAACGCTGCTGCACGCGCTGTGCCGCGACACCGGCATTGCCGCGCCGCAGGACGGCGCGACCCACTACGCGGTGCAATCGCCGGGCGGCTGGTACCTGAAGTGGGAGCGCCACACCGAATTCTCGACCTTCACGTTCGTCGCGCCGCGCCGCGACACCGGTTATTTCGACGATCTCGCGATCGAAGGGATTCCGGCCGCCTGGTTCGCACGGCTCGCGGGCATCCGCTTCGTCGCGGTGCGCATGGAGTTGCTGTCGGGCGATGCCGCGCGGCTCGTGTGCGGCGACCTGCGCCGCTGGATCGACGGGCCCGCGCTCGTCGGCAGCAACGTGCTCGGCGGCGGCAAGGTGTACTGCGACTGGCATGTGCGCGACGACGGCTTCATGCGCTTTCTCGTCGTCGACGAGGATTTCCGCGAGGAGCAGGGCGGCCGCCTGCTGCAACGCCTCCATGAAATCGAGACGTACCGGATGATGGCGCTGCTCGCGTTGCCGGTCGCACGGCGGATGAGCCGCGAGCTCGACGAGATCCACGCTGCGCTGCATGCGCTGATGCAGCGGATGGACGCGGGCGGCGCCGACGGCGACGACGCGGCCTTGCTCGTGAAGCTCACGCATCTCGCGGTGCGGGTCGAAGCGCTGTCGGGGTCCGGCGGCCGCTTCAGCGCGTCGCGTGCTTACGAAAAGCTCGTGCTGGCGCGCATCCACGAGCTGCGCGAGGAGCGCATCGAAGGGATGCCGACGATCGCGGAGTTCATGGAGCGGCGCTTCGCGCCGGCGATGGAAACCTGCCGCAGCGTGTGGGCGCGTCACGAGCAGATCGCCGCGCGGATCGCCCGCGCGGTCGACCTGCTGCGCACGCGTGTGAATCTCGCGCAGGAAAAGGACGTCACGCGCCTGCTGGCGGGCATGGAGCGCACCGCGCGCAACCAGCTGCATCTGCAGCATGCGGTCGAAGGGCTGTCGGTGGCGGCCATTTCGTACTACGTGCTGTCGCTCGCGACCGCGGCGTTCAAGGCGCTGCACGTGATGAACCTGCCGGTCGATCCCGAACTCGCGGAAGGCCTGTTGATCGCGCCGGTCGTGTTCGCGGTGATTCACATCACGCGGCGCACGCGCGCGCAGCTCGCGCGGTCGGAGGCCGCGCATGGCGGCGCAACCGTGCAAGCGGCGGCGTTGAAACAGGCAAATTGAATCAGAACATCGACGACATATCGAAAGGAGTGGAGATGACTTTTACGCAATCGCAAGCGGGTTTTTTCACTGGCTACGACGCATTCGACGAACCCGTTCGGGATGACGCCGGCGCGCCGGAAGAGGTGCGCGTGACGTCGTATCAGGCCGTGCTGCAGGAGCCGATGACGTCGCTCGTCGGCAGCACGATCGATCGGCCGGATGTCGCGGCGGTGGCGATTCTCGGGTACAACTGACGCCTGGTCGTTCCGCGCCGCGTCGATTCACGACGTCCGCCGTGGGCGCTGCAGGCCCGGCGGCCCCTTCACGTACACCTTCACGCCATGAACGCGCATCCCGCCGTTTCGCTTCAACTGACCGACATCGAGCAGCCGGCCGCACGCGACCTCATCAGCCGCAAGCTCGGCGAGTTCAACCACGCGATGACGGGCCGATCCGACACGGCGGCGCTCGACGTCTACGTGACCGATCCCGCGACCGGCGAGGTCGTGGGCGGCCTCACCGGCCGGACGTCGCTGGGCCTCTTCTTCATCGACCTCTTTTACCTGCCGGAATCGCTGCGTGGCGGCGGTTTCGGCAGCCGGCTGCTGCGCGAGGCCGAAGCGGAAGCGAAGCGGCGCGGGTGTGCCCGCGCGGTGCTGTACACGATTACGTTCCAGGCGCCGGACTTCTACCGGAAGCACGGTTACGAGGCGTTCGGCGAGGTGCCGTGCGAGCCGGAAGGGACGGCGCGCGTGTTCATGGTCAAGACGCTTTGAGCGAGGTAGCCTGACGTCACCGCGCCGGCGTCGCTACCGAAGACCGGCGGGATCGCAGCATGTGCTGCATCGACGGCAACGGGTAGCGCGACGCCGTCCACGCCGACCCGGAGGCATATCGTGACAACGCCACTCGATCAATACGCCAGACAGTACGTGCGATTCGAAGACGAACGCACGCGGCCTGTCCGCGACCTGCTGGCCGCCGTGCCGGACACGCCGATCCATACCGCGCTCGACATCGGCTGCGGGCCCGGCAATTCGACCGAAGCGCTGATCGCGCGTGCACCCGACGCGACGGTGCGCGGGATCGACGCGTCGCCGGACATGATCGCGGCCGCGCGCAAGCGCCTGCCCGCGCTGCGTTTCGATCTCGCGGATGTCTCCACGTGGGATGATCCGGGCGGCTACGACCTGATCCTGTCGAACGCGGTGCTGCAATGGGTGCCGGCGCACGACACGCTGTTTCCGTCGCTCGTCGGCCGGCTCGCGCCGGGCGGCCATCTCGCGGTGCAGATGCCCGACAACCTCGACGAACCCGCGCACCGGCTGATGCGCGCGGTCGCCGCGGGCGGGCCCTGGGCGGACAAGCTCAAAGGCGCGGCGCGCACCGAGCGGTTCGACGCGCGGTATTACTACGCGCTGCTGTCGCCGTCGTGTTCGCGGGTGGATGTCTGGCGCACGACCTACTACCATCCGCTGCGCGGCGGCGCCGACGCGGTCGTCGAATGGTTCAAGGGCAGCGCGCTGCGGCCGTTCCTCGCGGCACTCGATGAAGGCGAACGCGACGCGTTCGTCGCGCGCTATCGCGATGCGCTCGCCGGTCCGGATGGCTACCCGTCGCTCGACGACGGCACCGTGCTGCTGCCGTTCCCGCGCCTGTTCATCGTCGCGACGCGGAAGTAAGGCGCAAGCAAAGGCGCAAGCAGGACCGGAGCGGGCGGCGGTGGGCCGTCGGTCAGGACAGCGGCCGCATCGATTCCGGATCGACCGTCCGGCTCTTCGCGCTTTGCCCGTCGCGCAGATCCTTGTACCAGAAGAGGGCGACTTCCCCGTCGTTCGCGCCGTCGGCGTACAGGAAGCGGTCGTGGCCGCCCACGACGAAGCCCGCCCGCGCGTACGTGCAGCAGGCCGCGACGTTGTTCGCCTGCGTTTCGAGCCGCATGAAGCCGAACCCGCGGCTGCGCGCCCACGCTTCCGCGGCCGCGAGCAGGAACTGGCCGATCCCCTGCCGCCGGCAGCTGCGATCGACCGCGAGTTCCGCGATCTCGGCCATCCCGTTCCAGCTTTCGGTGATCGCGACGAATCCCGCGAGGCGCCCGCCCGCGCTCGCGCGGAACAGCGCGGTGCCGCCGGACGCCTCGCGCGCCCAGCCGGCCGGATCGAAGCCGTAGTCCTTGCGCTGCACGGGCAGCGCGCGCAAATCGAGCAGATCCTGGTACGGCGCATTCAGCTCCCACGCGATCTCGAACGAAAAGTCGCATCCGTTCAGTTCGTCGGCGGGCAGATCGACCGCCTGTTCGATGCTGATGTGCTCGGCTCGGTCCATGTGTCGGTGTCCTGTCTTCAGCGGGATTGCCTGGTCTTCCCCCGGGGCGGGCGGCGGCGCCTTGCAGCGAGAGCCGGATCGCACCCGTTCCTGTTTTGAATTGATGCGCTCGCACGATGTCTCTTCCCGCGGCGGCGCTCAACGCCCGATTATGCGGGATATCGGCGCGGACTCATCCGCATCTCGTCTCGTGGCGGAGCGCCGATCCCGGCCATGCCGCGTATTCGTCGGCGCATTGCTTCATTTGGCAGGGCGATGCGACCACGCAACGGATTGCTCATACGGAATCCACACGGCCCGATTGCCGGAGACCCTCATGGGGGCCGCCTCGCGGTTCGACTATGCTGAATTGTCCGCGGCCGGAATTCCGCGCCGCGACGCGGCGAACCTGCGATGACGGGAGGGGGCGATGAGCGAACAAGACAACGTGCAACTCGTGCAGCAGGCATACGCGGCGTTCGGCCGCGCGGATATCGAGGGCATTCTGCAGACGCTGTCCGACAGCGTCGACTGGTTCATCCCGGGGCCGGCCGACGTCGTTCCGTTCGTCGGCAGACGACATGGGCCGCAGGCGGTCGCGGCGTTCTTCGCGGCGCTTGCGTCGACGCAGACCGCGGAACGCTTCGAGCCGCTCGAGTTCATCGCGAGCGGCAACCGGGTCGTCGTGCTCGGCACGCAACGCTGGCGTGTCCATTCGACCGGGCGCACTTACGAGGACGACTGGGTGCACCTGCTCACGATCGAAAGCGGGAAGATCGCGGCGTTCGTCGAGTATCACGATACGGAGGCCGAAGCGGCCGCGCATCGACGGTGACGGTGCCGAAGATGCGCCGGGCCGCTGTGCCCGGCGGCTTCGGCATCCCGCGCGGCCGGCATGGCCCGCGGTGCCGCGCCGGCCCGCCGGGCACGGTGTCGCAGGCGGCCTGAACGGCCGCGCAGGTCAATCGATCGCGCGCATCGCGTGGCGCAGTTCCTGGTAGCTGCGCAGGCCCGTCACGCCGAGTTCGCGGCCGATTCCGCTGAGCCCGAAGCCGCCCCAGCACACATGCGGGTAGATGAGTTGCGGCGCGTTGATCCACACGAGTCCGGCACGCACGCGTGCCTGAAACTGCTTCGCGATTTCCGCGTCGCGCGTCACGACGGTCGCGACGAGCCCGTAGCGCGTGTCGTTCGCGAGCGCGATCGCCTCGTCGTCGGTGCGGAACGACTTCACGCACGCGACCGGGCCGAACACCTCGTCGGTCCACAGCAGATTGTCGGCGGGCGGCTCCGCGACCACGACGGGCGCCATGAAGAAGCCATTGCCGCCGGCCTCGGCGACGCGCCCGCTGAACGCGACGCGCGCGCCCGCCGCGATGCCTTGCGCGAGCATCGCCTCGACGCGCGTGCGTTGCGCGGCCGAGATCATCGGCCCCATCGCGACCTCCGCGGTGGCAGGCGGCGCGACGACGAGCGCGCGCACGGCCGTCTCGAACGCGGCCATGAAGCTGCGATAGAGGCTGTCGTGCACGAGGATGCGCGCGGTGGCCGAGCACATCTGGCCCGCGTTCGTGAAGGCGCCGGCGACCGCGAGCGACACCGCGACGTCGAGATCGGCGTCGTCGCGCACGATCAGCGACGACTTGCCGCCGAGTTCGAGCGTCACGCGCTTCATGTCCTCGGCCGCGGCCTGCATGACCTTGCGGCCGGCGGCCGTGCTGCCGGTAAACGAGATCTTGTCGATCAGCGGATGCGCGGTCAGCGCCGCGCCGACCTCGGCGCCGCCGTTCACGACGTTGACGACGCCGTCCGGCACGCCGGCTTCGGCGATCAGGTCGAGCAGCGCGTGCTCGGCCGGCGACGTCAGTTCGGACGGCTTCAGCACGACCGTGCAGCCGGCCGCGAGCGCGGGCGCGAGCTTCCACGCGGTCGTGACCATCGGGAAGTTCCACGGCACGATCAGCGCGGCGACGCCGAGCGCGTCGTGGAAGCGCTCGGCCGCGACGGTGTCGCTCGGCAACGCGACGGGCTCGGCCTCGAACAGCGCCGGGTTTCCGCACAGCGTCGCGTAATACGCGAACGTCGCGGCGACGTCGCCGACGTCGGCGTCGGCCTCGAACGGCGGCTTGCCGCTCACCTGCATCTGCAGCGCCGCGAGCCGCTCGCGGTCGGCTTCGACGCGCTCGGCGATCGTCGCGAGCAGGCGGCCGCGCTCGGCGGGCGGCGTGTCGCGCCAGCGGGCGAACGCGTCGCGCGCGGCGCGGACCGCGGCGTCGACGTGCGCGGCCGTCGCGAATTCCTGCCAGCCGATCGTCGCGCCGGTCGACGCATCGAAGATCGGCGCGCCGGCTTCATCGGAATGCGTGCGCACGGGCTGGCCGGCGATGCGCGCGGCGGGCAGCACGATGGCCGCGGCGGAAGGGGAAAGCTCGGCGGTGGACATGAACGTGTTCCTGTCGATCGGATTAGCGGTAGGCGACGCCCGGCATCACGCAGAGCATCTCGAATGCGAGGTTCGCGCCGACGAGCGCGGTGGTGCCGGTCGGATCGTACGGCGGCGACACTTCGACGAGATCCGCGCCGACGATGTTCAACCCCTTCATCCCGCGAATGATCTCGAGACCCTGCTGCACCGACAGGCCGCCGATTTCCGGCGTGCCGGTGCCGGGCGCGAACGACGGATCGAGACCGTCGATGTCGAAGCTGAGATACACCGGCGTGTCGCCCACGCGTTCGCGCACCTGCGCCATCAGCGGCGCGAGCGACCGGTTCCAGCATTCCTCCGCCTGCACGACGGTGAAGCCCTGCTGGCGGCACCAGTCGAAATCGTCCGCGTGATAGCCGGTGCCGCGCAGGCCGATCTGCGTGACCTTGTCGCATTGCAGCAGACCGTCTTCCACCGCGCGGCGGAACGGCGTGCCGTGCGCGATCTTCTCGCCGAACATCGTGTCGTTCACGTCCGCGTGCGCGTCGACGTGCACCACGGCGACCTTGCCGTATTTCCTGTGCAGCGCGCGCAGGATCGGCCACGCGATCGTGTGGTCGCCGCCGAGCGTGATCGGCCGGCAGCCGTGCGCGACGATCTCGTCATACGCGTGCTCGATGCGGCGCACCGAATCCTTCAGGTCATACGGGTTGGTCGCGACGTCGCCGATGTCGGCGACCTGCAGCGAATCGAACGGCGCCGCGCGCGTGGCCATGTTGTACGGGCGCAGCAGCACGGATTCGGTGCGGATCTGGCGCGGGCCGAAGCGCGAACCCGAGCGGTTCGACGTGCCGAGGTCGAGCGGCACGCCGACGAAGCACACGTCGAGGCCGTCGGTCGTGTCGGCCTGCGGCAGGCGCATCATCGTGGCGATGCCGCCAAAGCGCGGCATCTCGTTGCCGCCCATCGGCTGGTTCAGTTCGCGGTGCATGGGGCCGTCTCCTCTTTATGGTGAAAAGCGATCGGCCGATGGTAGAGGAGAACGCGGGCGCGAAGATCTTGAAGTCGCAACGTTTACATCGACGGGTCTCGATGCGAACGGCGGCGCCGCATCGACGCGCGACCGGATCAGTCGGCGATCGCGGGCGGCGCGACCGGATCAGTCGGCGTCGTCGCCGTCGTTGCCTACGTGGTCACGCGTTGCGGCCGCAGGAAACGCCGGCACGGCCGAGCCCCACGCAGCCAGTTCGCGCTTCGTGCGCACCCCGAGCTTCGCGAACGCACGCTTCACGTACGACTCGGCCGACGCGACGCGCACGCCGAGGATGTCGGCGGTTTCCGGCACGGTCTTGCCGGAGATCAGGTGCTTGCAGGTTTCGTATTCGCGCTTCGACAGCTTCACGCCGTCGGCCGCGATCCGCGCGTCGAACTGCGCGAGCGGATGCACGTCGGGCGTCGGGTGCGCGATGCGCCGCGCGGCGGTGGTCGATGCGTGCAGCTCGAGCAGCGGGAACAGCACGTCGCTGATGCTGCGAAAGCGGTTCATTTCGGCGAGCGTGAACGGCGGGCGGTCGCGGCCGCGTTCCAGCGCGATCGAATGCTGCGCATAGCGGGTGCCGCGCGCGAGCACGCATTCATGGGCGATATGCACGTCGTCGAACAGCCGCTGGCGGAATTCGCCGGGCGGGATCGCCGCGATGTCGCGCACGACCAGCATCGTGCCCGTCTTGCCGCGCAGCCCCGCGAACAGCGGGTCGCTGTCGAGAAAGCGCTCGTAGTAGAGCGTCATCACGTCGGAGATGTCGGCGGTCGCGGTGCCGATGCCGCTGCTGCCGATCCATTCGCAGCGGTAGCCGGTGGGCATCGTGCCGTCGACGCGCGAGCGCTCGACGTGCGCGACGTCGAGCGGCACGACGTCGTTCAGCAGTTGCGTGAGACGCGGCACGAAGTGCGGCGTGCCGACCGTCTCGATCAGCTCGCCCAGCGCCTTGAACGACACGTTGAAGCGGTCGGTGTCGCGGTGGAAGGGGTTCACGTTGAGCAGCATGCGGTTCCCCGGTGAAAAGCGGCGGCGATTCTAGCGTCCGAAGTCAAAAACGTCATTAGGGGGAAATACGGTACGGAGTCCTGCGACCCTGCGCGCCGCGGAAAACGCGGTTTGTCCCCCCCGCAGGGGGGCATACCGGGGCAGTGTAAATGAGTAACTTTGTCTCTGCTTTTTTCAATCGAGAGACGAAAGATTCAAATGACCAAACTGATCAAGGACATCCTGCCGCTGGGCGCAGGCGTGGGCGAATTCACGAAGCTCGACTTCGGGATGGACGAAAGCGATTGGCGCGCGGCCGAAGGCAAGAGCGGCAGCTACCTCATCGGCTGGTGGGAAGGCAAGGTCGGCTCCGTGGAGTTCCCGGAAACCGCGGCGGACGAAGCGGTGTGGCTCGTAGAGGGCCGGATCGCGCTGACCGATGTCGAAGGCAACCGCAAGGAATTCACGCCGGGCCAGGGCTACCTGCTGCCGGCCGGTTTCGCGGGCCGCTGGGAAACGATCGAGGACGCGAAGAAGTTCTACGTGCTGCTCGAGAAGTCGTGATGTGAGCGGCCGCCGTGGCGTCGTCGTCAGGTGGACGCGAGGCCCGGCGGCGGCGTTTTCGACCGACTGCAGGCGACGTCCGTCGCGCGGGTGTCGAAGGCGCGCGTCGCGGCTTACGGTGCATCGCGCCGATCGTCACCGTCGGCGCAACCGAGGCAACCGCGGCGATAGAAGTAATCGGCGCAATCGCTGAATTCGGCGAATTCGGCACGCCGTGCACGCATCGCACGCGCGGGCCGCGATCAGGTGGGATGGCTGGGATCATGGAAATGGAAGTCAACGAAGCAACACTAGCCGCACCGGCTCACGCGCACGCCGCGCGTCACGCGCCGGTCGCACTGGGCGCCGCCGAGGCGCTCGCGAATACGAAACTGTTCCCGTACTGGCTCGACAACCCGGCCGCGCCGGCCGCCGAGCCGGAACTCGTCGGCGACGTGACGGCCGACCTGCTGGTCGTCGGCGGCGGCTTCACCGGGCTGTGGACGGCCGTGCAGGCGAAGGAACAGATGCCGCACCTGAACGTGGTGCTGATCGAGGCCGGCAAGGTCGCGCACGGCGCGTCGGGCCGCGCTGGCGGGATCATCTCGACGTCGGTGATGCACGGGCTGCCGAACGCGGTGCGCGTGTTCCCGAACGACATCGCGCAGCTCGAGGCATTCGGCCACCACAACCTCGACGGCTTCGAGGACACGCTGAAGCGCTACGCCATCGACGCCGACATCGAGTGGAACGGCGAGATGACGGTCGCGGTGGACCCCGGGCACCTCGCGCACCTGAAGGGCGACTACGACCTGCATCGCGAATACGGGCACGACGTCGTGCTGCTGAACCGCGAGGAAACGCTCGAGCAACTGAACTCGCCGCTGTTCGCGGGCGCGCTGTGGTCGCGCAACCGCAGCGGCATCGTGCATCCGGCGAAGCTCGCGTGGGGGCTCAAGCGCGCGGCGCTGTCGCTCGGCGTGAAGCTCTACGAGCACACGCCGCTCACGACCGTCACCGACGAAGGCGGCACCGTGTACGTGACGACGCCGAAGGGCAGCGTGCGCGCGCCGCGTGTCGTGTTCGGCAGCGGCACCGCAAAGGTTGGCATTCCGGATATCAACCGCCGCGTGATGCAGGTGCGCGATCACGTGCTCGCGACCGAGCCACTCACCGACGAACAGCTCGCGCGGATCGGCTGGAAGAATCGCCAGGGCGTGTACGACACGCGCACGCAGCTCAACTATTTCCGGCTGACGAAGAACAACAGCATCATCTTCGGCGGGCTGGTCAGCTATCACTTCGACGGCGACCCGGAACCGCACCAGGACGGCCGGCGCGAAACCTACTACCGGCTCGCGGAGGCGTTCTACCGGACCTTCCCGCAACTCGCGGACGTGCGCTTCTCGCACGCGTGGGGCGGCCCGATCGACTACTGCTCGCGCGGCTCGGTGTTCGCGAAGCGCTATCTCGGCGGCAAGGCCGTGTTCGTCGCCGGCTACACGGGCTTCGGCGTCGCGGCGAGCCGGTTCGGCGCGTTCATGGGGCTGAACATCCTGTTCGACCGCGACAGCCCGGAGCGCAAGCTCGACATCGCGAACCAGAGCCCGAGCTACATCCCGCCCGAGCCGATGCGCTGGGTCGCCGCGAAGATCACGTTCCACGCGTTCGACGGCGCGGACGCCGAAGGCGGCTGGAAGCGCGCGTGGATCAACGGGCTCAAGGCGATGGGCTTCCCGATGTAAGCGCCGGTCGTTCACGAACGACGGGTATGGCGCGTGCCGTTGCCGATGACGGCGCGCGTCCGGTCAGGTTCATCGGCGCGGGCGGCCGGTGTCGTGCCGGCCCGGCAACGCGCGAGAAGCGCAGCGGCTTGAAGCATGTTTTCGAATACCACCGATCTCGATCTCCGGCTCATCCGGGTCTTCCTGGCCGTCGTCGACGCACGCGGCATCACGGCCGCCGAGGCATCGCTCGGCGTGCGGCAGTCGACCATCAGCACGCAGCTCTCCGCGCTGGAAGCGCGTGTCGGCTTCAAGCTGTGCGACCGCGGTCGCGGCGGCTTTCGGCTGACATCGAAGGGCGAACGCTTCGCGGCCACGGCGCGCACGCTGGTCGCGGCGACGTCGGAGTTCGTCGCGCGCGTGCGCGACATCGACCGCAAGCTGGTCGGCACGTTGTCGATCGGGCTGATCGGGCAGGCGCCGCTCGTCGAGAACGCGCGCGTCGCCGACGCGATCGGCACGTTCCGCAAGCGCGACCAGGCCGTCACGTTCTCGATGAAGGTCGCATCGCCGCAGGAACTCGAGGAGGGCCTCGTCAACAACCAGCTCGATTTCGCGATCGGGTATTTCTGGCATCGCGTGCCGGGGCTCGACTACACGCCGTTGTTTACCGAGGAGCAGGTGATCTACTGCGGTCGCGGCCATCCGCTGTTCCATGTGTCGCGGCCGGTGTCGATGGACGACCTGCAGGCGCACGACTGGGTGTGGCGTACCTATCCGGTGCCGGAGGAACAGTGTCCGCTGCCGGAGCGGCGCGTGACCGCGAGCGCGGACAGCATCGAGGCCGCGACGATCCTGATCCTGTCGGGCGGCCATCTCGGCTACCTGCCCGCGCATTACGCGGAGCCGTTCGAGCAGCGTGGGCTCGTGAAGGCCGTCGGCCGTGCGACGTTCGGCTTCGATGTGCCGCTGCATCTCGCGATGAAGCGCAACGCGAGCGGCAAGCCGATCGTCGATGCGTTCCGCGAGGACTTGCTGCGCGCGTTCAACATCAAGGCGGCCGCGCTGGCTGCATAGCGCGTGCCGCCCGTGAGGTCGCGCCGCCCCCGCAGGCGCGAGGCGCAGCGGCAGGAATCGCGAAACGCGTGTCGCGGGCGGCGGGCGAACGCGCGGGATGTGAACGCGTATCGGGCGGGTCGCGTTACGCGCTTGCGCTGTCGTCGCGATATCCGCTCTTGCCGTCGAAGATTTCCTTCAGCGCGGCGCGCAGCGCGACGGGATCGTGTTCGCCGGGCGCAAGATGAATCACGTAATGCGTGTTGCCGTCGAGCCGCTCGGCGGTGCGCTCGTCGAGTTCGACGTCGAGCGTGTCGCCCGTGAGGCGCACCGACAGATCGTTCACGTGCGCGGTGAGCTGGTCGAGCACCATCACCTCGATCGACGTTTCCTCCGGAAAGCGCAGCAGCGAGAAGCAATAGTTCTGCGCCGCGTCGTGGCAATAGATGTTCGCGAAGCTTTCGTCGTCGTCGACATCGGACGTGGCCGCGCCGACGGTAGCGTGTAGTTCCATGATGTTTCTCTCGGTAAGGGGTTATCGGGGCAGCGCGGCTTGCGCGTCGACCTCGCCATGCGCATCGCGCGCTTTCAGCCACAGCCCGAATGCGCGCATGACCTCGACGACGGGCCGCAGCCGGTCGCCGTCCGCGGTCAGATCGTACTCGACGCGCACCGGCACTTCCGGATACACGGTGCGCCGCACGAAGCCGGCGTCCTCGAGCGCGCGCAGATCGAGCGTCAGCATCCGCTGCGAGATGCCGGGCATGTCGCGGCGCAGGTCGCTGAAGCGCTTCGGCCCGTCGAGCAGATACGACACGAGCAGCAGCCGCCAGCGGCCGCCGAGCATGCGCATCGCTTCTTCCACGGAACATCCTGTCGCACTCGTCTTCATGCCGCTGACCCTGTCGGTAACTTTTTTGTGACTACGGCACAAACGACTGCCTTCTTCTCAGCGCCGCGCCGATGCGAGATATTAGCGCCCGCGTCGCGGCGAATCGATAGTCGAACCATCCAATCAAGGAAACGCATGAAGCTTTATCACGCTCCCGGCAGCTGTTCGCAGGCCATCTGCATCGTGCTGCGCGAAAGCGGCATCGACGCGCAGGTCATCAAGGTCGACGCGCGCAAACACGTCATTGAAGACGGACGCAACTACTACGATGTGACCGAACTCGGCTACGTGCCGCTGCTCGAACTCGACGACGGCACGATGCTGCGCGAAGGACCGGTGATCGCGCAGTATCTCGCGGACCGGCGCCCCGAAGCGCGGCTCGCGCCCGCGTACGGCACGCTCGCCCGCTACCGGCTGATGGAATGGCTGAACTTCCTCGGCACCGAGATCCACAAGGGCTTCATCCCGCTGCTTTACGCGGTGCAGGCGGGGCAATACGTCGACCCGGTGCGGCAGAAGCTCGACAGCCGCTTTGCGTGGATCGACCGGCAGCTCGACGGCAACCCGTATGTGACGGGCGACACGTTCACCGTCGCCGATGCGTACCTGTTCGCGCTGACGGGCTGGGGCAAGGCCGACTGGATGCGCTCGGTGTACAACGCGGACATCGACCTGAGCCGCCATGCGAACCTGCGCGCGTGGTACGAGCGGGTGCGGGCGCGGCCGGCCGTGCAGCAGGTGCTCGCCGCGGACGGGCTGGCACGCTAGCGCGTTTTGGGGGCGGCGCCGGACACCGTAAGAAGCCGCTCACGTCGCCGCGCCATACCGCGAACCGCCGCGCTATAATCGCCGCCATGAAACTGCTTCGGACCTTCATCCTGCTGCTGATTTGCGCGGTGCTGCCCATCAGCGGGCTGGCAGCCAGCGGCTTGACCGGTGAATGTCCGATGCAGCACACGATGTCGATGGAAGCGAACGCGGGCATGAGCATGTCCGCCGACATGAGCGGCTGCGATTCGATGAAAGCGTCGCCCACCGACGCCACGAAGGCCAAAGCGAAGGGCATGGCCTGCAAGGTGACGGCCCAATGCCAGTTCGGCAGTCTCTATCACCCGGCCGCCCGCGCCGACGTGAGCCGTCCCGCTGCATTCGCCAGCACGATCGTCTTCCACTACGCGCAGTCCGTCCCGATCCGCGACCCGAACGGGTTGTGGCGCCCGCCCCGCATCAGCTGATCCCGATTTGACCGGTTCACCGCCTAGGCGGTGAGGTTCGTCCCGTGTTCGGGACGTGGAATCCATTGGGGTTCCGACTTGGGGTTACACCATGTCATTCGATTTCTGCACGCCGCGCATGCGGCGTGCGTGCCGGCGCGCGCCCGTGCTTTGGGCGGCGCTGCTGGCGGCGGGCGCCCATGCGCAGCAGTCGCCCGTCACGCTGGACGCCGCGCTGCAGGCCGCCACCGAACGTTCCGCGTCGATGCAGGCCGCGCAGGCTTCGGTGCGCGCGAGTTCGGAAGCGGCGGTCAAGGCCGGCCAGCTGCCGGACCCGATGCTCAAGGCCGGCATCGACAACCTGCCGGTCAACGGCGGGCAGCGCTTCACCGTCGGCCAGGACTTCATGACGATGCGCCGCATCGGCATCGAGCAGGAATGGGTGTCCGGCGACAAGCGGCGGCTGCGCGCGGCGCTGGCCGACGAGCGAGTCGGCCGCGAACGCGCGGACTATCTCGTGCAGCTGGCCACGGTGCGCCAGCGGACCGCGGCGGCCTGGCTCGACGCCATCTACGCGAAGCAGGCGCTCGCGCTTCGCCAGGCGCTGCTCGATCACATGCGGCATGAGCTCGACGCGACGCAGGCGTCGTATCGCGGCGCGAAGGCGAGCGCGGGCGAAGTCGTCCAGGCTCGCGCGATGCTGGCGCAAACGCAGGATCAGGTGCTCGACGCGCGGCAGGCCTATCGCACCGCACTCATCGCGCTCGGCCGCTGGACGGCTGCGCCCGTCACGGACGTGACGGGTACGCCGCCCGCGCCCGAATCCTTCGTGGCGTCGTTGCCGCCGGACGAACTGCGCGTGTCGCAACCGGCGCTCGTCGCCGCCGCGGACGACATCGCGGTCGCCGAGGCCGACGCCGCGGTGGCCGACAGCGAGCGCAGCCCGAACTGGACGTGGGAGATCGCGTACCAGCAGCGCGGCGGCGCGTATTCGAACATGGTGTCCGTCGGCGTCACGATCCCGTTGCCGCTCGATCGCAAGAACCGGCAGAACCGCGACGTCGCCGAAAAGGCCGCGCTCGCGACGAAGGCGCGCCTGATGTACGAGGACACGCTGCGTCAAGTGCAAGCCGATATCCGTACGCAGTCCGAAACGCTGGCAAGCGGCCGCGAACGCCTCGCGACCCTGCGCGAATCGCTGTTGCCCGCCGCCGGGCAGCGCGTGCAGCTCGCCACGGCCGCCTACCGGGCCGGCACCGGTTCGCTCGCCGACACGTTCGCCGCCCGGCGCGCGCAACTGGACGCGCAGTTGCAGGTGCTCGAGCTCGGACGCGACGTGTCGCGGACCTGGGCGCAGCTCGAATATCAGGTCGTGCCGTCGACGATGGCCGCCGCGCAGTGAAGGAGAACCTCATGACGAAGCAATCACTGGCGCGTGCGGTGCTGCTGGCATGCGCGGGCGCGGCGCTGCTCGGCGCGGGTTATGTCGCGGGCATGCGCCATGCATCGGGCGGCGCGGCAACGGCTGCCGTCGCGGCGGCAGGCACGCCCGATTCGCAGGCAGGACGCAAGGTGCTGTACTGGCACGACCCGATGGTGCCGAACCAGCACTTCGACAAACCGGGGAAATCGCCGTTCATGGACATGCAATTGCAGCCCGTCTATGCGGACGAGGGCGGCGATGCACGCGGCGTCCGGATCGATCCGGGCCTGCAGCAGAACCTCGGCATCCGCTATGCGACCGTGCGCCGGCAGCAGACGGCGGACGGTTTCGATGCGGTGGGCACCACGCAATTCGACGAATCGCGCGCGGACGTCGTGCAGTCGCGCGTCACCGGCTACATCGACCGGCTCTACGCACGGGCGCCGATGCAGCGCATCGAAAAGGGCGCGCCGATCGCGTCGCTGTTCGTGCCGGAATGGCTCGCGCCGCAGGAGGAATATCTCGCGTTCAAGCGGGGCGGGATGGACGGCAGCCTGCTCGATGCGTCGCGCGCGCGGATGCGTGCGCTGTCGATGCCCGACGCGATGATCGCCGCGCTCGATCGCGCCGGCCGCGCGCAGACGCACGTCGTGCTGAGCGCGCCGGAAACCGGCGTCGTCAGCGAACTGAACGTGCGGGACGGCGCGATGGTCGCGCCGGGACAGACGCTCGCGAAGATCGCGGGGCTGTCGACGCTCTGGCTCATCGTCGAGGTGCCGGAAGCGCTCGCGCTGAACGTGCAGCCGGGGATGGCGGTCGACGCGACGTTCGCGGGCGATCCGGCGCGGCACTTCACCGGCCGCATCCGCGAAGTGCTGCCCGGCATCAGCACGGGCAGCCGCACGCTGCAGGCGCGCGTGGAGATCGACAATGCGGCGCTCAGGCTCACGCCCGGCATGCTGATGCGCGTGCATGTCGCGGCACGGAAGGCGGTGTCGCGCCTGCTGGTGCCATCCGAAGCGGTGATCGCGACCGGCAAGCGCACGATCGTCATCGTGAAGACGGGCGACGGCCGGCTCCGGCCGCTGCCGGTGACGGTGGGCAACGACGTCGGCGGCGACACGGAAGTGCTCGACGGGTTGAGCGAAGGCGATACGGTCGTCGCATCGGGGCAGTTCCTGATCGATTCGGAAGCGAGCCTGAAAAGCGTGCTGCCGCGGCTGGAAGGCGCGGCGAGCGCGAGCGCCGCGCAAGCGCCGGCCGCCGCGGCCGCGCCGGTGTATGAAACCACCGGCAAGGTCGAGCAAGTCACCGACGACGACATCACGTTCTCGCATCAGCCGGTGCCGGCACTCGGCTGGGGCGCGATGACGATGGCGTTCGGCAAGCCGTCGGCACACGCGTTCCCGGACGTGAAGGCTGGCCAGACGGTGCGTTTCGCGTTCGTGCAGCGCGAGGACGGCTACCGGCTGACGAAGGTCGAGCCGCAGGGAGGCACGCGATGATCGCGCACGTGATTCGCTGGTCCGTCCGCAACCGCTTCCTGGTGCTGCTCGCCACCGTGCTGATTGCGGCGTGGGGCGTGCATGCGCTGCGGCAGACGCCGCTCGATGCGCTGCCCGACCTGTCGGACACGCAGGTGATCGTCAAGGCGTCGTATCCGGGCAAGGCGCCGCAGGTCGTCGAGGACCAGGTCACCTATCCGCTGACGACGACGCTGCTCGGCGTGCCGGGCGCGAAGACCGTGCGCGCGTACTCGTCGTTCGGCGACGCGTTCGTCTACGTGCTGTTCGACGACCACACCGACCCGTATTGGGCGCGTTCGCGCGTGCTCGAATACCTGAGCCAGGTGCAGAGCCGCCTGCCCGCGGGCGCGACCGTGTCGCTCGGGCCGGATGCGACCGGGGTCGGCTGGGTGTACGAGTACGCACTCGTCGATCGCACCGGCCGTCACGACCTCGGGCAACTGCGTGCGCTCAACGACTGGTTCCTGAAGTTCGAGCTGAAGGCCGTGCCGGACGTGTCGGAAGTGGCGAGCGTCGGCGGGATGGTGCGCCAGTACCAGGTCGTGCTCGATCCGGACAAGCTGCGCGCGTACGGCATCACGCAGGCGGCGGTCGCGGACGCGCTCGGCAAGGCCAACCAGGCATCGGGCGGCGCGGTCGTCGAGCTGGCCGAGTCGGAGTACATGGTGCGTTCGTCCGCCTACCTGCGCACGCTCGACGACTTCCGGCACGTGGTGCTGCGCACCGACGACGCGGGCACACCGGTGCTGCTCGGCGACGTCGCGCGCATCCAGGTCGGCCCGGCGATGCGGCGCGGGATCGCGGAGCTGGACGGGCAGGGCGAGGTGGCGGGCGGCGTCGTCGTGATGCGCTCGGGCAAGAACGCGCTGACGACGATCGACGCGGTGAAGGCGAAGCTCGCCGACCTGAAGCGATCGCTGCCGCCCGGCGTCGACATCGTCACGACCTACGACCGCTCGCAATTGATCGAGCGCGCGGTGGACAACCTCCGCGACAAGCTGATCGAGGAGTTCGTGATCGTCGGGATCGTCTGCGCGGTATTCCTGTTCCACCTGCGCAGCGCGTTCGTCGCGATCCTGTCGCTGCCGCTCGGCGTGCTGGCTGCGTTCATCGTGATGCGCTACCAGGGCGTGAACGCGAACCTGATGTCGCTGGGCGGCATCGCGATCGCGATCGGCGCGATGATCGATGCGGCGATCGTGATGATCGAGAACGCGCACAAGCATCTGGAGGCATACGGCCACGCGCATCCCGGCGAGCCGATCACGACGGCGCGGCGCTGGGAACTCGTCGCGACATCGGCCGCGGAGGTCGGGCCGGCGCTGTTTTTCTCGCTGTTGATCATCACGCTGTCGTTCGTGCCGGTGTTTTCGCTCGAAGGTCAGGAAGGCAAACTGTTCGCGCCGCTCGCGTTCACGAAGACCTACACGATCGCCGCCGCGGCCGCGCTGTCGGTGACGTTGGTGCCGGTGCTGATGGGATATCTCGTGCGCGGCCGCATTCCGCCCGAGCACGCGAACCCGATCAACCGCGTGCTGACCCGCGTGTACCGGCCGCTGCTCGAAGCGACGCTGCGGCGCCCGTGGCGCGCGATCGGCGTCGCGCTCGCCGCGCTGTTGCTGACGGCCGTGCCGTTGTCGCGTCTCGGCGGCGAGTTCATGCCGCCGCTCGACGAAGGCGATCTGCTGTACATGCCGACCGCGCTGCCGGGCATCTCGGCCGACAAGGCGAGCGAACTGCTGCAGCAGACTGACCGGCTGATCAAGACCGTGCCCGAGGTCGACACGGTGTTCGGCAAGTCGGGGCGCGCGGATACGGCGACCGATCCCGCGCCGCTCGAGATGTTCGAAACGACGATCCGCTTCAAGCCGCGCAGCGCATGGCGGCCGGGGATGACGCCGGAGAAGCTCGTCGACGAACTCGATCGCACGGTGAAGGTGCCGGGCCTGTCGAACGTGTGGGTGCCGCCGATCCGCAACCGGCTCGACATGCTCTCCACCGGCATCAAGACGCCGGTCGGCGTGAAGATTTCCGGGCCGGACCTGGCGGGGATCGACGCGATCGCGACGCAGGTCGAGGCGGCGGTGAAACAGGTACCGGGCGTCACGTCGGCGCTCGCGGAACGGCTGAACGGCGGCCGCTACCTCGACGTCGACGTCGACCGGCTCGCGGCCGCGCGCTATGGGCTGTCGGTGGCCGACATCCAGTCGGTGGTGTCGTCGGCGATCGGCGGCGAGGATGTCGGCGAAGTGATCGCGGGGCGCGAGCGGTTCCCGATCAACCTGCGCTATCCGCGCGAGCTCCGCGATTCGCTCGAGAACCTGCGGCAACTGCCGGTCGTCACCGCGCGCGGCGCGCAGATCCGCCTCGGCGACGTCGCGCGCATCGCGATCGCCGACGGGCCGCCGATGATCCGCAGCGAGAACGCGCGGCTGTCCGGCTATGTGTACGTCGATATCCGCGGCACCGATCTGAGTACGGCAGTCCGTGCGATGCGGCAGGTCGTTGCGCAACAGGTCGCATTGCCGCCCGGCTATTCGATCGCGTGGTCGGGACAGTTCGAGTATCTCGAACGCGCGGCGGCGACGCTGCGCACCGTGGTGCCGGTGACGCTCGTCGTGATCTTCGTGCTGCTGTTCGTCACGTTCGGCTCCGCGGCCGATGCGCTGCTGCTGATGTCTACGGTGCCGTTCGCGCTGATCGGCGGCTTCTGGCTCGTCTGGGCGTTGGGCCACGCGGTGTCGGTCGCGACGTCGGTGGGCTTCATCGCGCTGGCGGGCGTGGCCGCCGAGTTCGGCGTCGTGATGCTGCTGTACCTGAAGGGCGCGCTGCAGCGCCGCCTCGACGCCGGCGCGCCGCTGACCGATGCCGTGCTGCTCGACGCGATTCGCGAAGGCGCGGTGCTGCGCGTGCGGCCGAAAGCGATGACGGTCGCCGTCGTGCTGGCCGGCCTCGTGCCGATCATGGTCGGACACGGCGCCGGCTCCGAAGTGATGCAGCGCATCGCCGCGCCGATGGTCGGCGGCATGATCACCGCGCCGCTGCTGTCGATGTTCGTCATTCCCGCCGCGTGGCTTCTGCTGCAGCGCCGTCGTGCGCGAGGCGCGAGGCGTCAGCGGCAGTCCGATGCAGTTCCTCACGGCATGAACGTGCCGTCCACCCCCACTGGAGAGTCTCGATGAAGATGAATCAATTGATCGCCACCGCCACTGCCGTTTTCGCGACCGGCGTGTTCGCTGTTCCCGCGCTGGCCGCGGGCGACATGCCGGGCATGGACATGTCCGGCATGAAGATGTCGTCGGGCGGTGCGGCCGAGTCGCACGCCGCGCTGACCGATGCCGAGGTGAAGAAGGTCGATGCCGCGAGCGGCAAGATCACGCTGAAGCACGGCGCGCTCGAGAACGTCGGGATGCCGCCGATGACGATGGCGTTCAAGGCGAAGGACGCGGCCATGCTCGCCGAGGTCCATGCGGGTGACAAGGTGAAGGTCCGCGTCGAGAACGTCAACGGCACGCTGACGATCGTCAGGCTCGTGAAGGCGTCGTAAGCGCGGGGAAGCGGGCGGCATGGCCGCCCGCCGCGAGCGTCGTCAAGCGCGGTGCGGTGACGACGGTCGCGTTCGGGGGGCGTACGCCTGTCGGGCGACGCGCCCGATCCGCGCCGTCGAGCGTGTTCAGTGCATTCAGCGTCTTCAGCGCGTCAGCGTCACGAACAGATAGCCGACATACCCGGCCCCGTTCGCCAGCAGCGCCCAGATCGCGAGCCCGCGCGCACGCGCATTGACACGCAGCCAGACTGCCGCCGCGAGCGTGATGACCACGCCGGTCAGCACTTCGGGGCGCGGCTCCCACGGCGTCAGCATGATGCCGATCGCCGGCAGCAGCGTGCCCTGGAACACCATCGCGCCGGTGATGTTGCCGAACGCGAGCGTGTCCTTCTTGCGGCGGATCCACAGCACGCTGTTGACCTTTTCCGGCAACTCGGTCGCGATCGGCACGATGATCAGCGACAGCAGCAGCGCGGAAATACCGAGCAGGTGCGACACGCCTTCGACGCCGTGGATGAAGCCCTTCGCCCCGCCGACGAGCAGCGCGACGCCGAGCGCGAGCTGCAGCGCGATGGTCGCGAGGTTGGTCGGCAGCCCGACGCGCGACAGGAACATCGCGTGCGGCGCCTCGGTGCCGTGCCCGGCATCGACGAGCCGGGTCGACGCGCGGAACGTCATCACGACGTACATCACGTAGACGCCGACCAGCATCGCGGCGAGCAGCGCGCGGACCGCCCACACGTGATGCGGGACGAACATCGCGACGGTGGCGAGCGCGAATGCGGCGATGAAGTAGTTCAGGTCGCGCACGAAGCCGGTCCGCTCGGGCGCGATCGTGCCGGTCAGTCCGCGCGAGCGGATCACGGCGAGCGTCATCAGGAAGGTCGTCAGCGTCGCGAGCATCAGCGGCGCGCCCAGAATCGCGCCGACGCCGATCTCCTCGTTGACCGCCGCGTTCGACGTGCCGCCCGCGAGCGCGAGCAGCGGCACCATCGTTTCGGGTAGCGCGGTGCCGACGGCGGCGAACAGCGAACCGGTCACGCCTTCGGAAATCTTCAGCCGTTCGCCGAGATGTTCGAGCGCATTCGTGAAGAGTTCGGCCGCGACCAGGATGACGATCAGCATGAACGCCAGTTCGACGAGCATCAAGGTCATGCGGCACCTCCGCAGGCAGGCAGGCGGGCAGTGGCGAAATGCGAGAGGGAAGCCAGGAGGAACATGGGGACTCCGTGGTCGGACGTGGACGAACCATGACGCATCTGCCGACGTCCGACCAGGAACGACGCGATGCGTCGATGGTCTCGCCAGACCGATACGGCCGAATACGCCACGGCCGCAGGCCGAGTGTGTTGACGCATTCGCTTTCCGGGGATGGAAAGCAGGCTACTCCCCAAAGACGAAGGGCAGTCTAGCCGAGCCGGCCGCTTTCGGCAAGCGTGTGCGGTCATGCCGCTTCATCCGGGATGGTAAGCCGCCTTCCGACGGACGCACATGCAATTCCAGGAAGCAATCGGTGTGCGCGCGCGGCGGCGTCACGCGCGTGTCACGCAGCGCCGGCCGGGAAATACAGCGCGAACGTCGTGCGTCCGCCCTGGCTCACGACCTCGACCTTGCCGCGGTGCAGTTCGACGATCGACTTGACGATCGCGAGCCCGAGCCCCGCGTTGCGCGCCGCGCCGTGCCGCGACGAATCGATCCGGTAGAAGCGCTCGAAGATCCGCTCGATCTGTTCGGGCGGAATCGCCACGCCGCGGTTCGTGACTTCGACGACCGCGAAACCGGGCCGGGTCGAGACGGCCAGCTCGATCGTCGACCCGGCTTCCGCGTGTTCGAGCGCGTTCGACGCGAGGTTGCTGACGGCGCGGCGGAACAGCGTCGCGTCCGCGACGACCGGCGCTTCGCCGCGCACGTCGAGCCGCACGCCGGCCTCGTCGGCCAGCGCCTGGAAATACGACGCGAGCCGGCGCAGTTCGTTGCCGGCGTCGAGTTCGGCGGTCTTCAGGTGCTGCCGCGCGTTGTCCGTGCGCGCGAGAAACAGCATGTTCTCGATCATCCGCTGCAGCCGTTCGCATTCCTCGATGTTCGAATCGATCAGCGCTTCGTATTCCTCGGTGGTGCGGGCGCGCGACAGCGTGACCTGCGACGCGCTGATCACGTTCGCGAGCGGCGTGCGCATGTCGTGCGCGAGGTCGGACGAGAACTGCGACAGCCGCACGAACGCGCGCTCGAGCCGGTCGAGCATCCGGTTGACCGAGGTGGCGAGCTCGCGCAACTCGACCGGGCCGCCGCGTGCGTCGAGACGCGCGTTGAGGTTGTGCGCCTCGATGCGCGACGTCTGCCGGCCGAGGCTCTCGACCGGACGCAGGCCGCGGGACGCGACCGCGTAGCCGAGCGCGCCGACCAGCAGCGCGCCGAGCGCGGCCGCGAGCCAGATGTCGACGCGATAGCTTTCGAGCAGCGACTGGCGATCGGCCGCCGTGCGCGCCACCGCGACCTGGACGGTTTCGCCCGACGGCAGCGTGGCGCGTGCACGCACGCAGCGCGACGGGCCGATGCCGGGCGGCGCGCAGGTGAACGGGCTGCCGGCCGCGCGCGAGGCACCGGCCGGCTGCGGCCGTGCGATCACCGATGCGAGGGTGTGGCCGGCCGCGTCGGTGTGTTCGACGAGCGGGCGGTTCGCGCCGTCGTAGATGCCGAGATAGACGCCCGGATGCGACAGCAGCACTTCATGGAAGACGGCCGGGTCGGCGCGCAGGGCGGCGGTCGAGCCGCTCGTCCGCGCGAGCTGCAGGAACTGGTCGAGCTTGCCGGCGATTTCGATGTCGTCGCGCCGGATCAATTCGGCGGACAGCGAGCGGTACAGGTACGCGCCGGTCAGCGCGAACACGAGCGCGGCCACGGCCGCGAACGCGAGCGTCAGGCGCCGGAGCAGCGAATAGGGGGCGGGGCCGCCGGTCACGCGCGATCCTCGAGCACGTAGCCCATCCCGCGGATCGTGTGGATCAGCTTCTTCTCGTACGCGTTGTCGATTTTCGCGCGCAGGCGCTTGATCGCCGCATCGACGACGTTCGTGTCGCTGTCGAAATTCATGTCCCAGATCTGCGACGTGATGAAGGTGCGCGTCAGCACCTCGCCCTCGCGTTCCGCGAGCAGTTGCAGCAGCGCGAATTCCTGCGCGGTCAGGTCGATGCGGGTGTCGGCGCGTCGCACGCGGCGCTTGATCAGGTCGACTTCCAGATCGGCGACCTGCAGGATCTCGCGCGCATTGCGCGGCGCACGGCGCAGCAGCGAGCGGATGCGGGCGAGGAACTCCGCATACGCGAATGGCTTGAGCAGGTAATCGTCGGCGCCCAGTTCGAGCCCCGTGACCTTGTCCTCGATCGCCTCCCGGGCCGTCAGCAGCAGCACCGGCGTCTGCTTCTGCGCGCGCAGGCGCCGAAGCACCTCGAAGCCGTCCAGTTCCGGCAGCATCACGTCGAGCACGACGAGATCGAAATCCTCGTGCAGCGCGAGGAACAGCCCGTCCTGGCCGTTCTCGGCCACGTCGACCGTGTAGCTCGCCTCCGTCAGCCCCTTGCGGAGGTACGACGCCATCTTGGGTTCGTCTTCGACTATCAGTATCCGCATGGTGGTGCAGGCCGTGGGTGATTCCGGCCGGTCAGTGTAACGCGTGAGCTTACGGCGCCGCGCGTGCGCGAAAGATGACCGGCGGATGACGGAATTGTCATCCGGCGCGCGTGCGATGCCGTGCCGCCCTTCATGAAAATCCGGTCATGTTTCGGCCATGTCGTCGTCACGCCGGCGGCGATAAGCTGCGGCCGTCTTGTGTCCGGAGCGCGCCGTCGCGGTGCCGCTCCCGTTCATCCGGTCATTGTCTGCCTGATTCCGCATCCATGTCGTACTGGCGCAAATTCATCCTCGTCGTGCTGCTGGCGCTGTGCGTGCTGATCCAGTCGTTCGCGGCCGGGTCGATGCAGTGCGCGGGCGCGGTCGCTGCGGTGCCGCATGCGGAGCCTGGGGCGAGCGCCGCTGTGCCCGCTGCGTCGCCTGCAATGCAGCGCATGCACGGCGAACCGCATGAGCACGACAACCACTCGCGGCATGCGACGCCTTGTTCCGCCTGCGGATCCTGCTGTTTCGGCACGGGCATGGCGGAGGTGCCTGCGGTGCCCGTTACGTCGGACATCGGTACCGCGATCGTCTCTTTCGCGCCTTCGACCGTCGTCGTGTCGTTCCTGACCGGCGGCATCGACAGGCCGCCGCGCCGGATTTCCGTCTAGTCCCTGCCCGCGGCCACCGGCCGCGATCCACAAACGGTGCCGGCGAACGCACGACGTCCGCCGCACGACTCACGACGAGAAACATCCATGCGATTGATCATTGCGGCGCTGCTTGGCGCGGCGAGCCTCGTGCCGTCGCTCGCGCCCGCGCAAACCGCCTTTTCCGATCCGGCCGATGCAGCCGCGTCGGTGCCGGACGTCACGACGGCGTCCGCGTTCGACGGCTACGTGCCGTATCGCGACGACGCCGGCCCCGGCTGGAAGCAATTGAACCGGGACGTGATGGAGCGGCCCGTGAAGGCCCCCACGAAGGGACCCGCGACCGGACACGCGAAGCCCGGAAACCCGGCGGGCGGCGCAGCCCATTCGACGCACGGAGGGGCCGGGCAATGACGCGATTTGCGATTTCACCGCGAATCGGCGCGACCGTGCTCGCGCTGGCATTTCTCGCCGGCTGCACGACGTTTTCGAAGGACGGCGGCTTCGACGCCGTGTCGTCCGCCGCATCCGAGCGGATCGGGAAAGACGCGGTCATCGTCAGGACCGACGCCGACCGCGAAGCCGTCGACCAGCGGACGAAGGAATTGCTCGCGAAACTGCTGTCGATGGACGACGCGGTGCAGCTTGCACTGCTGAACAACCGGGGCCTGCAGGCGTCATACGCGGAACTCGGGCTGTCGGAGGCCGACCTCGTGCAGGCAGGCCGGCTGCCGAACCCGCGCTTCTCGTTCAGCCGCACGCGGGCCGGCGACGGTGAACTGAGTCTCGGCCGTACGTTCTCGGCCAACGTGTTCGCGCTGCTGACGCTGCCGCTCGCGACGAACATCGAACGCCGCCGCTTCGAGCAGACCAAGCTCGAAACCGCCGACGCGATGCTGAAGGTCGCGGCCGACGCGCGCCGTGCGTATGTCGAAGCCGTCGCGGCCGAACAGGCCGCGAATTATGCGCAACAGGTCCGCGACGCCGCGAGCGCGGCCGCCGAACTCGCGCAGCGCATGCGGCAGGCCGGCAATTCCAGCCGGCTCGACTACGCACGCGAACAGGCGTTCCATGCGGACGCGGTCGCGCAGCAGGCGAAGGCGCAGCAGCAGGCCGTGGCCGCGCGCGAGAAGCTCACGCGCGCGATGGGGTTGTGGGGCGAGCGCACGCGGTACGCGCTGCCCGAGCGCTTGCCCGACCTGCCGAACGCACGCCCCGATCTGCCCGATCTCGAACGCTACGCGATGCACAACCGCCTCGACATCCAGGCCGCGAAGCTGCGGACGCAGGGCGTCGCGTCGTCGCTCGGGCTCAGCAAGGCGACACGCTTCGTCAACGCGGTCGATCTCGGCTACGTGAACAACTACGAGACCGACAAGGGGCACGAGCACGGCTACGAGATCAGCGTGGAGATTCCGCTGTTCGACTGGGGCGGCGCGAAGGTCGCGCGGGCCGAGGCCGTCTACATGCAGTCGGCGAACCGGCTCGCGCAGACGGCCATCGACGCGCGCTCGGAAGTGCGCGAATCGTATGCGGCATACACGACGCGCTACGACGTCGCGAAGCACTATCGCGACGAAGTCGTGCCGCTGCGCAGGACGATCTCGGACGAGTTGCTGCTGCGTTACAACGGGATGCTCGCGAGCGTGTTCGAGCTGCTGGCCGATGCGCGCGAGCAGGTTGGCGCTGTGAACGGCTACATCGATGCGCTGAAGGACTACTGGCTCGCCGAAACCGATCTGCAGGCGGCCGTCGGCGGCCGGCTGCCGACTGGGCAGACAACGCAGGCGCAGCCGACGCAGGCAACGCAGGCGACGCAGGCAACGCAGGCAACGCAGGCAACGCAGGCAACGCAGGCAACGCAGGCGACGCAGGCGACGCAGGCAACGCAGGCAACGCAGGCAACGCAGGCGACGCAGGCAACGCAGCCGACGCAGGCAACGCAGGCGACGCAGGCGACGCAGGCGACGCAGGCGACGCAGGCAACGCAGCCAGCACAGCCAGCACAGCCAACACAGCCAACACAGCCAACACAGCCAACACAGCCAACACAGCCAACACAGCCAACACAGCCAACACAGCCAACGCCACGCGCGGACGCTCCCGCCGCATCCACGCCCGACGCTGCGTCGCGGCCGGCTTCTTCACCCGTGGCGCAACCAGCGCCCGCAACGCATCCGGAAGGTCATTGACATGGTGTCCCGTCGACAATTTCTCAGCGGCTCGGGTGCCGCGCTGCTCGGTGCGGCGATGGTCAGCAAGGCCGGCGCGGCATCGCTGCCCGAAGCGCCCACGATGGCGAAGGCCGGCACGCAGCCGCCGCTCGTGCCGCCCAACGGCCGCCCGTACACGCCCGTCGCGACGCTGAACGGCTGGACGCTGCCATGGCGCATGAAGAACGGCTGGAAGGAGTTCCACCTGACGGCCGAACCCGTCGTGCGCGAGATGGCGCCAGGGATGAACGCGAACCTGTGGGGCTACAACGGCCAGTCGCCGGGCCCGACGATCGAGGCCGTCGAAGGCGACAAGGTCCGCATCTTCGTGACGAACCGCTTGCCCGAGCACACGACGATCCACTGGCACGGGCTGCGGCTGCCCAACGGCATGGACGGCGTCGGCGGCCTTACGCAGCCGCATATCCCGCCCGGCAAGACCTTCGTCTACGAGTTCCAGCTGGAGGCGCACGGCACGTTCATGTATCACCCGCACGCCGACGAGATGGTGCAGATGGCGATGGGGATGATGGGCATGTTCATCGTGCATCCGAAGGATCGCGCGACGATGCCGGTCGATCGCGACTTCGTCTTTCTGCTCGCCGCGTACGACATCGATCCGGGCAGCTACACGCCGCGCGTGAACGAGATGACGGACTTCAACATGTGGACGTTCAACTCGCGCGTGTTTCCGGGCATCGACCCGCTGCCGGTGCGGGCGGGCGATCGCGTGCGGATTCGTTTCGGCAACCTGACGATGACGAACCATCCGATCCACCTGCACGGCTACAGCTTCGAGGTGGCCGGCACCGACGGCGGCTGGATTCCCCCGGCGGCGCGCTGGCCGGAGGTGACGGCCGACGTCGCGGTCGGCCAGATGCGCGCGATCGAGTTCACCGCCGATCGTCCGGGCGACTGGGCGTTCCATTGCCACAAGTCGCATCACACGATGAACGCGATGGGTCACCAGGTGCCGAACCTGATCGGCGTGCCGCAGAAGGATCTCGCGCAGAAGATCGGCAAGCTCGTGCCCGACTACATGGCGATGGGCAGCACCGGCGGCGCGATGGGCGGCATGGAGATGCCGCTGCCCGACAACACGCTGCCGATGATGACGGGCACCGGCCCGTTCGGGCCGCTGGAGATGGGCGGCATGTTCACGGTCTGCAAGGTGCGGCAGGGGCTCGGCCGCAACGACTATCGCGATCCGGGCTGGTTCCGGCATCCGAAGGGCACCGTCGCGTACGAATACACCGGCGAATTGCCGGACGGTTGAGCGGCAGGCCGCATGCGGCGGCCGCGACGATGCGGCCGCCGGTTTTCGTTTCATTCACTCAGGAGCACGCACGATGAAGAAGGGACTGATTTCGATTGCAACGGGTTGCATGCTGGTGTTTTCCGCCGCGTCGTACGCGGCCGGCGACATGGCCGGCATGGACATGAGCGGCGGCGCGATGCAGGGCGCCGACGCGAAGCGCGGGATGTCGCACGGCGAGATCCGCAAGATCGATGCGGGCACCGGCAAGCTGACGATCAAGCACGGTCCGCTGGATAACCTCGGGATGGATGCGATGACGATGGTGTTCAAGGTCAAGGATCCGGCGATGCTGTCGCAGGTGAAGGTGGGCGACAAGGTCGAGTTCGTCGCCGAGGACGTGAGCGGCGCGCTGACCGTCGTCGAGCTGAAGAAACCGTGATGACGGGGATGACCATGAAGATCATCACTCTCGGGCGGCTGGCCGCCCTCGCCGCGGCCGGCGCGATCGCCGCCGCCGTGCCGGCCGCGGCATTCGCGCACGGCAAGCTGGAAAGCGCCGCGCCGGCGACGGGCAGCACGGTCGATACCGCGCCCGACACGTTGCGGCTGGCGTTCAACGAAGATCTCGAACAGGCGTTCAGCTCGGTGAAGGTGTCGGACGCGAGCGGCAACGCCGTCGCGCACGAAAAGGCGAAAGTCGATGCGTCGAACCCGCGCGTGATGACCGTCGCGATCCCGAAGCTCGCGCCCGGCGCGTACACGGTGCAGTGGGTGGCGATGACCGCCGACGCGCATCGCACCAAGGGTACCTATACGTTCAGGGTGAAGGGGTGAACGAGGGCTTCGTCGGCCTCCTGAGGCTCCTGTCGGTGGCGATCCAGAACACCGGATTCGCCGTCGTCGTCGGCGCGCTGCTCGGCAGCCACTGGCTCGCGCGCGGCGAGTCGGCGTGGCAGCACGGCATCGCGCGGCGTCTCGTCGCGACGCTGCGCATCGCGTCCGCCGTGTCGCTGCTCGCGAGCATCACCGCATTCTGGGCGCACTGCGCGCTGATGAGCGACGTGTCGATGCCGGACGCCGGGCCGGCTGTCCGCTCGATGCTCGCCGGCACCGGCTTCGGCCACGCGTGGCTGGCCGGTGCGGTGTTCACGGCGGTCGTCGTGCTTCTGTCATTGCTTCGGGATGCGAACGACACGCGCTTTCCGTTCGCGATGTGGGCCGCGCTCGCGGGCATCGCACTCTCGCGCAGCAACGGCGGGCATCCGGTCGACGCGGGGCTGTTCAGCGTGCCGGTGTGGGTCGACTGGCTGCATCTGCTGGCGATCAGCGCGTGGGTCGGGCTCGTGTTCGTGACTGCGTTCGGCGTGATGCCGCGTCTTGCCGGCATGCCCGCGAGCGAACGCGCGACCGGCGCTTCGTTCGTGCAGTCGCTGTCCGATGCGTCGACGTATGCGTTGATCGTGCTGTTCGCGACCGGCGCGTACAACGGCTGGCGCGGTGTCGATACGCCAGCGAACCTGCTTGCGTCGACATACGGACAGATCCTGCTGTTCAAGCTCGCGCTCGTGCTGATCGCGGCGGCGCTCGGCGGGCACAACCGGTTCTTCGAGATGCCGAAGCTGCTGGCGGCGCTGAAGGACCCGGACGCTGCGACGCCGGCCGGCCTGTTGCGCCGGTTCGGCGCGGTGCTGCGGATCGAGGCGGTCGTGCTGGCCGGCGTGCTGATGGTGGCTGCCGTGCTCGTGTCGAGCGCGTTGCCGGGGACGGTTTAGCTCCACGGTTGGCGGGGCGAAGCCGGCATCGGGAAATCGTCGCAACAGGGGACGGGATTCGTCAGGCGATTTCCCGCTTTTCGACCGCGGGCGCGCGGTCGATCGCCATCGCGCAGCGGTGTCGAATATTACGTTCATCTGTCTTCCGGTTACTAACAACTGTCATCGAGCGCCGCTAAGCTTTCGCTATCCTCACAACCGGGATTCCCCGTCATGCGCTCGACAATCCGCCTGTTTGCCCCGCTATTGCTGCTTCCCACGCTTGCCGCACCGGTCTTCGCCGCCACTGCCGCCCCCGTCAGCCCGAACTGCGGCGGCAGCACGACGCCGATCGCCGACATCCAGGGGCCGGGCGCGCCGTCGCCGCTCGCCGGGCAGAACGTGTCGATCGAAGCGGTCGTCACCGCCGATTTCGGCGGCACGGACGGCTTCGGCGGCTTCTTCGTCCAGCAGGCCGACGCGCAGCGCCGCAACCAGCCGGGCGTGTCCGAAGGGCTGTTCGTCTATGCGCCGAAAGCGCGCGCGAAGGCCGGCGATCTCGTGCACGTGAGCGGCAAGGTCGAGGAAAAATACGGGCAGACGCAGCTGACGCTGTCGGGCGCGATCGCGGTGTGCGCGAACGGCCAGACGGTCACGCCCGCGACGCTCACGCTGCCGGTCGACAACCCGAACGCGTTCGCCGCGTACGAAGGGATGCGCGTGCGCCTGCCGCAGACGCTCACCGTCACCGACAACTACGAGCTCGGCCGCTACGGCAGCGTGATGCTGAGCAACGGCCGCCTGCACACGCCGACGAGCGTGGTGCCGCCGTCGCAGGCGCAGACGCAGATCGATGCGAACGCACGCAACCGGCTGATCCTCGACGACGGCTCGAACAAGCAGAACCCGGCGACCGTGCCTTACCCGGCGCCCGAACTGTCGGCCGCCAACACGCTGCGCTCGGGCTACACCGTGCGCGACGTCGAAGGCGTGCTCGAGGTGCGTTATGGCGCATGGCGCGTGCAGCCGCTGCCCGGCGCGGCCGCGCCGGCGTTCGACACGCGTTCGAACCCGCGCGCCAACGCCCCGGCGCGCGATCCGAAATCGAACCTGCGCGTCGCGTCGTTCAACGTCCTCAACTACTTCAACGGCAACGGTCTCGGCGGCGGCTTCGACGATCCGAACAACCGCGGCGCGAAGAGCTACCCGGAATTCCAGCGCCAGGAAGCGAAGATCGTCAGCGCGCTGAAGGCGCTCGACGCCGACGTGATCGGCCTGATGGAAATCCAGAACAACGGTTACGGCGAACTGAGCGCGGTGCGCCAGCTCGCGGCGAAGCTCGGCAGCCACTGGCGCGTGGTCGACCCGGGCACGTCGCGCCTCGGCGGCGACGCCATCGCGGTCGCGATGATCTACGACAGCCGCACGGTCGAACCCGTCGGCCGCGCGTCGACGCTCGCGATCGACGACAAGAACCGCCAGCCGCTCGCGCAGTCGTTCCGCCGGATCGGCGGCAAGCAGGCGCTGACGATCGCGGTCAACCATCTGAAGTCGAAGAACTGCCCGGACGCGGCGAACGACGATCTCGACCAGGGCGACGGCCAGGGCTGCTGGAACCCGACGCGCACGCGCGCGGCCGCGAAGCTGGCCGACTGGCTCGCCGGCACGCCGACGGGCGTCGCGGGGCAGGGCACGCTGCTGATCGGCGACTTCAACAGCTACACGTACGAAGACCCGATCCGCCTGCTCGAATCGCGCGGCTACCGCAACCTCGTGTCGCGCTGGATCGGCGCCAATGCGTACAGCTACGTGTACAACGGCGAAGCCGGCTACCTCGATCACGCGCTCGCGTCGCTGCCGCTCGCATCGCACGTGAAGGCCGTGCACGAATGGCACATCAACGCGGACGAGCCGCTCGCGCTGCAGTACACGCTCGCGTACAAGTCGGCCGAGCAGCAGAAGACCTTCTACGCGCCGGATGCGTATCGTTCGTCGGACCACGATCCGGTGCTGATCGATATCGCGCTGCCGGGCGGCGGGCGCTGATCTCCTCCACGTCGAACCTCTGAAGTACGGCGTGCGGCGCTGCCGCACGTCGTCGCGTGAGTCGGCGGCGGCGCGCAAACCACGCGCTGTCGCTCGCTCACCGGCCTCTCTCTCCTCCACGCATCACGTGCCCGATTCGCGATCGCCGCAATCCGATCCGGAACGCGTGGCGCGAATGATCGCTTCATCGTTGCGAATACCCGCGTATTACGCATCAATGCCGTTCAGTGCATCCGATGGTTTGATTCCGATATCGGGTAAATAATTCCTCAGTGCGTCGTGCAAACAGTCGGAATCGGTATTTTGTGGATGATATCGGGCTTTATTCAACGATTCGCTCTAATCGGATTCGAATAATTAAAATGAAAGAAAAGTCCTGTCGATTTGAAGGGCTTTTGCGCGCGATTCCAATACTCGCCAAGTGCTACGAGATCTGCGAAAAACGAACGGCATTTCAGGAAAAATGATTCACGCAACGTGTCCAGTTAGAACAATCGTTTTTCTTTCAAATACCAGACACTGACCGCCGTTCGCATCATAAGAGATTTTTTAATATCGGAATGATCTTTGACAACACGGCGCAGCACCGCCTATTTTTGTCATGTCGTAAATATTGGTAATACGATAAGTCGTCGAAACTGCCAGGGGGCGGCGTTCCTGCATCATTCTCCGCCAGCAGTTTGCTGTGTCTGTATCAAGTTCAGTCTCTCGAAGAAGTCCATTCCCCAACCGCCGTCTGCCGACCGTGCAACGCGAGTGGCGGGTATGCCTGCGCGTTTTTCGCCGGCGATGGCGGCCTGTGTGAAGCGGTATCCGACCCAACACAAGGATCGAGGCATGAAACCAGACAGGAGCATTACCGGCAGCCGCCGCGCACGTCGCGGCCGGCTGGCCGGGCTAGGCGCATTGACCGTCGTGACCATGGTGCTCGCGGGCTGCGGCGGCGACGATTCGTCGTCGGTCGGCGCATCGAGCCTCGCGCAGGCCACCGCCAGCCAGCCGGCCGGCGCGCAACAGGCGGCCGGCAGCCAGACGCCGGCGGCGAACCAGCCTTACGTCGACCCCGTCGCCTATTCGATGAACGCGACCGACGGCCTCGCGGCCGCGCAGGTCTCGGAGAAGGCGGCGGTGATGCATTACCAGTGGCAATCCGGCGGCACGACGGTCAGCTACACGACGACCACCGGCCACCTGACCGCGCAGGACGCGAACGGCAACGCGGAAGCGTCGATGTCGTACGTCGCGTACACGGTGCCGAGCACGAACGGCAAGCCGCGCCCCGTCACGTTCGTCTACAACGGCGGCCCGGGCTCGTCGTCGATCTGGCTGCGGCTCGGCTCGTTCGCGCCGACGCGCGTCGCCACGCCCGATCCGCTGTTCGGCAGCAACTGGCCGAACTATCCGCTCGTCGACAACGCGGAAAGCCTGATCGACACGACCGACCTCGTGTTCATCGACCCGCCGGGCACCGGGCTGTCGGAAGCCGTGCTGCCGAACACCAACCAGAAGTACTGGGGTTCGGATGCGGACGTCAACATCATGCGCGACTTCATCCAGCGCTACCTGAACGTCAACAACCGCGGCACGTCGCCGATCTACCTGTACGGCGAATCGTACGGCACGCCGCGTACCGACATGCTCGCGCTGGCGCTCGAATCGGCCGGCGTGCACCTGACGGGGATCGTGCTGCAGTCTGCAATCCTGAACTACTTCGCCGATGCGGTGGAAGCGGTCGCGATCACGCAGTCGACCGAAGGGCTGCTGCTCGAGACCGATACCGTGGCCGGCTACCTGCCCGGCTATGCGGCGGTCGCGGCGTACTTCAACCAGGTATCGCCGGCGCCGGTAAATCCCTATCTGTATGCGCTGCAGACCGAGTTGTTCACGACGCTGATCTACAACCAGCTGCAGCAGTACTCGCAGTCGTGGGTGCTGAGCCAGCTCGGCATTCCGGACGCGCTCGGCACGCCGGTGTTCCCGAGCGATGCGACGCTGACGCTGTGGTCGTTGCCGTCGAGCCTCACGCAGCACGCGCTGCGCGACTACTTCAACGCGAATCCGTTCGGCACGAACCTGGTGCCCCGCACGACGATCGGCCGCTACGACGGACGCGTGTCGTTGCCGAACGCCGACCCGCGGCTGCAAACGGACGGCGATCCGTCGGACATCCTGATCTCGCAGCCGTTCACCAACGCGCTCGCGACGCAGATGCCCGACTACCTCGGCTACACCGCGCCGAACGCGACCTACCTGCCGCTGAACGACAACATCATCCAGGTGTGGGACTTCTCGCATGACGGCCAGCCGATGCCCGACACGATCCCCGATCTGCTCGGCGCGCTGCAGCTCAATCCGAAGCTCCGGGTGCTCGCGGAGAACGGCCTCCACGACCTGGCGACGCCGTTCTTCAACACCGAGAAGCAACTCGCGCGGCTGCAGACGGTGAAGGGGCTGAACCCGAAGCTGCAGGTGAACTTCTTCCAGGGCGGGCACATGACGTATCTGGATGACGTGGCCCGTCCGCAGATGAAGCGCGACCTGAAGCTCTTCTATCAGGGCCGGCGGATTCCGACCGCGCTGACGCTGCACACGCTGCCGCCGCCGTGGCCGGACGAGAACCCGGCCGGCACGCCGACCGGCGCCTCGCCGGGCGCGACCACCGCGACGACGCTGGCAGCGGCACCGTAAACAACGGACTCCTTGCGAAAAGGAACCCTCTATTCATCCATCGAATGCGAGTGATCATGTCCCTAATCAACTTGATGCGACGCATGTCCCCGTTGGTCGTCCTCGGTGCCTTGATGAGCAGCGCCCACGCATTGCCGCCGCAGGCGGTGGCGCCGGTGAAGCTGCCGCGCGGCGGGCACGGCGTCGACGGCCCGTTCTTTCCTTCGACCCGCGTGGCACCGGTATTGCCGTCGACCGGCGCGACGCTGCAGCAGCAGGCGCAGAAGCGCGTCGATGCCCGGCTCGGCGGCAACACGGTGCTGAGCAACGGCGCGGCGGTGACGAAAGCGCAGGCGCAGAGCGGCGGGCTCGGGTTCGTCGCGAAGCACTTCGACGAGATCGATGCGAAACACACCGGTCGCGTGACGATGAGCGACGTGCGGCAGTTCATCCAGCAGCGACAGGTGCAGGCGCAGCAGGAACAGCAGGAGTGACGGTGTAGAGAGGTCGCGCGCGGGAGGGCAGCCGGTGCCGATGGGGGCCGGCCGCTCGACTGCGGCGGCGGCCTGCTTTCAACCTGCCGCGGCGCACGTTCGGCCGCGGCTTTCTTCATCGAAGTTCGGTTCACGCGCGGGCAACGCGAAGCCGCGTCATGCTTCACGCGATCGACGCTCAGCCTTCCCGGTGCGCGTAGCGCCTCGCCGTCGCCGACGGCAACTCGCCGAACATCGCGCGGTAGTCCTGCGCAAAACTGCTCAGGTGCCAGAAGCCCCACTTCGTCGCGGCCGACGTCACGGACCCGCCGAGCCGCAGCTCGCGGCGAACGTGATTCAGCCGGACCGCGCGCAGGTACGCGATCGGATTCAGGTTGAGCGTGTCGTTGAACGCGTACTGCGCGGTACGCCGGCTGATGCCGAGCTGCACGCACAGTTCGGCGATCGACAGCGGGCACGTGGACGCATCCTGCAGCCGCGCCTGCACCGCGTTGACGAGCGACCAGTACTTCGTCGGCCGCGTCGCGAGGGCGTTCGCATCCGGCGCGGGCATCGTCATCGCCTCTGAAATCGCATACAGCACGGTCCGTTCGAGCAATTCGATCCGCGCCTGCGTCGTCACGTCCTCGATCGGCGTGCTCTTCGCGGCCGCGGCCATCGTGTGGCGCAGCAGGTCGCGCAGGCGGTCCGCGACCTGGGGCGTCATCGGGATCAGCGGCGCGAAGGTGCGCGCGCGCAGCGACGCGGCGAGCGTGCGCATCGCCTCCGTCGACAGCTTGTCGGGCTCGATCTCGACGTTCACGAGCACGTGCCGGTCGGGCGAATAGAACTCGAACACCGGCTGGCTGGAGAACACATGGAGGCTGTCGCGCCCGCTCTTCTCGCCGCACATGCGCGCATGGCCTTCGAGTTCCAGCGGCACGGCCACCGCGATGCGGTCCGACGGCACCGCGCCCTGCTGCAGGATCACCTTGTCGAGGTCTTCGACCAGGAGCCGGATGCCGCCGAGCGACACGATGGAGGACGAACCATGAAACCGGCCGCCCGAGATCTGCGTGTAGTTGAGATGCCAGCCGTCGAAGATCCGCGCCTGTTCCTCCACGTCGGTGAACGCGCAGAACGCCACCGCGCGTGCGAACGGCGGGGCGCCGGAAAAATCGCTCGGATCGGCGGACGGCGTCATCGGAGTCGGGAAGGGGCGGGCCGGATCGACGCATTGTAGCCGCTGCGCGCGCCGGTCAAAAACCCCGGCGGCCCGATTCCCGGAGAAAACCCTCGCTTGCCGAAATCCGATAGTGAAAAGCCGGCCGGCGCAATACCTTTGGCATGAACGGAACACAACGCATCGCGCCGGCGCCGGAAGCATCCCGCTTCGTTGCCGGACGAACCGAACACGGCTGCCGGCGCGGGTCCGGCGGCACTTTTCTGGAGAGACGTCGATGGAGCTTCCACGTGGCGGGTTCTGGCGGAACTGGGTCGGCAATCAGTCTTGCGTCGCCGCGCACATGGCGTCGCCGACCAGCGAGGCGGAAATCGCCGAACTGGTGCAGGCCGCGACGCGCCAGGGCAAGAACGTCCGATGCTCGGGATCGGGACATTCGTTCACGCCGATCGTCGCGACGAGCGGCCTGCTGCTGTCGCTGAAGGACTACCAGGGCATCGTCGCGGTCGACGAGCGACGCAAGCGCGTCACGGTGAAGGCCGGCACGCGGATCAATGCGGTGACGCGTCATCTGAAGGACATCGGCTTCTCGCTCGTCAACCAGGGCGACATCGATTCCCAGGCGATTGCCGGTGCGCTCGCAACCGGCACGCACGGCACGGGGACGACGCTGGGCAACCTGTCGTCGCAGGTGGTCGGGATGCGGATCGTTCGCCCCGACGGCTCGATCATGGAAGTGAGCGACCGGCAGGACCTCGATCTGCTGCACGCGACCCAGGTGAACCTCGGCCTGTTCGGCGTGGTGTCGGAGCTGACGCTGCAGGTGACCGACGCGTTCTGGCTGCACGACCGCGTGTGGCGCGAGGACTTCGAGGCGCTGATGGAACAGTACGACGACCTCGCGGCGAAGCATCGCCATTTCGGGTTCTTCTGGTGCCCGACGTCCGAAAGCCGTCACCTGTACTGCCTGCCCGATACCACGAAGGTGTCGAATTCGAAGAAGGACTACGACGTGTGCGAGATCAAGGTGATGGACATCACCGACGAGCGCACGTTCTACGAAGGCGAGCACGAGAAGATCGCGTACAGCTCCGAGGTCTACGCGATTCATTACGTCGCGAACTTCCACGAGCTCGAATACGCGGTGCCCGCCGAACACGGCAAGGAGGCGCTGCGCCGCGTGCGCGAGCTGATCCTCACGAAGCATCGCGACTGCATCTTCCCGGTCGAGTACCGCTTCACGAAGGGCGATCCGGCATGGATCAGCCCGTTCAATCATCAGGACAGCGTGACGATTTCGTGCTCGGGCGGTCCGAACGGCGTCGACTACTGGCCGTTCCTGAAGGACGTCGACGACATCCTGCGCGACTACGGCTCGCGTCCGCACTGGGGCAAGCTGCACTTCACGAACCGCGACGACGTGGACCGCTGGTTCCCGAAGGCCGAGGCGTTCCGCGAACTGCGCCGCAGCGTGGACCCTGAAGGCTATTTCCTCAACGATCATCTTCGGACGCTGTTCAGCTGAGCGGTCCGAACGAACCAGACTGGAGAACGACTCATGAATGTCAAGATCGACGGGCGCCTGGCGGGCAAGGTCGCGATCGTGAGCGGCGGCGCGGGCGGGTGCGGCGCCGCCGCGTCGGAACTGTTCGCCGCGCAGGGGGCGAAGGTGGCGATCATCGACCGCGACGGCGACGCGGCCGACACGCTCGCGTCGCGGCTGCGCGATGCCGGCTTGCAGGCGATCGGCCTCGGCGCCGACGTGTCGAAGCAGTCGGACGTGCGGAACGCAGTCGATGCGGCCTGCAAGCAGTTCGGCAACGCGGACATCCTGTTCAATCACGCGGGCACGCTGATCGTCAAACCGTTCCTCGACATCGAGGAGTCGGAATGGGACTGGCTGATGGGCGTGAACGTGAAGAGCATGTTCCTGATGACGCAGGCGGTGCTGCCGCAGATGCTGGAAAAAGGGCGCGGCAGCATCGTCTGCACGTCGTCGATCTCGGCCGTTTGCGCGACGCCCGGCGAAGTGCTGTATGACGCGACCAAGGGGGCATGCCACATGTTCGCGCGCGCGATCGCCGTCGAATACCGCGATCGCGGCATCCGCTGCAATGCGCTCGCGCCCGGGTTCATCCGCACGCCGCACGGGATGCGCGAACTGAGGGATCTGCAGGCGATGGGCGTGGACGCGACCGAAGCGGCTATCGCAGTGCAGCAAGGCCGGCTGTGCGAGCCGTCGGAAGTGGCCGCGGCCGCACTGTTCCTGGCGTCGGACGAATCGAGCTTCGTCAACGGCACCCATCTGTTCGTCGACAACTGTTTCTCCGCCGTTTAGGCCCCGATATTCGCGGGAAGCCGAAGGGAAGGCGCGAGCTCCCCCAGGAACGGCAGGTTCTGTCGAAGGTTCCGCAGCGATGCGGACCTTCGATTTTTTTTGCCGGTTCGCCGCGCGATGTGTCCTAGCGGATTGTCGTAATCCTTCTATCTGAACGAATTTGCGTCTGCTGGAATGGCAATGCCGAATCACCGTTCAGCCGGCGTCGCGGGGCGGCATGGTTGTCGACGTCATCGAGCGCCGGTCCGGCGCTCGACTTCGCGGGTCCGGGCAAGTCCGGCCTACCAGGGTCAATCCATCACTCTCTTTTGATCAATCATCATGTTCAATCGCACTACCAGCACCGTCGCCAACGTCGATCCGGAACTCTGGACTGCCATTCAGGACGAGAACCGCCGCCAGGAAGACCACATCGAGCTGATCGCGTCGGAAAACTACACGAGCCCGGCCGTGATGGCCGCACAGGGTTCGCAGCTCACGAACAAGTACGCGGAAGGTTATCCGGGCAAGCGCTACTACGGCGGCTGTGAGTACGTCGACGTGGTCGAGCAGCTGGCGATCGACCGCGTGAAGCAGCTGTTCGGCGCGGAGGCCGCGAACGTGCAGCCGAACTCGGGTTCGCAGGCGAACCAGGGCGTGTTCTTCGCGATGCTCAAGCCGCGCGACACGATCATGGGGCTGAGCCTCGCGCACGGCGGCCACCTGACGCACGGCTCGCCGGTGAACATGTCGGGCAAGTGGTTCAACGTCGTCAGCTACGGCCTGAACGAACAGGAAGACATCGACTACGACGCGGCCGAGAAGCTGGCAAACGAGCACAAGCCGAAGCTGATCGTCGC
>NZ_QTPZ01000020.1:0-145328 GCF_003853505.1 Burkholderia sp. Bp9015
ACCGCAAGGACGATTTCTTCTCGAATCCGAAGTCGGACCGCGCGAAGGACTTCCTCGCGAAAATCCTGCACTGAGCGTTCGTGCAGCGCGTGCGCCGCATGCACGCCGATGAAAAAACCGCCCGGCTGAACACCGGGCGGTTTTTTTTCGCGGGCTGCCCGTCGCCCGCCGATGGCAGCGGACGGGGCGCCGCGTCGGGCGTTACCAGCTGTAGCGGTAGCCGACCTGCCCGGTCACGCCGCGCCGGTAATCGCCGCCGATGTTGCGCGCATATTTCACGTTCGCGTACAACGCGCCCGACTTGCCGAAGCCCGCGGTCACGCCAAGGCCGAGCTCGTACCACGTGCGGCCCAGGTGCGTCGCGAACGGCGTGCCGCCGACGACGGTCTGGCCCGGCGACAGGAAGTCGTGCAGCACGTCGGCCGTGAAGTACGGTGTCGCGGCGCCGCCGCCCGCGTTCGCGTCGAGGTTCGGCCGGAAGACGCGCACGCCGACGCGTCCGCGCAGCGCGTGGGTCGTCGTGCCCGACACGGCCGATACGTTGTCGTTGAACCCGTTCAGCTTCAGGTACTGGTACATCAGCTGCGCCTGCGGTTCGACCGCGATCGGCGTGCCGCCGATCCCGAACGGCTTGCCGACCTCCTGCGACAGCGCGATGCCGAAGCCGTTCTGCGAGGCCTCGTTGCCGTAGCTGTCGCGATAGCGGTTGCCGTAGTGCGTGACCTGGCCGACGCTGTCGAAGTAGGTGCCGTCGGACAGGTAGCGTGTCCAGTAGCCGCCGACGCTCTGCGCGTGCATCTCGACCGAGCCCGTCGACGTCGACAGCCCGGCCGTGTCGGCGCGTGCCGTGTCGCTGAAGCTCGCGTTCGCGACGCCGATGCTCGCCGTCACGCCCGCATGCGTGCTGCCGCCGGCGGGCGCCTGGTCGAGCGTCCAGTCCTTGCCGAACTGCGCGAAGAACGTGCGCTCGTCGGCCGCGAAGCGGCCCGCGTTCGCGTCGAGGCTCTGTCCGCCGATGCGGCCCCACACGCCGTCGCGGTTGCCCGGCGCCTGCTTCTCGAGGTTGTAGATGTCGCCGACGCGCTCGTGCAGCTTGCCAAGCGTCGAGAAGCCGTAGTCGGCGTTCAGCAGCGGCGTCATCGCATAACCCGCGACGCCAGGACGGTACGCGAGATTGCCGCCGTTGTCGCCGCCCTCGATGACGGACGGGCCGACCGGATCGCCGGGGTCCGTCGGGTCCAGTTGCGAGCGCAGGTACCAGCCGTTCGCATCGCCCTGTCCGCCGCGGTAGAGACGGTATTCGTACGCGCCGGCCTGTACGGGGCCCGCGAGATGGAACGCCGACGCGGTAGTCGTGCCGCCATTGGCCGTGACGACCACCGGAATCCCGTCGCCCGTCGTCTGCGCGCCGGTGCCGGCCGTGTTCGCGATTTTCAGCCCGGTCGTGCCGCTCGCGGTGCCGCCGTTCACGATCAGCCGGTCGGTCGGCGATGCGTCGGCGCCGAGGTACGTGTTCAGCGCGATCGTGCCGCCGTTGCCGACGTAATTGCCGGTCGTCAGCGTCCGGTAGCTGGCGGCCGCCGTCGGTGAACCGGACGGCGCGGCGAACGCGACCAGGCCCGCGTTGTTCAGGCTGCTCAGCACGGAGCTGCCGGTCATGTGCCACGTGCTCGAGCCGTCGACGCTCAGCGCGACCGGGTCGATCGTGCCGGTCAGGGTCGTGCCGTTCGTCAGGAACACGTTGCCGGTGCTCGACGCGTCCGACACGATGTCGCCCGCGAGATTCACGGCCGATGCGTTGAAGGTCGCGGTGCTGCCGTTCGCGAGGTCCAGCAGCGTGCCGTTGCCGGCCGTCACGACGGTGCCGTTGCGCACCGCGATGTCGACGGTGCCGCCGCGTGCGGCGAACGCCGGCCCGGTGACGGACGCGACGCTGCCGCCGTCGACGCGCACCGAGCTCGTCGCGCCGGTCGCGAGCGTGTCCGTGCTCATGACGCCGGCCGTCGCGCCCTTGAGCGTCGTGCCCGTCAGCGCGAGCACGCCGCCGCCGTCGACGGTCGCGCCGTTGCCGGCCGCGCTCGCGAGCGACGAACCCGTGTCGCCGATACGGCCGCCGTTGCGCGCGACGAGACCGTCGGCTGCCACGCCCGCCGCAGAGACCTTCGTGCCCGACAGCCACACGGTCGCGCCGCTGCCCGCGACGATCGCATGCGCGCCGGCGCCGGTCGTCGCGACGGTCGTGCCGTCGGCCGCCAGCGTCGAATCCGCGCCCGTCACAAAGAGGCCGCGTGCGTTGTCGCCGGCGGTGCGTACGACGGTCGCCGCGTCGGTCGCGATGCGTGCGCCCGTGCCCGTCGACGACAGCCCGTCGGCGCCATTGCCGGTCGTGCCGATCTGCGTGCCCGACAGCGCGATCGTCGTGTTCGTGCCGAGGTTGTCGATGCCCTTGCCGGCGCCGCCCGCCGCGATCGACGTCGCGCCGGCCGCGATCCCGCCGTTCGAGACGGTCGAGTCGATCAGCACGCCGTCGGCACTGCCGTTCGCGACGACGGTGCCCGCGCCCGACAGCGCGACCGACGCACCCGCGCCGGTCAGGTGCACGCCCGCGACGCCGTCGTCGGCCTCGATCGTGCCCGCGTTGGCAAGCGTCGCCGACGCGCCCTGCACGAGCGCGCCGGTGCCGTTGGCCACGCGGATCGCCGACGCGTTGTTCACGGTGCCGAGCGTGCCGACCACGACGCCCGTCGAGCCTGCGCCGCTCAGCAGCACCGTGTCGCGGTTGTCGAGCGTGCCGAGGTTCTGCGCGACGAAACCCGTCACGCCCGCGGTCGACGAGGTGACCGCGGCATCGTTGGTCAGCGTCGTCGCGACCGGTGCGCCGGCATTCGCGCCGGCGAGGTCGTGCGCCTGGCCGTCGACGACGCCCGCGATCGCGCCGGCCGCATTCAGGTTGATGGTCGCGCCCGAGTCGATCGTGCCCTTCGCGCCGCCTTCGACTGCAACCGCGATGCCGTTCGCGCCGTTGACGTTGTAGGTGGCGTGGCCGGTGGACAGCGTCGTGCCGGCACCGGTCGCGAGCACGCCGCGCGCGCGCTGGCCGTTGACGTCCGTCGTCAGCGTGCCGGCGGCCGATGCCCCCGTATAGGCCGCGCCGCCCGCCATGCGGAACAGCGTCGAATCGTCGGTATCGACGCTCAGGTGCTGCGCGGCGACGTTGATCTTCGAGCCTGCGCCATACGCATAGAAGCCGATCTGGTTCGTGCCCGACATGAAGTGGGGCACCGCGTTCGCGTCGACGTTGATCGTCGCGCCCGAGCGCGCATGGACGCCGATCGCACCGGTGCCCGTCAGGTTGAGCGCGCCGTCGACCGTGGCCTTCGCGCGCGGCCCTTCGGCCCACACGCCGTAGTTGCGCGTGTCCGATGCCGGATCGAGCCCGCCGGCCACGTTGATCGTGCCGGTCGACGTTGCGGCCGTCGCGGTCGAGCCGGTGCCGACCACCATGATGCCGATGCCGTTCACGCCGTTCAGCGTGATCGTGCCGGTGTTGGTCACGGTCGCGGCCGTGTTGGCCGCGAGCATGCCGACGTTGGCGAACGGCGTGCCGGGCGCCGCGCCGTTCACGACGATCGTGCCCGCGTTGCGCAGCGTGCCGGACGACGAACCGATGCTCGCCATCCCGGCGCCGTTCTGCGTCTGCGAGCCGATCACGATCGAGCCGAGGTTGCTGGCGGTGCCCGACGCGCCGAGCAGGATCCCGTACGCATGCGCGGACAGCGCGACATCGTTGGCCGCCGCCCCCGGCCCGTACTGGGCCGCGCGGCCGAGATAGATCGTGCCGCCGGCCGCGTTCGTGAAGGTGCCGCCCGCCGCGAAGCCGCCGATCACCTGGCTGTCGAGCGTCGTCGCGTTGACGCCGACGTTGATCGTGCCGGCGTTCGACGCGTTCGCGCCGCCCGTCACGGCCACCGCGTAGTTCTGCAGGTCGGGGCGGTCGCCGGCGAGCGTCCACGCGCCGACGTTCATCACGCCGTGGTTGACGAACGAGGTGCCCGAGCCGTTCGCGTACACGCCGTTGCCCTCGGTGTACGCATGGAACCCGAAGTTGTCGGGCGGCGTGCCGCTGCTCGTGTCGAAATTGTCGCCGGACGCGTAGCCGGACGAGATCACGCCATTGTTGACGCCGCTCGCGCCGCTCAGCAGGCGCACCAGCGTGAAATCGCCCGACAGGCGGCCGTCGTTGACGAAGTGCGCGCCGTTTTCCGCGAGGACGGCCGAACTCGATGCGATCGTGTTGGTGCCGCGGAAGTCGATCTGGCCGTCCTTGCCGATCTGCAGCGTCGCGTTCGCGCCGGTGCCGTGCATTGCCGACAGGTGATTGATCGGCAGCGTGTTCTTGTCGCCGGCGGACACGTTGTTCGCGTACTGGAAGGTCTCCTTCGAGAACGTGACGGCCTGGCCGAACGCGGTGTCGTACGCGGCCTGCGAGCCGAGCGCGCCGCTCCGGACCGAACGCACGAGGAAGTCGTTGTAGGCTGCGAGCGACGCGGCGTCGCTGACGGTCCACGTGCTGCCGTCGAACGCGGTGAAAGTGCCCGCATAGGCCGGCACGTCGAGCTGGAGGTTGCCGACGGAGCCGCCGCTCGCGAGGTAGTCGCCGGTGGTGAACCAGACCTGGTTGCGCGAATTCCAGTTGACGACGCTCGGGGTGGCGCCCGTCCCGTCCGCGACGGTGAGGTCCGTCTGCTTCGCGGCCATCGTGATTGCGTTGCCGGCCGAGCCGGGCGCGTTGGCGGGATTGCCGATCGACACGTTCAGCGTGCCGCCGGAGCGGTCGACGGTGCCGATCCGCGTGTTCACGTACTGGTCGCCGTTGACGTCGCGGTAGACGGGCACGTCGGTCGTGCCGACCGTCGACGCGGAGAACGCGGACGAGTCGTAGGTGGCGACCGACGTATGGGTGCCCGTGATCGTGTCGGGCGTGCCGATGTTTTGCGTCTTGCCGCCGAGCGACACCAGCGGCTGATCCGGATTTCCCGACACGATCGTCGTCGTGCCGAACGGGATGCGCGTGTAGCCGGCGTCGCCGCTGTTCTGCGCCGTCCATGCGCCCGTCACGCCGACCGCGTCGCCGCCGGACACGGTCGTGGCGCCGGCCAGGTTGTCGTTCACGGTCGGGCTGACGCTGCCGAGCGCGCAGCTGCCGCCGCTCGCGACCGCCGAACCGTCGCCGCAGCTCGACCCGTACGCGGAGCCGGCCGACAGCGCGGCCAGCGCGGCACCGAGCGCGGCGACGCGCAGCGGCGAGCGGCGCATCGCCGTGCGGCCGGCGCGGGTGCTTGCGCCCGATTCGCGGCGTGAACGCTTGCCGCGCGCCCGTGTCGTTTCCGCGACCGCGACCCAGCAGCCGGCGGCGTCGCTCCAGATCGATCGAAATGAGTGATTCACGACATGCCCTCTTTCTTGTTTTGAAGTGGTATTCGCCGCATGCGGCGAATGCGCATTCCACGGTGACGCGTGACGCGAATGGACATGCGGCAGCCGTGGCTGCATGACGCGCCGGTCGGGTTTCGTTACACCGAAGATGGAGCGAGTCTACTAATTGGCGGGGCGGGCGATTTTCAAAAAATCAGAAAATGTGGGGATGGTAACGGTATTGAGTGGTATTTCTGAGTTGTGTGGGTAACCGAACTGAAAGCCTTTGTGGGTAAGGGCTTGGTGGATTTTTTATAGAACAGGCGGAAGCGCCGGTTCGGTAGGCTGGCGCACGATAGGCGTGGGGATTTTGCTTTAAGCTGAGGCTTCCGGATTATCCGGTTTCGAATATCTTGTTTTATTTGTTTCGACGGTTAACTATTTTTACTTGAAAATTAATTAAATAAAAGTGAATGTCGTGTGGCGACGCACGCGTGCTTGAAATGGCAGCCTGAATGGAGTTGTCGGGGGGAGATTTTCAATGCGGGCAATCATCGGCGGATGCCGGGCGCCGGATGCGTGGTTCGACGATCCGGGCATGACGCGGGATCGCCGGGCCGCGACGCTGGCGGAACAGCGCAACGCATGAAGCGCGCGCCCGGCGGCGGCGCGGCGCGCTCAGAAATCGATCGAGTCGTCGGAATCGTCGTCGGCGCCGGCCGCGAGTGCGGCGTGCTGCGTACCGCACGGCGCGGACGCCGACGCGTCGAGCGCCGGGTTGCGCAGTTTCTCGAGCACGCACTCGGGCACCGGAATCTGCATCCGCGCGGCGACGTCGCCGCACTGGAACATGATCAGCTCGCCCGGTTCGAACGAGGTCCAGATTTCGTTGTCGGTCAGCGGCTGCGTGGCGATCACCGCGACGCGATCCTCGGGCGTCGTGTATTTCGCGAAGTCGATCGACAGGTCTTCGTCGACCAGATGCGCGGTCGAGAACGGCCAGCGCCGCACGAGGTAGTGCAGCCGCGTCGAGCAGTGCGCGAAGAGAGCCTGGCCGTTCGACATCAGGAAGTTGAACACGCCGTGATCGGTGATGTCGCGCGTCAGCTCGCCGACGCGCTCGAACAGCTCCGGCAACGGCGGCTGCGCGCCGGGGAACGCTTCGCGCAGCCCCTGCATCAGCACGCAGAACGCCTTCTCGCTGTCGGTGGTGCCGACCGGGTGGTAGACGCTGCCGTCGAGATCGGGTTCGTACTCCTGCAGATCGCCGTTATGCGCGAAGATCCAGTGCCGCCCCCACAGCTCGCGCATGAACGGGTGGCTGTTCTCGAGCAGGATGTGGCCTTGCGTGGCCTTGCGGATGTGCGCGATCGTGTTCTTGGACTTGATCGGGTAGCGCTTGACCATTTCGGCGAGCGGCGACGTGGCCGATGCCTGGTGGTCGACGAAGAGGCGGCAGGCCTTGTCCTCGAAGAACGCGATCCCCCAGCCGTCGGCATGGTGATCGGTGAGGCCGCCCCGGGCCGCGAAACCTGTGAAGGAGAATGTGACGTCCGTCGGCGCGGCGCAGTTCATTCCTAGGAGTTGGCACATTTTACTTGGGGCGGGGGCGGAAGCAGGGTAACCAACCGGGTGAACCCCGGTACAATGTGGCTTCTAGCATATCACCGAGCCTTGAGCGGTAAAAAGCGGATTCCGCCGGCCGAAGGCCCCGTGTTGCGGTTTGCCGTCAGTCGGCCCGCGCACGCGCGTTCCGGCCCCGCAGATGGCCAGCCCGTTCCTCACGACGCCTCCTATGACTGCCTCGAACGCTTCCTCTCCGGCGACGCTCACGCTCGCCCGTCCCGACGACCTGCACCTGCACCTGCGCGACGGCGACATGCTGGCCGCGGTGCTGCCGCACACGGCGCGCCAGTTCGCCCGCGCGATCGTCATGCCGAACCTGAAGCCGCCCGTCACGACCACCGCGCAAGCGCAGGCCTATCGCGAGCGAATCCTGGCCGCGCTGCCGGCGGGCATGGCGTTCGAGCCGCTGATGACGCTGTACCTGACCGACAACACGTCGCCCGACGAAATCCGCCGTGCGCGCGACAGCGGCTTCGTGCACGGCGTGAAGCTGTATCCGGCCGGCGCGACGACGAACTCCGACCACGGCGTCAGCGATCTCGCGAAGTGCGCGAAGACGCTCGAGGTCATGCAGGAAACTGGCATGCCGCTGCTCGTGCACGGCGAGGTGACCGACCCGGCGATCGACATGTTCGATCGCGAGAAGGTGTTCATCGACCGCGTGATGACGCCGCTGCGCCGCGATTTCCCCGGCCTGAAGGTGGTGTTCGAGCACATCACCACGAAGGACGCGGCCGACTACGTGCGCGACGCCGATGCGGCGCCGGGCCTGCTCGGCGCGACGATCACGCCGCAGCACATGCTGTACAGCCGCAACGCGCTGTTCGTCGGCGGGATCCGCCCGCATTACTACTGCCTGCCGGTGCTGAAGCGTGAAACGCACCGCGTCGCGCTCGTCGAAGCCGCGACGTCGGGCAACCCGCGCTTCTTCCTCGGCACCGACAGCGCGCCGCACGCACGCGACGCGAAGGAAACCGCGTGCGGCTGCGCGGGCTGCTACACGGCGCTGCACGCGCTCGAGCTGTATGCGGAAGCGTTCGACAAGGCGGGCGCGCTCGACAAGCTGGAAAATTTCGCGAGCCGCTTCGGCGCCGATTTCTACGGGCTGCCGCACAGCACCGAGACGATCACGCTGCGCCGCGAGACCTGGGAACTGCCGCGCGAGGTGTTCGCGGGCGATACGCCGGTCGTGCCGCTGCGCGCCGGCGAATCGATCGGCTGGAAGTTCGCGTGACCGGCACGCCGCCGCGCGCGGCCGGCCACGCGGCCGGCGGCGGCGCGGCGGCGTTCGCGCGGATCGACTGGTCCGCGCCGTGGCTCGCGCGTTACGCGGAACCGGGCCGCACGCTTCAGGCGGCCGCGCTCGCCGGCGAGGCCGCGCTGCTCGACGCACTGAACGGCGCGCTGCGCGGTGATGCCCGTGTCAGCGGCCGCGGCAAGCCGCTGCGCTTCGTGCCGCAGGCCGAGCTGCCGCCCGGCATCGCATACGAAACCCATATCGCCGACACCGGCGGCGTCCCGACCCGCCACAATCTTCACGACTTCTTCAATGCGCTCGTCTGGTTCGCGTATCCGCGCACCAAGGCTGCGCTGAACGCACGCCAGGCCGCGGCGATCGATGTCGCGGGCGGCGTCGGGCCGGTGCGCGGCACGCTGCGCGATGCGCTGACGCTGTTCGACGAAAATGCCGCGCTGTTCGTGACGGCCGACCGCACGCTCGCCGATGCGCTGCGCGGCTTCAGCTGGCAGCAGCTGCTGGTGGCGGCGCGCGACGCGTGGGGCACGCGCTGCGAGGCGCGGCTCGTCGGCCATGCGCTGCTCGAGAAGCTCGTCGCGCCCTACAAGTCGTGCACCGCGCACGCATGGATCGTCGAAGTGGGCGACGACTATTTTTCGTGGCCTGACGCGCAGCGTGCCGCGCATGTCGATGCGCGGATCGCCGGCGAGCTCGCGACCCGCGACCTGACGAGCCGCGATTTCGCGCCGCTGCCGGTGCTCGGCGTGCCTGGCTGGTGCGAAGCGAATGCCGCGCCCGCGTTCTACGACGATCCGGCGGTTTTCCGCAGCGGCCGCCGCTCGCGCGCTGCCGGCGGCGGCGCACAGTGCTAGAATGCGCGTCGCAAAGCAGGCCAGGCAGTCGCGGCCTCGCCGCCTTCGGGCAGGCGGGGGCGAGGAAAGTCCGGACTCCACAGGGCAGGGTGATGGCTAACGGCCATCCGTGGCGACACGCGGAACAGGGCAACAGAAAGCAAACCGCCGATGGCCCGGCGCAAGCCGGGATCAGGTAAGGGTGAAACGGTGCGGTAAGAGCGCACCGCGGCGACGGCGACGTTCGCCGGCACGGTAACCTCCACCCGGAGCAATTCCAAGTAGGCAGGCGCGCATTTTCGGATGCAGGACGGGGCCCCCGTCTCGTCTGCGGGTAGGAAGCTTGAGCGCGTCAGCAATGGCGCGCCTAGAGGAATGGCTGCCACGCGCCGCGCGCTTCGGCGTGCAGCGTGCACAGAATCCGGCTTATCGGCCTGCTTTGCCGTTCGAATGCGAAAGGGCCGGCGCTCCGTCAGGAGCGCCGGCCCTTTTTTTCATGCGTGGCCGCCGTGCGTTCAGTCGGCGACGATGTCGAACGAATGCGTGAGTTCGGCGGTCTTCGCGATCATGATCGACGCGGAGCAGTACTTGTCGTGCGACAGGTTGATCGCGCGCTCGACCGTGGCCGGGTTCAGGTTGCGGCCGGTGACGGTGAAGTGGAAGTGGACCTTCGTGAACACTTTCGGATCTTCGCTCGCGCGTTCGGCCTTCAGCGTGACCGAGCAGCCGGTGACTTCCTGGCGGCTCTTCTTCAGGATCAGCACGACGTCGTACGCGGTGCAGCCGCCGGTACCGACCAGCACCATTTCCATCGGGCGCGGCGCGAGGTTGTGGCCGCCGCCTTCCGGCGCGCCGTCCATCGCGACGAGGTGCCCGCTCCCGGTCTGGGCGGAAAACGCCATGCCGTCCTGACCCATCCAGCTTACTTTGCATTCCATGCTTGCACTCCAGCGTTGCCTGATTCGGATTCGATCCGGCATTGTAGCCCGCAGCGCTTCGCTCGGCTGATGCGCTGCACGACGCGCCACACCATGCCGCCGCGTGCGGCGCGCGGCGGGGCGCCGAACGGCGATTTCCCTGCTGTCTTTAGGGGTTTTACTCTAGGCGTGGCGGGCTTCCGGCTGCGCGCTTTCTTGCCAGTTGATTGATTTTAAAAGGGAAAATCCAATCATCGCGTGAGGCTTACCGGATTCCGCATTATGGTGTTGGATTTCGTAATGCAAATTTTCTTGTGAAGTCGGCGACGCATTCGTATAATGAGCCTCATTGGTTGTCGCGCTGCGGCAACCTCCGCATGTCTCCTCCACCCTCCTCCTAAGGTGGATTAAGCCCGAACCAGCCGTTCGGGCTTTTTTTCGTCCCATGCAAGCATCGGTGCGCAGTTTGCGCGCGTCGATATCCGTCATTGACTCCCGTTTACGCCGGCCGCCGCGCGGCTGGCTGCGATGCCGCGCCGGGCGGCGTGTCCGTCGAACGGGCGGCAGGGGCCGGAACGTGTGCGGCCGATGCATGGCCATGACCACGCGCGCAGAAGTGGCGCACGCGTTCGCGCACCGCGCGCAGGCGGGCGATGCGATCTTCGGCATGGGCGTGGCGGGCGTCGGCGATGCGGGCGTCGAGAGCGTCGAGCTTGGCCTCGCAGCCGGCCCGGGCGGCGACGGCGGGCGCCGCGGCGGCCAGCAGCGCGGCCGCGAGAAAGGGCGTAAGTCGTTGTTTCATCATGCTTGTTTGTTGTTTTCCGTGATCGGCCGGTCTGGCGCGGCAAGGTCAGGTGCCGCGCGTCGATGGGTGCCGCCCCAGGCGCTCGGTTCGCCTGGTGTATCGGGGCACGACCGAATTTTGGCCCATTTCGGGCGCCGCCGGCACGGGGCGTGGATTCTCTTTGACCGCGCTGCGGTATTTCCTTTATAATTCAGGGCTTTTCCGCATTCATGCCCACGGAAAAAGAACAGGGAGAGCCTGCACCGCGCCTCGAAGCGCACACAGACAAGCAGGAAGAACACATCGGGCAAAGCATTTTTTTTGGATCGATCATGAAGACGTTTTCCGCAAAAGCCCATGAGGTGACGCGCGAATGGTACGTGATTGACGCGACGGATAAGGTTCTCGGCCGTGTTGCCAGCGAAGTGGCACGCCGTCTGCGCGGCAAGCACAAGCCTGAGTTCACCCCGCACGTCGACACTGGTGATTTCATCATCATCATCAACGCGAGCAAGTTGAAGGTCACGGGCAACAAGACTCTGGACAAGAAGTACTACCGTCACTCGGGCTACCCGGGCGGTATCTATGAAACGACGTTCGGCAAGATGCAAGAACGCTTCCCGGGCCGTGCGCTCGAGAAGGCGGTCAAGGGCATGCTGCCGAAGGGCCCGCTCGGCTACGCGATGATCAAGAAGCTGAAGGTCTACGCTGAAGCTACGCATCCGCATTCGGCTCAACAGCCGAAGGCGCTCGAGATCTAAGGGGAGCCCACATGATCGGTAACTGGAACTACGGTACGGGCCGCCGCAAGAGCGCAGTCGCACGTGTCTTCATCAAGGCTGGCAAGGGCGACATCATCGTCAACGGCAAGCCCATCGCCGACTACTTCTCGCGTGAAACGTCGCTGATGATCGTGCGTCAACCGCTGGAACTCACGAACCACGGCCAGACGTTCGACATCAAGGTCAACGTCAACGGCGGCGGCGAAACGGGTCAGGCAGGCGCAGTGCGTCACGGCATCACCCGCGCGCTGATCGACTACGATGCAACGCTGAAGCCGTCGCTGTCGAACGCAGGCTTCGTCACGCGCGATGCACGTGAAGTCGAGCGTAAGAAGGTTGGTCTGCGCAAGGCACGTCGCGCAAAGCAGTTCTCGAAGCGTTAATTCCGCTTCATGGCCGCGCCGCTTCCGGGCGGCGTCCGCCGGAAAAACCGCCAGTTTTCGCGCTGGCGGTTTTTTTATGCCCGCGCGGCGGCGCCCCGCGGGCAGTTTCCTTTACTGAAATCAACAAGAACCTATTGATTTCATGGACATCAGCACGATCTTCTGATCGGCCCTACAATAGCGGCTAAAGCTTTTTGGAGAGTTCGCATGAACGCTGTTACCGAATCCGCAGCAACGACCACCGAAATGCCGGCACCGTTCGTCTTCACCGACGCCGCGGCCGACAAGGTCAAGCAACTGATCGACGAAGAGGGCAATCCCGACCTGAAGCTGCGCGTGTTCGTGCAGGGTGGCGGCTGCTCGGGCTTCCAGTATGGCTTCACGTTCGACGAGGAAGTCAACGAGGACGACACCGTGATGAACAAGAACGGCGTCCAGCTTCTGATCGACTCGATGAGCTACCAGTACCTGGTCGGCGCCGAGATCGACTACAAGGACGACCTCAACGGTGCCCAGTTCGTGATCAAGAACCCGAACGCCACGACCACCTGTGGGTGCGGCTCGTCGTTCTCGGTCTGAACGCACGACGGATCCTGTCCGGTTCGCCGGAATGAAAAACGGGGCTTGATGCCCCGTTTTTTTGCGTCCGTTGTACGCGACGAACCGCGCGGGCGGCCTCTCGGCGCGTCCCGGACGCGCCGCATCGGGGCTCCCGCTCGTTTCGTCGTTTTCTCGTATCAGCGCGGATAAAGTGCGCCGAGCACGCGCTCGCCCGCGGCCCCCGTCACGCTCGCGAGATTGCCGGGCTGGCGCGCGGTGAAGCGGTACGCGAGCCACGCGAACGCGAGCGCCTCGACCTGCTGCGGCGGCACGCCGAGCGCGGCCGTCGTCTCCACCGTCGCCGGCACGCCGGCCTCGTGCAGTGCATGCCGGAGCGCATCGAGCAGCACCGGGTTGCGGGCGCCGCCGCCGCAGACGAACACGGCCTTGCAGCCGGCCGCGTGCCGGGCGATCTCGCGCGCGACCGAGACGGCGGTGAGTGCCGTCAGCGTCGCCTGCACGTCTTCCGGCGCGACCTGCGTGAACGCGGCGAGCTTCGCGTCGAGCCACGCGGGATTGAACAGGTCGCGGCCGGTGCTTTTCGGCGGCGGCGCGACGAAGTAGGGTTCGTCGAGCAGCGCGTCGAGCAGCGCCGCGTGCACGGTACCGCGCGCGGCGAACTTGCCGCCGTCGTCGTAGGGCTTGCCGAGATGGCGCGTCGCCCATTCGTCGAGCAACGCGTTCGCGGGCCCGCAGTCGAAGCCGCGCACGTCGCCGCCTTCGCCGGGCAGGATCGTGATGTTGCTGATGCCGCCGAGGTTGCAGACGACCCGCGTCTCGCCCGGCGCGCCGAACACCGTCGCGTGGAACGCCGGCGCGAGCGGCGCGCCGTGGCCGCCGGCCGCGACGTCGCGGCTGCGGAAATCGGCGATCACGTCGAGATGGGTGAGTTCGGCGAGCAGCGCCGGATTGTTGAGCTGGCGCGTGTAGCCGCGCTCGGGACGGTGCCGGACCGTCTGGCCGTGCACGCCGATCGCGCGGATCTCCTCGCGCGACAGGCCGGCCGTGCGCTGCAGCTCGTGACAGCACACCGCATAGCGCGCGACGAGCGCATTCGCCGCGACCGATTCGCGGTCGATCTCGTTGTCGCCGGGCTGCTGCAGCGCGAACAGCGCGTCGCGCAGCGATTGGGCGAAGCCGACGAACGCTTCCGCGAGCACGACCGGCGCGCGGCCGGTCTCGAAACGCACGGCGACGCCGTCGACGCCGTCCATGCTGGTTCCCGACATCAGCCCGAAGTAGATGCCGTCGGCCGGATGGGCGGGTTGCGGATGTCGTTGCGGCACGTTGGGTCCTCCTGGATCGAGCGGCGCGGGCCGGTGCCACGCGCCTTGCGCCCGATTATCCGCGCAACCTGACGCGTCGTTAAGCGATGCACGCGCAAGTTATGGGAAAATCCCTGTCTTTGCGACATTCTTCCTGGCCCCGATGAGCACCGAACCCAGTTCCAAGCCTGTTTTCCCGATCACCGACGAAGTCCGCCATGCGCTCGCCGTCACGAAGCGCGGCGTCGACGAACTGCTGATCGAGGAAGAGTTCGCGCAGAAGCTCGCGCGCAGCGCGGCCACCGGCACGCCGTTGCGCATCAAGCTCGGCCTCGACCCGACCGCACCCGACATCCACATCGGCCATACGGTCGTGCTGAACAAGATGCGTCAGCTGCAGGACCTCGGCCACACGGTGATCTTCCTGATCGGCGATTTCACGTCGCTGATCGGCGACCCGTCGGGCCGCAACGCGACGCGCCCGCCGCTCACGCGCGAGCAGATCGAATCGAACGCGAAGACCTACTTCGAGCAGGCTGCGCTCGTGCTCGACCGCGCCAAGACCGAGATCCGCTACAACAGCGAATGGTCGATGCCGCTCGGCGCGGACGGGATGATCAAGCTCGCGTCGCGCTACACGGTCGCGCGGATCCTCGAGCGCGAGGATTTCACGAAGCGCTTCCAGGGCGGCGTGCCGATCTCGATCCACGAATTCCTGTACCCGCTGATGCAGGGCTACGACTCGGTCGCGCTGAACGCCGACCTCGAGCTCGGTGGCACCGACCAGAAGTTCAACCTGCTGGTCGGCCGCGAACTGCAGAAGCAGTACGGCCAGGAACAGCAGTGCATTCTCACGATGCCGCTGCTCGAAGGCCTCGACGGCGTCGAGAAGATGTCGAAGTCGAAGGGCAACTACGTCGGCATCAGCGAGAAGCCGACCGACATGTTCGGCAAGCTGATGAGCATCTCGGACACGCTGATGTGGCGTTACTTCGAGCTGCTGTCGTTCCGCAGCATCGAAGAAATCGCGGGCTTCAAGCGCGACGCCGAAGGCGGCCGCAACCCGCGCGACTTCAAGGTGCTGCTCGCGCAGGAAATCGTCGCGCGCTTCCACTCGCAGGCCGATGCCGAGCGTGCGCTGGAGGACTTCAACCACCGCGCGAAGGGCGGCGTGCCGGACGACATCCCGTCGGTCACGCTCGCGGGCGCGCCGCTCGCGATCGGCCAGCTGCTGAAGCAGGCGGGCCTCGTGCCGTCGACGAGCGAAGCGCTGCGCAACATCGAGCAGGGCGGCGTGAAGATCGACGGCGCGACCGTCTCCGACAAGGGACTGAAGGTCGAGGCCGGCGAGTTCGTCGTCCAGGTCGGCAAGCGCCGCTTCGCGCGCGTCACGCTGACCGCATGATCGCGCTGATCCAGCGCGTGAAGCGCGCCGACGTGCGCGTCGGCGACCGTACGACGGGCGAGATCGGCGCAGGGCTGCTCGCGCTCGTCTGCGCGGAGCGTGGCGACACCGAGGCCGCGGCCGACAAGCTGCTCGCGAAGCTGCTCGGCTATCGCGTGTTCAGCGATGAGGCGGGCAAGATGAACCTGCCGGTGTCGAACATCGACGGCGCGGGCGGCGCCGGCGGCCTGCTGCTCGTGTCGCAGTTCACGCTCGCGGCCGATACCAACAGCGGGCTGCGGCCGAGCTTCACGCCGGCCGCGCCGCCCGACGAAGGCGCGCGCCTGTTCGACTATTTCGTCGCGGCCGCGCGCGAGCGTCATCCGGTCGTCGAGACGGGCGAGTTCGGCGCCGACATGCAGGTGTCGCTCGTCAACGACGGCCCCGTGACGTTCTGGCTGCAAGTGCGGCCCTGATTCATTCCCGGAGACGCGCCGCGATGGCCACCACGCAGATTCTCTTCATTCGCCATGGCGAGACGGCCTGGAACCGCATCAAGCGCATCCAGGGCCATATCGACATTCCACTGGCCGACACGGGGCTCGCGCAGGCGCAGCGGCTGGCCGTCCGGCTCGCGCGGGACGCGCGCGAAGGACAGCGGATCGACGCGATCTATTCGAGCGACCTGATGCGCGCGCAACAAACCGCGCAACCCTTTGCCGATGCGCTCGGGCTGCCGCTGCAGTTGCGCGAAGGGCTGCGCGAACGCGCGTACGGCGTGTTCCAGGGGCATGACAGCACCGAGATCGAGACGCTGTTTCCGGACGCCTACGCCGCGTGGCAGACGCGCGACCCGGGCTTCGCGCCCGACGGCGGCGAGTCGCAGCGCGAGTTCTATCATCGCGTGCTGCATGCGCTCGAGCCGATCGTCGCCGCGCATCCGGGCGGCCGGATCGCGTGTGTCGCACACGGCGGCGTGCTCGACTGCGTGTACCGCTTCGCCAACGGTATCGACCTGTCGGCGCCGCGCAGCTATCAGCTGCTCAACACGAGCATCAACGTCGTCGATTACGTCGATGGTCGCGCACAGGTCGTGCAATGGGCCGACGTGTCGCACCTCGACGCCGCGAGCGACGACGACGGGTATCGCAAGGTACTCTGATCCGGTCGTACCGGCTCCGCCCGGCGGAAGAATCAGATCGTCAGGCGGGCGGGGTGCCGTCGGGCGGTGTCGCGGTTGCGCGGCGGCGTGCGCGCTTCGACGCGCCGTTGACGAGCGCCCAGCGCAGCACGGGCGCGACTGCCCGCACACCGGGCCGGACCACCGCGCGTCGCAGCGGCGCGAACGTCGACACGTCGAGCATGCGCTGCGCCCAGGGCGGCAGCAGGTCGATTCCCGCATGCATGATCAGCGACGCGGCTGGCCGCAGCGCGGGCGTTGCGACCGGCACGTTCAACAGGATGTCCATGACCTCGAAGGTGTGCGGCCCGGCTTCGAGTTCGGGCTGCATGCGCGCGAAATAGGCCGCTACCTCGGCGCGTGAACGGGGCACATCCCGGGCGCCGAGCAACTCCGCGATCAATGCCGTTTCCGCGTAGTAGCCGTCCTGCAGCTCGCCCGACAGCGACGGATTCACATAGCGCAAATGCGCGGCGAGGAAGCTCGAAACTTCCGCGACATGCACCCACGTCAGCAACGCCGGATCGTCGGCTCGATACGGCCGGCCGTCGGGCGCAGTGCCCGATATGCGCGCGTGGATCGTTTTCACGCGCTCGATGAGCGCGAGTGCGTCCGCGCGGCTGCCGAACGTCGTGCCCGTGATGAACGTGGCGGTGCGCCGCAAGCGGCCGAGGATGTCGGTGCGAAACGACGAGTGATCCCAGACGCCCGCGAGCGCGAGCGGATGGAGCGCCTGCAGCAGTAGCGCGGCAATGCCGCCCGTCATCATCGACGTGAAATCGGCATGCACGCGCCAGCAGATCGCGTCGGGGCCGAACAGCCCCGGGTCTCCGGGCGGCGACGAGAGATCGATCGACGGACCGCCGCCGCCCGTCGTCAGGTGCGTGATGCCGGCCACGAGCCGCTTGCGGATCGGTTCGACCCAGCGCGGGCCCGGTGTGGGCGGGGCGGGGTGCGGGCTGGGCGGCGTGGTCATGGCGAGCTTGGCGCGGGCAGCGGGTTACTTCCCGTCGGCGGTATCTCACATCCCGCGTTCGGGGTTGCCGGCGTCGGGCGCGGAGAGCCCGAAGTGGCGGTACGTGAGCAGCGTCGCGACGCGCCCGCGCGGCGTGCGCTGCAGGAAGCCCTGCTGGATCAGGTACGGTTCGAGTACGTCCTCGATCGTGTCGCGCTCCTCGCCGATCGCAGCCGCGAGGTTGTCGATGCCGACCGGGCCGCCGTCGAACTTGTGCAGGATCGCCTCGAGCAGCTTGCGGTCCATCAGGTCGAAGCCGACCGGGTCGACGTCGAGCATCGCGAGCGCGGCGTCGGCGACGGCCGCGGTGATCTGGCCGTCGGCCTTCACTTCCGCATAGTCGCGCACGCGGCGCAGCAGCCGGTTCGCGATCCGCGGCGTGCCGCGCGAGCGCTTCGCGATCTCCAGCGCGCCGTTCGGATCGATCTGCGCGTTCAGCAGCGACGCCGAGCGCCGCACGATGCGCGACAATTGCTCGGCATCGTAGAACTCGAGGCGCGCGACGATCCCGAAGCGATCGCGCAGCGGGTTGGTCAGCATCCCCGCGCGCGTGGTCGCGCCGACCAGCGTGAACGGCTGCAGGTCGAGCTTCACGCTGCGCGCGGCCGGCCCTTCGCCGATCATGATGTCGATCTGGTAATCCTCGAGCGCCGGATACAGGATTTCCTCGACGACCGGCGACAGCCGGTGGATCTCGTCGATGAACAGCACGTCGTTCGCTTCGAGGTTGGTCAGCAGCGCGGCGAGATCGCCCGCGCGTTCGAGCACGGGGCCCGACGTCTGGCGCAGGTTCACGCCCATCTCGCGCGCGATGATGTGCGCGAGGGTGGTCTTGCCGAGGCCGGGCGGCCCGAACAGCAGCACGTGGTCGAGCGGCTCGGCGCGGCGCTTCGCGGCCTCGATGAAGATCTCGAGCTGGCCGCGCACCTTTTCCTGGCCGACGTAGTCGTCGAGCTGGCGCGGCCGCAGCGCGCGTTCGAACACCTCCTCGTGCGACGAGGCGGGCGTGGCGGCGATGATCCGCTCGGCGGCGAGTTTGTCGGTTTCAATCATGCGGCCATTGTACCGCGCGCCGTCGCGCGGCCGAACTGGCCGAACGGCCGACTGGCGCGTGCCGCGCGACGGCGCGACACTGGCTCCGACAGCCGGCTCGGGCGGCCGTTACACCTTCGACAGTGCCTTGAGCGCGAGTTTGATGCCTTCGGACACGCCGGTGCCGGCCGGCACGTTCTTGATCGCGGCGAGGCCTTCCTTTTCCGAATAGCCGAGCGCGAGCAGCGCGTTGAGGATGTCGGTCGCGTGGTCGGACTGGGACGCGGCGCCGGCGAGTGCGCCGAGGTCCGCGCCGAGCTTGCCCTTCAGCTCGAGCAGCAGGCGCTCGGCGGTCTTCTTGCCGATGCCGGGCAGGCGCGTGAGGCGCGCGGCGTCCTGCATCGTCACCGCCTGCGCGAGCTCCTGCACGCTCATGCCGGACAGCACGGCCAGCGCCATGCGCGCGCCGATGCCGGTGATCTTCAGCAGTTCGCGGAAGGTCGTGCGCTCCTGCGGCGTCAGGAAGCCGTACAGCAGGTGCGCGTCCTCGCGCACGATCTGCTGCGTGAGCAGCACGACGCGCTCGCCCGTTTGCGGCAGGTTGTAGAAGGTGCTCATCGGCACGTCGATTTCGTAACCGACGCCGTTGCAGTCGACGAGCAGGTGAGGCGGATTCTTTTCGAGCAGGATGCCGGCGATGCGACCGATCATGGATGGCGGGATGCGAGGAAGAAAGCGCGAGTGTAGCGCAGGTGCGGCGCGATGCCGATGGGTTGGCCGTCAGGTCGGGGCGCCGCGCGACGCGGGGCGATCAGGCAGGCAGGCAGGACGGTGGCAGGCGCAATGCGCGCGACTCGGGTAGCCGCGCGCCGCGCCGAGGGGATGCGTGCCGTCGCGTCAGCCGACGAGCCGTCCGCGCCGCACGCGCAGCCCCCTTTTCGCGAGCGCCGGCGCGAGGCCGCCGATCGTGCCGAGCGTATTGCCGCTGTGCGCGTGGCAGATCGCCATCCCGAGCGCGTCGGCCGCGTCGCTGCCGGGCTGGCCGGTCAGGTTGAGCAGTCTCGTGACCATCTCCTGCATCTGCGACTTGGTCGCGCGGCCGTAACCGACGACCGCCTGCTTCAGTTGCAGCGCGGTGTATTCCGCCACCGGCAGGCCGCCGGAGACGAGCCCGCAGATCGCGGCACCGCGCGCCTGGCCGAGCAGCAGCGTCGACTGCGGGTTCACGTTCACGAACACCTGTTCGATCGCGGCCTGGTCGGGCGCGTGTTCGCGCACGAGCGTCGATACGCCCTGGAAGATCGTGCCGAGCCGGGTAGCCAGGTCAGCCGTAGGCGTGCGGATCACGCCGCTTGCGACATAGGCGAGCCGGTGGCCGCTGACGTCGATGACGCCGAAGCCGGTGACGCGCAGGCCGGGGTCGATGCCGAGAATTCGCATGAGTGAGGAGAAAAACCTGATGCCGCGATACTACAACGAATGGTGCGCGGGGCCGGCCGCGTGGCTGCGTGCGCCGGCGCCGCGCAATAAAAAACCCGGCGGGTATGATGCCGCCGGGTTTTCGTGCGGCGGCCGCGCGGGCCGCGTGCGATCAGTGACGGAAGTGGCGCACGCCCGTCAGGATCATTGCGATGCCGTGCTCGTCGGCCGCCGCGATCACTTCGTCGTCGCGCATCGAGCCGCCCGGCTGGATCACGCAGGTCGCGCCTGCCGCCACGACGACGTCGAGACCGTCGCGGAACGGGAAGAACGCATCCGACGCGACGGCCGAACCGGCCAGCGTGAGGCCCGCGTTCTGCGCCTTGATGCTCGCGATGCGTGCCGAATCGACGCGGCTCATCTGGCCTGCGCCGACGCCGAGCGTCATGCCGTTGCCGCAGAACACGATCGCGTTCGACTTCACGTACTTCGCGACGCGCCATGCGAACAGCAGGTCGTCCATTTCCTTCGCGGTCGGTTGACGCTTCGTGACGACGCGCAGCTCGCTCGGCTGCACGTTCTTCGAATCGAGCGACTGCACGAGCAGGCCGCCGCCCACGCGCTTCAGGTCGAACGCGTTATGGCCGTCGCCGAGCGCGATTTCGAGCAGGCGCACGTTCTGCTTCGCGGCGAACACCTGCTTCGCGGCGTCCGTAAACGACGGCGCGATCAGCACTTCGACGAACTGCTTGGCCACCGCCTGCGCGGCCGTCTCGTCGACTTCGCGGTTGAACGCGATGATGCCGCCGAACGCCGACGTCGGGTCGGTCTGGAATGCCTTCGCGTACGCGTCGGCCGAATCGTTGCCGACCGCGACGCCGCACGGGTTCGCGTGCTTGATGATCACGCAGGCCGGCGCGTCGAACGTCTTCACGCATTCCCACGCCGCGTCCGAATCCGCGATGTTGTTGTACGACAGTTCCTTGCCCTGCAGCTGGCGGTAGTTCGCCAGTGCGCCGGCCGGCGCCGCGAGGTCGCGGTAGAACGCCGCGCTCTGGTGCGGGTTCTCGCCGTAGCGCAGGTCCTGCACCTTGTCGAACGCCATGTTCAGCGTGGCCGGGTATGCGCTGCGCGATGCGTGCTGCAGCTCGTCGGTCAGGCTCGTCAGGTAGTTCGTGATCGCGCCGTCGTATTGCGCGGTGTGCGCGAACACCTTGGTCGCGAGGCGGAAGTTGGTCGCATAGCCGATCGCGTTGCCGTTCGCCTTCATTTCATCGAGCACGACCGCGTAATCGGCCGGGTCGACGACGACCGTCACGTCGCGGTGGTTCTTCGCGGCCGAGCGCAGCATCGTCGGGCCGCCGATGTCGATGTTCTCGATCGCGTCGGCGAGCGTGCAGTCGTCCTTCGCGATCGTCGCGACGAACGGGTACAGGTTCACGACCAGCAGGTCGATCGTCGGGATGCCGTGCTGCTCCAGCGCCTGCATGTGCTCGGGCAGGTCGCGGCGGGCGAGGATGCCGCCGTGCACCTTCGGGTGGAGCGTCTTCACGCGCCCATCGAGCATTTCCGGGAAGCCCGTGTAGTCAGCGACTTCGGTCACGGGCAGGCCCGCGTCGGCGAGGAGTTTCGCGGTGCCGCCGGTCGACAGGAGTTTGACGCCGAGGTCGGACAGCGACTTCGCGAAGTCGACGATGCCGGTCTTGTCGGAAACGGAAATGAGCGCTTGCTTGATCATGATGGAACCACCAATAGCCAGGGAAACGGGGACGGGACGGCCGCCTACAGCAGGCCGTGCTGCTGCAGCTTCTTGCGCAGCGTATTGCGATTGATGCCGAGGTACTCCGCGGCGAGCGACTGGTTGCCGCCGGCCTGTACGAGCACGACCTCGAGCATCGGCTTTTCGACGCAGGACATCACCATTTCATAGACGTCGTGCGGATTGGAGCCGTCTAGATCCCGGAAATACACGTCCAGGCTCTCGCGGACACATTGTTCGATGTTGTGCTTGCTCATGCTGCTAACTGGTTATGGTCGTCCGACTCGCCCTGGCCGTTTTCCTCTTCGTCATCGACGTAGACGAGGTGGTCCGACAGCGCCTTTTGCGCCTCGAAGAATGCATTGACGGCGGCGAGTTGCTCGCGGGTGGAATCGAGCGTGTTCATCCTGTGCCGGAACCCGTTGGCACCGGAAAGGCCGCGAGTGTACCAGCCGATGTGCTTGCGCGCAGTACGGACGCCCGTGAATTCACCATAGAACGCGTAGTGGTCTTCCAGGTGTTCGTTCATCACGTGCTGGATCTCGTCGATCCGCGGCGGGGGCAGCAGCTCGCCGGTTTGCAGGAAATGATCGATTTCACGGAACAGCCACGGCCGGCCTTGCGCGGCGCGACCGATCATCAGTGCGTCGGCGCCGGTGGCGTCGAGCACGGCCTTTGCTTTTGCCGGCGACGTGATGTCGCCGTTCGCGACGACCGGGATGCGCACGGCCGCCTTCACAGCCGCGATGGTGTCGTATTCCGCGTCGCCGCGGTAGAGGTCGGCGCGCGTGCGGCCGTGTACGGTCAGCATCGAGATGCCGGCCGCCTCGGCGAGGCGCGCGACCGTGATCGCGTTCTTGTGCTCGCGATCCCAGCCGGTGCGGATCTTCAGCGTGACGGGCACCGCATCCGGCCCCGTGCCGACCGCCGCGACGACGGCCTCGACGATCCGCTGCACGAGCGGCTCGTTCTGCAGCAGCGCGGAGCCGGCCGCGACGTTGCAGACCTTCTTCGCCGGGCAACCCATGTTGATGTCGATGATCTGCGCGCCGTTGTCGACGTTGTAGCGGGCCGCTTCGGCCATCATCGCCGGATCGGCGCCGGCGATCTGCACCGCGATCGGCTCGACCTCGCCTTCGTGGTTTGCCCGTCGCATCGTCTTCGCGCTCTTCCACAGCTGCGCATTGGACGCGACCATCTCGGACACGGCGTACCCGGCCCCCAGCCGCTTGCACAGCTGGCGGAACGGACGATCCGTCACGCCGGCCATCGGGGCGACGAACAGGTTGTTACGCAATACGTGAGAGCCGATAACGGGCATCGCAATGGCACCGCCCGCGAGCGCCGGGCGTCGCGGGCAAAAAAGGGCAGAGGGAAAACAGCTATTTTACCGTATTCCCATGCCCCGCCGATTTGACCCGGTTTGCGCGGCCTGACCGCGCGCAACGCGCGGCGTGTCAGTTGCGCTGGCCGAACATCATCTGGCGTGCGATCGCCTTCTTGAGCGGCGGCACGAATTCGAGCGCGGTGAGCGCCGCGCCGCGCAGCAGCGGAAGAGGGCCGGCGTCGACGGTAAACAGGCGCGCGAGCGTGTCCGTCGCGCCGATCGTGAAGCGCCGGTCGAGCGCGCGCCGTGCGTTGAAGGTGGCGAGCGCGGTCGCTTCGAAGCCCTGCGTGGACAGCGCGTCGACGAGCGTGTGCGCATCGCGCAGCCCGAGGTTCAGCCCCTGGCCGGCGACCGGATGCAGCGTTTGCGCGGCGTTGCCGACGATCGCGATGCGCCCGTTGACGAGCGTCTGTGCCGCGTTCAATCCGAGCGGGAACGATGCGCGCCCCGCGATCGCGACGAATCGGCCCATCCGCTCGCCGAATGCAGCGCCGAGTTCGCGCAGGAACGCGTCGTCGGGAAGGGCGGCGCGGCGGGCCGCCTCGTCGGGCGTGCAGCACCACACGAGCGAATAATCGGCACCGCCAAGCGGCAGCAGCGCGAGCGGGCCTTCGTGCGTGAAGCGCTCCCAGGCGACGTTCGGGCGCGGCGCCGAGACGGTGACCGAGCCGACGATCGCGGTCTGGCCATAGTCGCGGCGATGCTTGCCGGTATCGGCCTGCTGTTCGTGGAACAGCCCGCCTTCGGCGTTGATGACGATGCGCGCGCGCAGCGTGCGCTCGCCTTGCGGGCCGTCGAGCGTCAGCGTGACGCCGTCGGCGTCCTGTTGCGGCGTGCGTGCGGTGGTCGACGTGAGCCAGTCGACGCGCGTGCCGCGCACGGCCTGCGCGAGCGCCTGCACGATCGAGCCGTAGCGCACGACGTAGCCGAGCGCGGCGAGGTCGTGCTCGTCGCGGTCGATCAGCGTGCGGCCGAAATGGCCGCGCTGCGACACGTGGATGTGTTCGATCGGCGTTGCGTCGGCCGGCCATCCGAGCGTGTCGAGCAGCACGCGGCTGCCGTGCGACACGGCGATCGCGCGCGGGTCGTTCGCGCTCGCGGCCGGCTCGCGCGCGTCGATCAGCGCGATCGACGCGTGCTGCGTCGCGCTGCGTCGGGCGAGCCAGCCGGCGAGCGCGAGCCCGACGGGGCCCGCGCCGACGATGGCGAGGTCATGGTCCGGCGTGGCCGGGGAGGAAGCGGTCGTCATCAGTGTTCGTGAAACGGGGTAACGGTCAACTGCGGGTCAACGGCAGGTCAACGGCAGATCAACACCGGGCCAACGGCGGCCCGGCATCGGCGCGTTGGCAACCTGCGGCACGCTCACGCGCCGTGCGCCGCGCCCGCACGCATCAGCGCCTCGATCTCGTCGGCCGCCACCGGCACGTCGCGCGTGATCAGCTCGCAACCGTGCTCGCGCACGATCGCGTCGTCCTCGATGCGGATGCCGATGTTCCAGTATTCGGACGGCACGTCGTCGGCGGCGCGCACGTACAGGCCCGGCTCGACGGTGAGCGTCATGCCGGCTTTCAGCGTGCGCCACGGCAGCGCGCCGTTGGCGTCGCGCGCGGCGAGCCGCTCGCGGTAGTCGCCGCAATCGTGCACGTCCATGCCGATCCAGTGGCCGGTGCGGTGCATGTAGAAGCGTGCGTACGCGCGCTCGGCGAGCACGTCGTCGACGCTCGAGAAGCGCGTCTTCGGGATGATGCCCGTATCGAGCAGCCCTTGCGCCAGCACCCGCACGGCCGCGTCGTGCGGCGCCTCGAACGGCACGCCCGCGCGCGTCGCGTCAATCGCGGCCTGCTGCGCGGCGAGCACGATGTCGTACAGCGTGCGCTGCGCGGGCGAGAAGCGCCCGTTGGCCGGGAACGTGCGCGTGATGTCCGACGCGTAGCCGTCGAGTTCGCACGCGGCATCGATCAGGATCAGGTCGCCGTCCCGCGCGGCCGCGTTGCCGGCCGGGTAGTGCAGCACGCACGCGTTCGCGCCGGCCGCGACGATCGAGCCGTACGCGGGCGCCTGCGCGCCATGCTTGCGGAACGTGTACAGCAGCTCGGCCTCGAGTTCGTACTCGCGGATCCCCGGGCGGCACACCTGCATCGCGCGACGGTGCGCGAGCGCGGAGATGTGTGCGGCGCGCATCATGATCGCGAGTTCGTGTTCGTCCTTCACGAGCCGCATGTCGTCGAGCAGGGGCGTGAGGTCGAGCAGCGCGTCCGGTGCGGCGACGCCGCTGCGCGCCTGCGCGCGCACCGCATCGATCCAGCCGGCGAGCTGGCGGTCGAACTCGGCCGACGCGCCGAACCGGTAGTGCACGGTGCCCGCATCGGCGAGCAGGCGCGGCATTTCGGTGTCGATCACGTCGACCGCGTAGGCCGCGTCGAAGCCGAACGCATCGCGCGCGGCCTCGGGCCCGTAATGGAAACCTTCCCAGATCTCGCGGTCGGCATTCTTCGCGCGGCAGAACAGGATCGATTCCGGCGCGCCGTGCGACCCGGCCGCGTTCAGCACGAGCACGGCGTCCGGCTCGGTGAAGCCCGTCAGGTAGTGGAAGTAGCTGTCATGCCGGTACGGAAAGGCCGTATCGCGGTTGCGCAGCATTTCCGGCGCGGTGGGAACGATGGCGACGCCGCCGCCGGCGGCGCGCAGTGTGGCAAGCACGCGTTCACGGCGCTGGCGGTAGACGTCGACGGCGATGGCGGTATCGAGGGGCGCATTCATCGTGCGATTGTAGCGCCGCCGGACGCGGCGCGTGAGAGACACGGCCGCAAGCCGCGCCGGACGGGGCTCGGCGGCGGCTGTTGCAAACCATCCACAGGCCGGACGGGCGATTTTCTATCGGGCCGCGCCGGCCGGTTATGATCGGCGACAACGTATACTCTCGGCAGTTCCCTTGAAAAGGCAGATGATGAAATTAATCGGTTCGCTCAGCAGCCCGTACGTCCGCAAGGCGCGGATCGTGCTTGCTGAAAAGAAGATCGACTACAAGCTGGAGCTCGAGAACGTATGGGCGCCGGAGACGGACATTCATGCATCGAATCCGCTCGGCAAGGTCCCGTGTCTCGTGATGGAGGATGGTGCCGCGGTGTTCGATTCCCGCGTGATCTGCGAATACGTCGACACGCTGTCGCCGGTCGGCAAGCTGATTCCGCCGTCGGGACGCGAGCGGCTCGAAGTGCGGTGCTGGGAAGCGCTGGGCGACGGCGTGCTCGACGCGGCCGTGGCGATCCGTCTCGAACACACGCTGCGCGACGAAGCGCAGCGCAGCGCGAGCTGGATCGCGCGCCAGCAGCGCAAGATCGACGACGCGCTCGTCGCGATGTCGCAGGGCCTCGGCGGCAAGACGTGGTGCGTCGGTAATCATTACACGCTCGCCGACATCGCACTCGGCTGCGCGCTCGGCTACCTCGACTTCCGGATGTCCGAACTCAACTGGCGCGACCGCCATCCGAATCTCGACAAGCATTTCGTGAAGCTGTCGCAGCGGCAAACGTTCGTCGACACGCTGCCGCAAGGCTGACCGGCCGCCGCCGGCGGATCGGGCAGACAAGAGAAAAGCGCCCCGCCGGGCGCTTTTCTCTTTGGCGAGCCGCCCGGCGGCGGGCGCTCGCGCGTTACTCGATCGACGTGTAAACGGTTTCGCCGAGCACGAACGAATCGCTGCGCGCGATCGGCCACCACTTGTCGTACAGCGTATAGCCGCAGGTCTGGCCGTCGAGCAGCGCGCCGGGCTTCAGGTACTTCAGCAGCTGCGACATCAGCCGCACCTCGTGCGGCGCGACGCGCTGCACGATGTGATGCGCGCGCAGCTCGGACGGATGGCCGAGGCCGGCCGCCTGCACGAGTTCCTGCAGTGCGTGCAGCGTATTGCGGTGGAAGTTGAACACGCGCTCGGCCTTGTCGGGCACGACGAGCGCGCGCTGGCGCACCGGGTCCTGCGTGGCGACGCCGGTCGGGCAGCGGTCGGTGTGGCAGTGCTGCGCCTGGATGCAGCCGACCGCGAACATGAAGCCGCGTGCCGAGTTCACCCAGTCCGCGCCGATCGCGAGCGTGCGTGCGATGTCGAACGCGCTGATGATCTTGCCGCTCGCGCCGATCTTCACGCGATCGCGCACGCCGATCCCGACGAGCGTGTTGTGCACCAGCAGCAGGCCCTCCTGCAGCGGCACGCCGACATGGTCGGTGAATTCGAGCGGCGCCGCGCCGGTGCCGCCTTCCGCGCCGTCGACGACGATGAAGTCGGGCACGATGCCCGTCTCTAGCATCGCCTTCGCGATCCCGAAGAACTCCCACGGATGGCCGATGCACAGCTTGAAGCCGGTCGGCTTGCCGCCCGACAGCGTGCGCAGCCGTTCGACGAATTCGAGCAGCCCGCGCGGCGTCGAGAATTGCGAGTGCGTCGCGGGCGAGATGCAGTCCTTGCCCATCGGCACGCCGCGCGTCTCGGCGATCTCGGGCGTGATCTTCGCGGCCGGCAGCACGCCGCCGTGGCCCGGCTTCGCGCCTTGCGACAGCTTGATCTCGATCATCTTGACCTGCGGATCGGCGGCCTGCTTCGCGAACTTGTCCGGGTTGAACGTGCCGTCCTCATTGCGGCAGCCGAAGTAGCCGGACGCGATTTCCCAGATGATGTCGCCGCCGTTTTCGCGATGGTACTTCGACAGCGAGCCTTCGCCGGTGTCGTGCGCGAACCCGCCTTTCTTCGCGCCGAGGTTCAGCGAGCGGATCGCGTTCGCGGACAACGAGCCGAAGCTCATCGCCGAGATGTTGAAGATCGAGATGTCGTACGGCTGCGCACGGTTCGCGCCGACCCGGATGCGGAAGTCGTGGTTCGGCAGCTTCGCCGGCGCGAGCGAGTGGCTGATCCATTCGTGCGCGACGGACTTCACGTTCAGTTCGGTGCCGTACGGGCGGTTGTCGGCGACGTTCTTCGCGCGCTGGTAGACGAGGCTGCGCTGCGCGCGCGAGAACGGTTTCTCGTCGGTGTCGTCCTCGACGAAGTACTGGCGGATTTCAGGCCGGATGAACTCGAACAGGAAGCGGAAATGGCCCCAGAGCGGGTAGTTGCGCAGGATCGCGTGACGGTCCTGGTTCAGGTCGTACAGGCCGACGGCGACGAGGGCGACGGGGATGATGATCCACAGCCAGGAAAGCACGTGGATCGACGCGAGCGCGGCCGCGGCAACGAGCAGCAGGACGGCACACCACATCGCGAGGTAGCGTCTGGAAAGCATGGGGACTCCTAGGGTCTATTCATGTATGGAACGCGCATGCGAATGCCCGAAAGCGCGCGCAGGGCAAGGAGCGAGGAGCGCCGTTTGGCCGAGCCAAACAAGTGACGAGCGACGCCGCCATGCGGGCGATTTCGGGCATTCCCGTGACATGAATTTCTTAATTTGGGGTTGCCACGAGAACGGCCGCTCGCCGCGTTGCGCTCCTTGCGAATACGTCAGTATTCGCGGCGTCGCGCGCCTCGCGAGCGGCCGTTCTCGTGGCAACGCATGTGCGTTCCATACATGAATAGACCCTGCATCTTGAAATGCCGCCATGCGTACGCTGCGCGGCGGCGCACCGGCCGCGGAGGAATCGTGTTCCGCCGGGCGCGGCGTGCCGCAAGTCTAAACCGAATGGATGTCAGCGTGCTTCGGCGAGCGCCCCCGCGCGGGCTGCCGCCGGTGCCGGCGCCGTCTGGCCGGGCTGGCCGGTGGCCGCGAACTCGATGATGCCGCCGCCGAGGCAGATCTCGCCGTCGTACAGCACGGCCGACTGGCCGGGCGTGACCGCCCATTGCGCGTCGTCGAAGGCGAGCGAGAAGCGGGCTTCGCCGGCCGGGCCGGGTGCGGCGGCGCCGAACGCGCATGCCGCATCGGCCTGCCGGTAGCGCGTCTTCGCGCCGCACGCGAAGCCGTCGGCCGGCGGTTCGCCCGCGACCCAGCTCACGTTGCCGGCGACGAGCTCGCGCGACAGCAGCCACGGATGGTCGTGGCCCTGCACGACGTACAGCGTGTTCGACGCGATGTCCTTCGCCGCGACGAACCACGGCTCGCCGCTGCCGCTCTTGCTGCCGCCGAGGCCGATGCCCTTGCGCTGGCCGAACGTGTAGAACGCGAGGCCGATGTGCTCGCCGACCACCTTGCCGTCCGGCGTCTTCATCGGGCCGGGTTTCGTCGGAAGATAGCGGTTCAGGAAGTCGCGGAACGGCCGTTCGCCGATGAAGCAGATGCCGGTCGAGTCCTTCTTCTTCGCGTTCGGCAGGCCGATCTGCGCGGCGATCTCGCGCACCTTCGTCTTCGGGATCTCGCCGAGCGGGAACATCGTCTTCGACAGTTGCGCCTGGTTCAGCCGGTGCAGGAAGTACGACTGGTCTTTCGTATGATCGAATGCCTTCAGTAGTTCGAAGCGGCCGTCGCGCTCGCGCACGCGCGCGTAGTGGCCGGTCGCGATCATTTCCGCGTCGAGCGACATCGCGTGGTCGAGGAACGCCTTGAACTTGATCTCGGCGTTGCACAGCACGTCCGGGTTCGGCGTGCGGCCGGCCGAATATTCGCGCAGGAATTCGGCGAACACGCGGTCCTTGTATTCGGCCGCGAAGTTCACGGCTTCCACGTCGATGCCGATCAGGTCGGCCACCGACACCACGTCGATCCAGTCCTGGCGCGTCGAGCAGTATTCGCCGTCGTCGTCGTCTTCCCAGTTCTTCATGAACAGGCCGACCACGTCGTATCCCTGTTCCTTCAGCAGCCACGCGGTCACCGACGAATCGACGCCGCCCGACATGCCCACTACTACACGGCGCTTGCTCATTTGTTTACCGCCTGACGGTCGAATGCGTCCGGGCGCGGCGCGACCGAATGCGTGTGCACGAAATCGAGCGGAATGCGCCGCCCGGCCAGATAGTCGTCGACGCAGCGCATCACCGCGGGCGAGCGGTGACGTTCGCTGCACGCGCGCAGCTCGTCGGCGCTCATCCACAGCGTGCGGACGATGCCGTCGTCGAGCACGTGGCCCGGCAGCGGCTCGCCGGCCGTGCCGCAGAACGTGAAGCGCAGGTAGGTCGCGCCGGCGCTGCCGGGGCGGTCGTAGTGCGCGAGATAGACGCCGACGAGCGCATCGGGGACGAACGGATGCGCGGTTTCCTCGAGCGTCTCGCGGATCACGGCGTCGGCGAGCGTCTCGCCGGCCTCGAGATGGCCGGCCGGCTGGTTGATGCGCAGGCCCGTCGAGGTTTCTTCCTCGATCACGAGAAAGCGACCGGCGCGCTCGACGAGCGCCGCGACGGTCACATGCGGGGTCCAGATTTCGGGTTTCATGGATCGGCATTTTACCGGTTGCGCCCGGACGCTGCCGGCCATTACGTTAGACGAATCCGACCCCGTGCTCTCGCCCTCGCCTCGGCGGTGCACGCTGCATCGCGCCCTTTTATGGCGCGACGATCGTCGCGACGCAGGCGGCGATCGTGTCCCGCACGCGCACGATTGCCGGGTCGCGCTGCGTGCTCGTGCGCCAGCCGATTTCCACCGGGTAGCGCGGCAGCTCGACCGGGCACGCGAGCGCACGCAGCGACGTCGACTGCGCGATCGCGCGGGCCGCGTGCGCCGGTATCGTCGCCACCGCGTCGGAGCCGGCGAGCAGGTACGGCAGCGCCGCGAAATGCGTGGTCGACGCCGCCACGCGCCGCTTGTGGCCGAGCGCGGCCAGCGCCTCGTCGACGATCCCGATCACGCCGCCCGACGACACGAGCAGGTGATCGCGCCGCAGGAAATCGGCGAGCGCGAGCGTGCGCGGCGCGCGCGCCCGGCCGGCCGGATCGATCAGGCATGCGTAGCCGCCCGTCGCGACCGCGCGCCGGCTGAGCCCGTTCGCCGAGAACCCGCCCGACGCGATCGCGAGATCGACGCCGTGCCGCAGCAGCGCGTCGCCCGCGATGCCGCTGTGGGTCTGCCGGAAGATCAGCCGGATGCCCGCGGCTTCCCGCGCGACCGCGTCGATCAGCGCGCGGCCGAGCGCGATCTCGAAGTCGTCCGACAGCCCGATCGAGATCGTGCGACCGACCCGCTCGCCGCCGTCGGCCGCGATCGCGAGGCTCGCGCGGCAGCGGTCGAGCGCGTCGGACAGGATCGGCTTGAGCTCGTCCGCGCGCGGCGTCGGCGCGAGCCCGCGGCCAGTGCGCACGAACAGCGGGTCGGCGTAGATTACGCGCAGCCGCGCGAGCGCCGCGCTGACGGCCGACTGCGTGAGGCCGAGCCGCAGCGCCGCGCGGCTCGCGCCGCCTTCCTCGTACAGCGCCTCGAACACCTTCAGCAGGTTCAGGTCGAGCCCGGCGATATCATCCGTATTCATGTCAGTTATCGTTGTATCGATTTGATCGATGAAATGATATCGATAAAGATGGCGTCACCCCATTCACCGGAGACGTCGTCATGTCCACCTCAGTCATCGCCGCGCTGCAGATCGGCGCATCGCCCGCCGGCACGCGCGCCACGCTCGACACGATCCTCGGCTACGAAACCGCGATCCGCGACAGCGGCGCGTCGCTCGTCGTGCTGCCCGAAGCCGTGCTCGGCGGCTATCCGAAAGGCGAGATCTTCGGCACGCGGCTCGGCTACCGGCTGCCCGAGGGCCGCGACGCGTATGCGCGCTACGCCGCGCAGGCGATCGACGTGCCGGGCCCCGAAACCGACGAACTGGCCGCGCTCTCGCAGCGCACGGGCGCGAGCCTCGTGGTCGGTGTGATCGAGCGCGGCGGCAGCACGCTGTACTGCACGGCGCTGTTCTTCGATCCGCGCGACGGGCTCGTCGCGAAGCACCGCAAGCTGATGCCGACCGGCACCGAACGGCTGATCTGGGGGCAGGGCGACGGCTCGACGCTGCCGGTGGTCGACACGGCCGCGGGCCGCGCGGGCGCCGTGATCTGCTGGGAGAACCACATGCCGCTGCTGCGCTGCGCGATGTATGCGAAAGGCTTGCAGATCTGGTGCGCGCCGACCGTCGACGAGCGCGACCTGTGGCAAAGCTCGATGCGGCACATCGCGCACGAGGGACGCTGCTTCGTCGTGAGCGCCTGCCAGGTGCAGCCGTCGCCGCGCGCGCTCGGCATCGACGTGCCGGGCTGGGATCCGGAGCGGCCGCTGATCCGCGGCGGCAGCGTGATCGTCGGGCCGCTCGGCGACCTGCTGACCGAGCCGCTGATCGGCGAGACCGGGCTCGTGACCGCGCGTATCGATACCGACGAACTCGTGCGCGCGCGTTACGACTTCGATGTGGTCGGGCACTATGCGCGCCCGGACGTGTTTTCGCTGCACGTCGACGAGCGGCCGAAGCGGTCGGTGGTGTTCGGCGAGTGACGGGTGCGACCGGGGCGCGGACGCCCCGGCGTGCGAATGGCGGCGAGGTGGCCTGACAGTCGGGCGGCCGGACAGCCAGACAGACCGCCGGACAACCAGGTAGCCAAACCGCCGAACCGCGGCGCGGCATTCAGCGGGCGGCGGCTCTCCCCGCCTCAGCGCATCGGCGCTTCCGCGATCCGCATGTAGTCGGCGATCCGCCGGCCTTCCATGTCCGGAAACTGCTCGTGCACGGAGATATCACCCATCCGCGCGATGTCGAAGGTGCGGAAGTCGTCGCGGAGCTCGCACCATGCGCCGATCGTCCAGCGTCCGCCCCAGTAGACGAGCCCGAGCGGCCACACGCGGCGCTTCGTGTGCGCGCCGAGCCGGTCGCGGTAGTCGAAGCTGACGACGTGATGCGTGTCGACCGCCTGGTGGATCGCGTCGACCTTCGCGCAGAACGTCTCGTCGATGTGGAACGACGGCGCGAACACCGGCAGGCGATCGAGCGCGGTGCGCTTGTCGGCCGGCATCGCCGACGCGATCTTCGCGAGCGCCGAACGCGCGCCGCCCGCGAAGCGCGCGCCGCCCCAGGTCTCGAGCATGCGCGCGCCGGCCGCGAGCGCCGCGAGCTCCTCGGCCGTGAACGTGAGCGGCGGCAGGCTGGCGTTGCGGTTCAGCCGGTAGCCGATGCCGGCTTCGCCTTCGATCGGCACACCCGACAGCTGCAGGTCGCGCACGTCGCGATAGACCGTGCGCGGCGACACCGACAGCCAGTCGGCGAGTTGCTGCGCGGTCGTGAGACGCCGCCCGCGCAGCAGCTCGGCGATCTGGAACAGGCGGTCGGCACGGCGCGTCATGGCTGCACCTCGACTCCAACGGCTACGGGGACTTCGCGATGATAGCGCCGCGCCGGCCGGAGGGTGGACGCACTCAGTGGCATTTCGGCGCGTGCAGGCCGACGCGGTTGCCTTCGGTGTCGATCAGGTAGCCGATGTAGCCGTAGTTGTTCGGCAACTCGACGACCGAGCCCTGCACGACGCCGCCCGCGCGCTTCGCGCGTTCGAGTGCCGCGACGACCGACTCGCCGGCGTTCAGGTAGACGAGCACGCCGTTCGCGCTCGGCTTCATCTGCTGCGGATCGAACACGATGCTGCCGCCCGTGCTCGACGCTTCGTGATCGAACATGGCCATCGGCACGCCGCCGATGACTTCGCGCTGCAGCGTCGTCTGCAGCACGGTTTCGTAGAAACGGATCGCCCGGTCGAAATCGAGGGACGGGATGTCGAACCACGCGATCGCGCGTTCCAGGGTTGCGGTGTCGGTTGCAGTTGCGGACGTCATGACGAGCTCCGTGTTGTTCGGGTTCTTGATGGAAACCAGCCTTGCATTGCGCCGGGATTGCAGTGTGACCGGGGGCTGCTGACAGCGTGCTGTCAGTAGTCGTGGCGACGCTGACAAATGACGCTGACAAACGGCGGCTTCGCTCCCGCAACGACCGCGCGGAACCTCGGCGGCGCGCGTGGCGCCGCTCGCCTGGGTGCGGCGGAAAGAAAAATGCCCGGCCGATTGGCCGGGCATCGTCAGGGTGTCAGCAGGCGGCCGCAGCCGCCGCGTCGCGTATCAGGCGTCGCCTTCCGGCGTGGCCGGGCGTGCCTTCACGCTGCCGGCGATCAGGTCGAAGCGGAACAGCCGGCATTCGAGCGCGCCGTTGAACAGCGGCGTCTTCGCCGATTCGCGCAGGCGCAGCTGGCCCGGCAGCGAGCGGTCCGACGTCAGCAGGAACGCCTGCCAGCCGGTGAAGCGCTGCTTGAGCGCATCGCCGAGCGCGTTGAAGAACTCGCTGTCCGGCGCGTCGGTGTGCGTGCGGCGGAATGCGTCGTCGTTGCCGCGGTTGCGGCCCGTCTCGCGCACCTCGCCGCGCGCGCTGCGGCCGCGCACCTCGATCCGCTCGCCGTACGGCGGGTTCGCGAGGATGATGCCCGGGCCGTCGCACGGCGGCGTCATGCCGCGCGCGTCGACCTGCTTGAGCCACACCGACGGCACGCCCGCGCGCTCGAGGTTCGCGCGCGCCTTCTCGAGCATATCGCCCGAGATGTCGCTGCCGTACACGCCGAGCGAATCGCGCTTGCCGCGCGCCGCGCGTTTCGCGTCGAGCGCCGCGACCTTCAGGCCCTGCCATGCGGTGATGTCGTACTGCTTGAGCTTCTCGAAGCCGAACCGGCGCTCGACGCCCGGCGCGACGCCGAGTGCGATCTGCGCGGCTTCCGCGAGGAACGTGCCGCTGCCGCACATCGGGTCGTACAGCGCGGTGCCGGGCGTCCAGCCCGTCAGGCGCAGGATGCCGGCCGCGAGGTTCTCGCGCAGCGGCGCCGCGCCCTTGTCGAGGCGCCAGCCGCGCTTGAACAGCGGCTCGCCCGACGTATCGAGGTACAGCGTGCACTCGGTGGCCGTCAGGAACGCGAACACGCGCACGTCCGGCGCGCCGGTGTCGATGCTCGGGCGCGAACCGGTCTTGTCGCGCATCCGGTCGCAGATCGCGTCCTTCACGCGCAGCGTCGCGAACTCGAGGCTCTTCAGCGGCGACTTGATCGCGGTGATGTCGACGCGCAGCGTCTGCGTCGACGCGAACCAGCGTTCCCACGGCTGCTCGAGCGCGAGCGCGTAGACGTCCTGTTCGTTGCGGTACGGGCGATGCGCGATCTTCAGCAGGATCCGGCTCGCGATTCGCGAATGGAGGTTCGCGGCCATGCCGGCGGCCCAGCCGCCGCGGAAATGGACGCCGCCCGGCACCTGCGCGCCCGCGGTGAACGGCGCGCCGTCCAGATGGCGGCCGGCGATTTCGGCCAGCTCGGCGGCAAGCGCCGCTTCGAGGCCGCGCGGGCAGGGAGCGAAGAATTCGTACAGGGTGGGCGAGGACATAAGGCGGGTGAGGACGTGCAAAAGTCCACTATTGTACGCGGCGCGGGCGCCCGGGGCCGGCGTTGCGTCGGATTCGGGACGCCGGCGCGGGTCGGCCGGCCGTGACGGGCGGCCCGCCGGGCCGCGCGGCGGCGCCCGCCCGGGCGGGCGCGCCGCCGTCGAACGCTCAGTGCGAGCCCGTCTGGCCAGCGCGCGCGGCAGTTCCGCCGGCCGGCCAGAACAGCGCGGACGGCTTCGCGAGCACCGTGCGGACGATCGCGCCGACCAGCGCGCGCACCTTGGTGCGGCGCAGGCTGCGCGAGCGCACGGCCATCGTGAACGCGAGCGCGAAGCTCACGAGCACGTTGAGGATCGCCATGCTCAGCACGCCGGCGCCGGCCCACCAGAGTTCGGGCGTGCTCAGCGCGCCCTTGCCGAGCACGCCGAGCGCGATTCCGATCGAGCCGGCCGACAGCGTCACGTGCCGCACCTCGAACGGGAACAGGAACACGGTGACGATCGCGGGGATCAGGCCGAGCATCAGGCCGAGGCCGACGTTGGCGACCACGCCCGCGACGTTCGAGCGGCAGAAGTGCGCGAGTTTCGCGGCGCCCGACGCGCCGAGCGTGAGCCGCAGCCGGCGGTTGTACGTGAGCGCGTCGCCGACCCGGTGCAGCACGAACCAGTTGTCGGCCCAGCCCGCGAGCAGGCTCGACGCCCACAGCAGCACGCCCGTGAGCGCCGCATAGAACGGGGTCGGGCCCAGCAGCGAGAACGAATGCAGCGTCGCATGCGCCTTTTCCGGCGAGATCAGGTTCGCGTGCAGCAGGTTGCCCGCGAACAGCTGCACGAGCAGACAGACGGGCAGCACGACGAGCACGTTGCCGGAGATCGCCGCGGCCTGTGTGCGGATCAGCGCGATCACCGACGCGACGAACGCCTTCACGCCTTCCTCGTGACCGGTGTCGTCGAGCTCGCGCGCGAGCGTCGGCGCGGTCATCGCGGGCTGCTTGGTCGCGAGCGTGAAGTGCAGGAAGTGCATCAGCATGAAGCTCGCCGCGTAGTTGACGCCCGCGAGCAGCCCTTCGAGCATCGACTGCAGGTGCGCGCCCGTGATCGCGAACTTCACGCACACGGTCACGACGGTGACGAGCCCGCCGCCCGCGGCCATCCGCAGCATCTTCAGGTACTCGGCGCGGCCGCGCGAGATGTAGTGCTCGCCGGTGTCCGCGTTGGTCTCGACGAGCTTGCGCGCGAACAGCGAGAAGTTGCTGCGCACGAGGTGCGACACGCTCTGGCTGTTCTGGTTCGCGTCGACGAGTTCGGCCGTCAGGCGTGCCATCCCGCGCAGGTCATCGCGTGCCATCCACGCGTTGAGCAGCAGTTCCGCGCGCAGGATGCGCATGCGCATCCGTTCGACCTGGAACACGATGTCGACCGACACGCCGTTGCGGTACAGGTGCGCGAACACGTCGTCGACCGCGATCCGGCATTCGTCGAGCAGCACGCGCAGGTAATTCACTTCGTGCAGCAGCTTGCTCGGGTCGCCGCCGTCCTCGACGGCCGCGTGGGCGGTCTCGACCGCGAGCATCGCACGCGTGAGGCGGTAGAACGGCTGCGTTTCGAGCGGCTTGCGCGCGTCGTCGTCGGACAGGCGGCTGCGCACCGTCTGCGACAGGCCGGTCGAGCTGATCTGGCAGGTCAGGTTGTGCAGCGCGGCCAGCAGGTCGCGCGAGAACGAGCCGGGCTCGTGGCGTTCTTCGTCGGTGACGTCGAACGAGATCAGCTCGGCGAGGCGGGCGAGCAGGTCGTCGGGCAGTGCGTCGATCCATTGCGCGTCTTCCGGCGTCGGGAACATCAGCGTGAACAGCGCCGTCAGCTCGCGGCGGTTCGGCGCCGGCGGGATCAGCGACGAGTCGATGCGCTCGAACAGCGCGCCGAAGAAACCGGAATGCACGGGCATCCCCGCGTCGCACAGCAGCGAGATGCCGTCGCATTCGCGCAGGATCCCGCGCAGGATGCGCGCCGCGTGCGATTTCCATGCCGGGTTGCGGTCGAGCACGTGGAACAGGTAGCGCAGCCGCGCGTGCGCCGGATACGCGCGTGCGTCGGCATCGCGTGCGGCCGGCGTGTCGTGCGCGGCCTGCATCGCGCCGTTGCGGCGCAGCCAGTGCGCGAGCTCGATCAGCCATTCGCTGCGCTCGGCGTACGGCGCGTCCGCGTCGGCATGCGCGAGCAGCGCATCGAGCTGGTGGCCCGCATTGCGCGACGCGCGCCACTTCTTGATCAGGGTCGTCAGGGAATGAAACATAAACGGAATAGCGATAGCCCTGGACGGGCGGGTTCGGGATGCCGGCCGGGAACAGACGGCGCGGCGCCGGCGAGAACGGTGAAGCTGGTCGGGATGCCGGACGATGCGCGGCGACCCGCGATGCGGCTGCCCCGATGCGGTGCACGCGAACACGCGTGCGAGCCCCGGGAGACGCGGCGGCCGGACCGGACACAACGGGCGGATCGCCGCCGGCTGGCGCGCGCGACAGGCGGCACGCGGCACGCGCCGGAAAGTGCGTAGGATCGTCAATCGGGCGCGAAAACGCAAGCCGACCGCATTGCATGGCGCCGGTTCCGGCGGATTTTGACAAACACTGCAAAGCGGCCGTCCGGCCGATGGATGCCGTGCTGCGTCGGCCGTGGCGACGAGGGCGGCGGGTTCGCGTGCGCGGCGGCGCGCGCACGCGGATCGATGCCGACGAGGACTATCGGGCGGCGCGTGCCGAATCCGGTCGCGGGCGCGCAGGCACCGGACGCCGGCCGCGCGCCGCGCTTACGCGCCGGACTTGACGCTCGCGCTCGCGTCGCCGCCGGGCGTCGGATTGGCCGGGCAGGGTATGACGGGCGCGGCGGCCGCTGCCTTGCCGGACGCGGTCGTCGACGGGGTCGAGGCAGCCGTCGAGCCGCGCCGCGCGGCGAGCGCGCGCACGCCGGACGCGGCCTGCGATGCAATCACGTCGAGCGCGCGCCGGTGACCGGCGACGAGCGCGTCGTAGCCGTCGGCGACCGGTTCCGCGACGCTCGTGCGGCAGGTCATCAGTGCCTGCGTGCCGACCGCGCGCACGCTCCACACCGCATCGATCGCCGCACGCTTGCCGGGCCACGACTCGAAGCGCTGCACGTTCACGCTGATCCGATAGACGGGCACGCCGGCCGGATACGCGGAATTCGCGACGTCGATCGTGCCGAGCTGTGCGGCGAGGTCGTCGGACAGCGCGCGGCGAATCTCGTCGGCGGGCGGCGCGGCCCAGCGTTCCTGCTCGAGCACGTCGACCTGCGCGGCGTTCTTCTGCACGACGAGCTGGTTCTTCGCGACCTGTTCGGGCACGCCGACGGACGGCACCTCGATCAGGAACGGCGGGTTGGCGGGTGCAGTGCGCACGGGCGCCGCGGCGTCGGCCGGGCTCAGCGTATAGAACCGCGCGGGCGGCGAGCTGCACGCGGCGAGCGCGAGTGCGGCGAACACTGCCGCCGCGCCGCTCGCGAGGACGTTCACGCGTGTCGTCGTCATTATCGATCTCCTGATTTGCCCTTGAGCAGCGATTCGGGATGGCGCTCCAGATAGTCGGCGAGCGCGTTCAGCGATTGCAGCGTGCGCGTGAGTTCCTTCAGCGCACCGCGCACGTCGGACTGCAGCGGCGAATCCTGCTGCAGCGTCACCTCGGCGGTCGAGAAGGTCTGCCGCGCGGCCGACAGCGTGTCGCGCGCTTCCGGCGCGACCTGCGTGTCGAGCTGCTTGAACAGCTTGTCGGCATTCGACAGCGCGCTGTTCAGGTTCGCGCCGATCTGGTCGAACGGCACCTTGTCGAGCTTCTTCGCGATGTCGGCGACCTGCAGCTGCAGTTCGTCGAGCGTGTTCGGCACGGTCGGCAGCTCGAGCGGCTGGCGCGCTGTGTCGATCTTCACGGCCGGCGCCTTCGGGAAGAAGTCGAGCGCGACGTACAGCTGGCTCGTCAGCAGGTTGCCCGTGCGCAGCTGGCCGCGCAGGCCGTGCTGGACCAGGCGCTCGACGATCTCGCGGCGGGCCGGTTCGCCCTTGCTCTCGATCGTTTCGCGGAAGCGCGGTCCGAGCCGCTCCGGATATACGTTCATCGTCACCGGCATCAGGAAGTTCTTGGTCTTCGGATCGAAGTCGATGCCGATGTTCGTGACTTCGCCGAGCACGATGCCGCGGAAGTCGACCGGCGCGCCGACCGCGAGCCCGCGCAGCGACTGGTTGAAGTTCATCACGACCTGCAGCGGCTGGCCGTCCGGATCGCGCATCGCGTCGGCCTCGTCGGAGCCGAGGCGGAAGGTCGTGTTGTTCGGCGCCGTCGCGCCGCTGTCCTGGTTCGGCGGCGTCTGGAACGCGATGCCGCCGAGGATCACCGTCGCGAGCGACTGCGTATTCAGCTTCAGGCCGCTCGAATCGAGCCGCAGGTCGACGCCGCTCGCCTGCCACCAGCGCGAGTTCACGCCGACGTACTGGTTGTACGGCGCATTGACGAACACGTTGAACGTGACGCCGGTGCCGTCCTTGTCGAGCGAGAAGCCGACCACCTGGCCGACCTGCACGCGGCGGTAGTAGACGGGCGAGCCGATGTCGACCGAGCCGAGCGAATCGCCGCGCAGCACGTACTGCGTGCCCTTCTGGTCGCCGGTCACGGGCGGCGGCGTCTCGAGGCCGGTGAAGTCGGTCTGCGTGTCCTGCCCGTGGCCGGCATCGACGCCGATGTACGCGCCCGACAGCAGCGTGCCGAGCCCCGACACGCCGGTCGCGCCGATGCGCGGACGCACGATCCAGAAGCGCGAGCCCTTGATCGCGAAGTCCTCGGCTTCCTTCTTCAGCTGCACCTGCACCAGCACGCGCGACAGGTCTTTCGACAGCTTGATCGTCTTGACCGTGCCGATCTCGACGTCCTTGTACCTGACCTGCGTCTTGCCCGGCTCGAGCCCTTCCGCGCTGTGGAAGCTGATCGAGATTTCCGGGCCGCGCTCGCGCACGGACTTGATCACGAGGCCGATGCCGATCAGCGCGGCGATCAGCGGCACGAGCCAGACGAGCGACGGCAGCCAGCCGCTTTTCGTCGAGATCGCGGGATCGGGCGGCCGGGACGCATCGTGCTGCGGGCCTTGCGGACTATTCATGGTGTTTCCCTGAGGTTTCGACTGGATCCCAGATCAGGCGGGGATCGAACTGCATCGACGCGAGCATCGTCAGGATCACGACCGAGCCGAACGCGAGCGCGCCGGGGCCGGCCGTGATGACGGCGAGCGAACGGAAATGGACGAGCGCGACGGTGAGCGTCACGACGAAGATGTCGAGCATCGACCAGCGGCCGATCCGCTCGACGATCCGGAACAGGCGCGTGCGCTGCAGCGGCCGCCACGTGGCGCGCCGCTGCGCGCTGGTGACGAGGATCGTCAGCACGCCGAGCTTGAGCATCGGCACGAGGATGCTGGCGACGAACACGACGACCGCGAGCGGCCAGTCGCCGGACGTCCAGAAATAGATGACGCCGCTCATGATCGTGTCTTCCTGCGAGCCGACGATCGACGACGTGTGCAGGATCGGCAGCAGGTTCGCCGGGATATAGAGGATCGCGGCCGCGATCAGCAGCGCCCAGGTACGCATGATGCTGTTCGGCTTGCGGATGTGCAGCGCGCTGCCGCAGCGCGCGCAATGCGCGTGCGGATGGTCGATCGTCTGCACGAGCCCGCATGCGTGGCAGCTGGCATAGCCCTCGCGGGCGGCGGTCGGCGTCGTCATCGGCGGGGGGCTTCCGGTCGCGGCGGGGTGTTGTCGGGCCGCACGGGCGAGCGCCCGGCGCGCAGGTCGTCGGCCATGTCCCACAGCGTGCGCGGATCGAACATCAGCACGACGGCGGTCATCAGCGTGAGTGCGGCGAACGCGAACAGCGCCGCGTCGGGCACGACGCGCGCGAGGCTCACCATCTTCACGATCGTCACGAGGATCCCGAGCATGAACACCTCGATCATCCCCCACGGCCGCACGAACTGGATCATGCGCAGCACGAAGTTCAGGCCCGGCGGCACGACGCCACGCCGGATCGGCAGCAGCACGTAAAGCAGCGCGGCCATCTCGACGAGCGGGAACAGCACGGTCGAACAGAACACCATCACGCCGACGATCTCCATGTCCTGATGCCACAGCGCGTCGATCGCGCCGATCAGCGTCGTCTGCACGCGGGTGCCGTTCAGGTCCATTTCGAGGATCGGGAACCCCTGCGCGATGATGAACGTGACGAGCGCCGCGACCGCCAGCGCGCTGATTCGCTCGATCTGCGTGGTGCTGTCGCGATAGAGCAGCGCGTCGCAGCGCGGGCAGCGTGCGATTTCGCGGCGCGCGAGGTGCGGTTTATGCAACAGTGCGTCGCATTCGTGGCAGGCAATCAGGTCGTGTCGTTGCATGGGAAAAGCGGTTGTGCGACGGGCGGGAGACGCGTCGACGGGGCCGGAACCCGCGCCAATCTTACCAAAACGGCTTTTTCGACGTGTCAACGCCCGGTTGCCGCGTGACCGGTCGGTAACATGGCGTAAACCTGGCAGCCGGCTGGCGCGCGTGTCCTCAGAGTCCGCGCGTGGCAAAAGGTTGCGGTAGCATGGCGGCCTTGACAAGCGTCGGACGAATGGGCCGGCGCAGCCGTTCGCTCAACTGAGGAATCCAAGATGGCATCGAAATCGCCGCCGGCCGGGCCGGCACGCTACGCGCACACCGCGATCGCGCTGCACTGGCTGATCGCGCTGCTGATCGTCTGCGGCTTCGCACTCGGCTGGGTCATGACCGACATCCCCGGCTTCACGCCGACGAAGCTGAAGTACTTCTCGTGGCACAAGTGGATCGGCGTGACGGTGTTCGCACTGGCCGTCGTGCGCGTGCTGTGGCGCGCGACCCACGTGCCGCCGCCGCTGCCGGGCGACACGCCGGCGTGGCAGCGCGCGGTGTCGCACGGCGTGCACATGCTGCTGTACGTGCTGATGATCGTGATCCCGGTAACGGGCTACCTGTACAGCTCGGCGTCGAACATCCCGGTCGTCTACCTCGGCATCGTGCCGCTGCCGCGCCTGATCGATCCCGATCCGGTGCTGAAGGAAACCTTCAAGACGCTGCACGTGTCCTTGAATTACATTCTGCTTGCGCTCGTCGCCATGCACGTGCTCGCGGCGCTCAAGCACCAGTTGTTGGACCGCGACGGCCTGCTGTCGCGGATGCTTCCCTCCGCCAAATGAAGGATCCCATGAAAGTGTCTTTCTCCCGCTCCATGCTGACCGCGTTCGCCGCGGTGTCACTTGTCGCGTCGGCCGCGGCGCATGCCGACGTCGATCTCTCGAAGAGCAAGGTGTCCGCCGTGTCGAAGCAGATGAACGTGCCGACCGAAGGCGCGTTCAAGAAGTTCTCCGCGCAGGTGAAGTTCGACCCCGCGAAGGCGGCGCAGGGCAGCGCGCAAATGTCGATCGACATCGCGAGCTTCGACCTCGGCGACAAGATGTACAACGAGCAGGTCACGGGCAAGGACTGGTTCGACGCGAAGGCGTATCCGCAGGCGACCTTCGCGTCGTCGGCGATCGCGCCGGCCGGCGGCAACAAGTACAACGTGACCGGCAAGCTGACGATCAAGGGCAAGTCCGAGACCGTCACCGTGCCCGTCACGGTCACGCAGAGCGGCGCGACGCAGACCTTCGACGGCGTGCTGCCGATCAAGCGTTCGGCGTTCAACGTCGGCACCGGCGAGTGGAAGGACACGTCGATCGTCGCCGACGAAGTGCAGATCAAGTTCCATCTCGTCGCCACGAAGTAAGCGGCGGGCTGTCGCATCACCCCGAATGCCGCGCGAGGGCGCGGCGCTGTTCCAAGGAGAAAGCATTTGAAAAAGCATCTGATCATCGCCGCGGGCGCGCTGGCCGCCTCGCTGTCGTTCTCGGCATTCGCCGACAGCGCGACGTACCAGTTCGACCCGAGCCACACGTACCCGAGCTTCGAGGCCGACCACTTCGGCGGCCTGTCGGTCTGGCGCGGCAAGTTCGACAAGTCGAGCGGCAGCGTGACGCTCGACCGCGCGGCGAAGACCGGCACGGTCGACGTGACGACCGACGTCGCGTCGATCCAGACGGGCAGCGCGAAGCTCGACGAGCACCTGCAGACGGCCGAGTTCTTCGACGTCTCCAAGTTCCCGCAGGCGAACTACAAGGGCACCATCAAGTTCGACGGCGACAAGCCGGTGTCGGTGGTCGGCAACCTGACGCTGCACGGCGTCACGAAGCCGCTCACGCTGAAGATCGATTCGTTCAAGTGCATGCCGCATCCGATGCTCAAGCGTGAAGTGTGCGGCGTCGACGCGGTCGGCGAATTCAGCCGCGACGATTTCGGCCTCGACTACGGCAAGCAGTACGGCTTCAAGATGAAGACGAAGCTGCTGATCACGGCCGAAGCCGTCAAGCAGCAGTAACGCGCCCGGCCGGGCCGGCCGCCGCGTCACGCTCGCCGGCCCGTCGCGTGCCAGCCGCCGCGCTCCCGTTGTTCGGGGGCGCGGCGGTTTTTTTGCGCGCCTATAATCGTGCGCACAGCTCGCGGCGCGAGAACGGACGCGTCGGACAGAACGTACAACGACAAGGAGATCGCCGATGCACGCCGTCACGCAGTCCAGCTCCATTGCTTCGTCGTCGCGCGTATGGCGCGCGGTGGTCGCCGCGTCGATCGGCAACGCGCTCGAATGGTTCGACCTCGTCGTCTACGGCTTCTTCGCGGTGACGATCTCGAAGCTGTTCTTTCCGGCCGGCAACGACACCGTGTCGCTGCTGCTCACGCTCGGCACGTTCGGCGTGTCGTTCTTCATGCGCCCGCTCGGCGCGATCGTGCTCGGCGCGTACGCCGACCGCGCGGGCCGCAAGGCCGCGCTCACGCTGTCGATCCTGCTGATGATGGCCGGCACGCTGGTCATCGCGGTACTGCCGACCTACCGGACGATCGGCGTCGCGGCGCCGCTGATCCTCGTCGCCGCGCGATTGATGCAGGGCTTTTCGGCCGGCGGCGAATTCGGCAGCGCGACCGCGTTCCTGGCCGAGCATGTGCCCGGGCGGCGCGGTTTCTTCGCGAGCTGGCAGGTCGCGAGCCAGGGGCTCACGACGCTGCTCGCGGCGGGTTTCGGCACCGTGCTGAACGCGCAGCTCACGGCCGAGCAGATGGCCGCGTGGGGCTGGCGCATCCCGTTCTTTTTCGGACTGCTGCTCGGGCCCGTCGCGTACTACATCCGCTCGAAGGTCGACGAGACGCCCGAATTCCTCGCGGCGGAAAGCACCGCGAGCCCGCTGCGCGACACGTTCGCGTCGCACAAGGCGCGGCTCGTCGCCGCGATGGGCGTGGTGGTGCTCGGCACCGTCGCGACCTATCTCGTGCTGTTCATGCCGACCTACGGCGTGAAGCAGCTCGGCCTCGCGCCGTCGGCCGCGTTCGCGGCGATCCTCGTCGTCGGCGTGATCCAGATGGCGTTCGCGCCGCTCGTCGGCCACTGGTCGGATCGTTACGGCCGCGTGCGCGTGATGCTCGCGCCGGCCGTCGGCATTCTCGTGCTGATCTATCCGGCGTTCGCGTATCTCGTCGCGCATCCGGGCTTCGGCACGCTGATCGCGCTGCAGGTACTGCTCGCGTTCCTGATGACCGGCTATTTCGCGGCGCTGCCGGGGCTACTGTCCGAAGTGTTTCCGGTGCAGACGCGCACGACCGGGATGTCGCTTGCGTATAACGTCGCGGTGACGATCTTCGGCGGCTTCGGGCCGTTCATCATCGCATGGCTGATCCGCGCGACCGGGATGAAGACCGCGCCGAGCTTCTACCTGATGTTCGCGGCCGTGCTGAGCCTCGCGGCGCTGGTGGTGTTGCGGCGGCGGTTCGGGTTCCGGTGATCGGGAAGGGCGGCCGTCGATCAGCCGTCGGTATCGCGCAGCGTCTTTGCCGTCGCGCGCAGCGTTTCGAGATCGGCCGGGATGTTCTGCCGGCCGGCCGGGTTCGTCGCGGATACCGTTTCGATGAAGCGGTGAGTGGCGTCGTACTGTGGTTTCGAGAGCAGCAGGCGCCGAGTGGCCAGTGCATCGCGTGCGTCGTCTCGAGCACGTTGCGCATCGGCACCGAGCGCGCGATAGTGCTTCCGGAGGAGCGCCGACACCGGGTTTTGCGGCATCTCTGCCGCCAGCGCGTCGAGTGCCGCGACATCGTCGTACCGTGCCTGCTTCTCGGCGAAAAGCTCGGCTCGACCCCACGCTTCATCGAAGGCCTTGCGCTGCTCGTCGGCGCGCGCCATCTCGTGGTTGACGATCCAGGTGCTGGCGCTGCCGATCAGTGCACAGGCGATTCCCACGGCGAGCGGATGTTCGAGGAATGCGCGGATGGAGCGGCGTGGTCTGGCGTGTGTCATCGGCTTCGGTCCGGAGGTGACGGAGCGTTCAATCTACCACCGCGGCCGATGCGGTCGGTCCGACGGCACGTCAGTGCTCGCCGCGCTCGCATACCGGCTGCGCCGGCATCAGTTGCGCCGGTGCAGCGACGGTCTGCACCGGGCGGCCGGCGAGCGCGTCGAGCGCTTGCCGGAGCTGCCAGTCACTTGCCGTGCCGAATTCGCGCTGCGGAAGCGCCGCGCTCTTCGCCGTATCGATCTTCGCGCGCACGCGGGCTTCGCGCAGTGCCTGCCGTGCCTTGCGAACCTGCGCGAACGGGTCGGGTGCGAGCCGGTCCGCATACGGCGCGCGGGCGAGATCGACTTCGCGGTACCACAGCAGCACGCCGTCGACGTCCGAGTCGCGGCGCGGCGGCACGAGCCAGTCCGGCACGACGCCGTAGCCGTCCATCGGGCAGCCGTTCGGCCGCAGGTTGCGCGCGAACGTGAAAGCGAGGCGCGTGCCGTCGATCAGGTCGACGCCGGTCTGCGCGAGTCCCTTTCCGTAGGTCGGCATCCCGAGCAGCCGCGCGCGGCCGAGATCCTTCAGTGCCGCCGCCGTCGCTTCGGCGGCCGACGCGCTCTGTCCGTCGACGAGCACCACGAGCGGCACGGTGCGCCACCAGTCGTCGGCCTGCAGCGGCGCGAGCGGATCCTGGCCGCGCATGACCGGCAGTTCGTAGTCGGGCCAGTTGGTCGTGAAGCGGCGGCGCTTCGTGCCGTCGCGCTCGAGCGTGATCATCGCGGTACGGTCGCGCCCGGCGAACAGCGCGGTGATGCCGATCGCCGCATTCAGCGCGCCGCCGCCGTTGATGCGCAGGTCGAGGATCACGCCTTTCACCGGCGGCCCCGCGCGGCGCGCGGCCTGCACCGCGTCGATATAGCTGCCGACCGCGGGCTCCGGAAAGCTCGACAGCCGCGTGTACAGGATGTCTCCGGCGAGCCGCTTCGTCGTCGCCGGGTGTGGCCGGACGATCGCGCGGACCGGCGCGAAGGTCAGCGTCGCGTGGTTCGGACCGCGCCGGACCGTGAGCTTCAGCGGCACGCCCGCGTCGCCCTTCGCGAGTTTCACGACCTCGCTGCTGTCGATGCCGACGACGCTCCGGTCGTTCATCGCGACGACGAGATCGTCGGGCCGCACGCCGGCCTGTTCGGCGGGCGCGTCGGGGATGACGTCGAGGATGTGCAGCCCGTCGGGCCGTGTCTCGAACACGATGCCGATGCCCGGCGTGCCGTCGCGCGCGCGGCGCTCGTCGTCGCGCCGTTCCTGCTCCTCCTTCGCGTTGAAGAAGCGCGCGTGCGGCAGCGTCTTGATCCCGTCGTGCACGGTGGCGTCGAGCAGCGCGCCGATGTCGACGTCGGTCAGGTGCTGCTTCTTCAGCACGTCGACCGCGGCCTTCAGTTCGCAGAGCTGCGGTTCCCAGTCGGGCGGGCAGGGTGACGGTTGCGACGCGGCGGCAGCAGCGGCCGCCGCGGCCGCGGACGGGGCCGCAGGCGGGACGGCAGGCGGGACGGCAGGCGGCGCGGACGCGGATTGCGCGCGCGCGGCCGATGCGCATGCAACGAACGCAGCCGCGGCGGCTGCGCCGGTACTCCAGGCGACGATGCGATGAACGACACGCGTGGCTGGCATCATGAGGACCGCGGCTTCGGCGGGTGGCGGGGCGGGACGGTGACGCGATTGTAGCCGACGGTCCGTGCAGTCGCGACGGACGAGGAGGGCGGCGGCTCGCCCATGAAAAAAGGCCGGTCCACGAGGGACCGGCCTTCCGGTATCAGCCGAAGCGATACGGCGCTTAAACCTGCGCGCCCGCGTTCGGATCGTCCGGATCGTGCGCGGTCTTCTTTTCCTTGATGAGGTCTTCGCGCTTGATGCCGAGCCACATCGCGAGCGAGCCCGCGACGAACACCGACGAGTAGATGCCGAACATGATGCCGACCGTCAGCGCGAGCGCGAAGTAGTGCAGCGTCGGGCCGCCGAAGAAGAACATCGACAGCACCATCATTTCCGTCGACGTGTGCGTGATGATCGTCCGCGACATCGTGGTCGTGATCGCGTGGTTGATCACTTCCTGCACGCTCATCTTGCGTTCGCGGCGGAACGTTTCGCGGATCCGGTCGAAGATGACGACCGACTCGTTGACCGAGTAGCCGAGCACCGCGAGGATCGCCGCGAGCACCGCCAGCGAGAACTCCCACTGGAAGAACGCGAAGAAGCCGAGAATGATCACGACGTCGTGCAGGTTCGCGATGATACCGGCGACCGCGTACTTCCATTCGAAGCGGATCGACAGGTAGATCACGATGCCGATCACCACGCACGCGAGCGCGAGGAGACCGTCGGTCGCAAGCTCGCGGCCGACCTGCGGGCCGACGAACTCGACGCGCTGCAGCGTCACGTCGGGGCTTTGCGCCTTCAGCGCGGTCATCACCTGGTCGCTCTGCTGCGCGGACGTCAGGCCTTCCTTCAGCTGCAGGCGGATCAGCACGTTGCGCGAGGTGCCGAAGTTCTGCACCTGCGCATCGGCATAGCCGAGCTTGCCGAGCGTGTCGCGCACGGGTTCGAGCTGCGCGGCCTGCTGATACTGGACCTCGATCACCGTGCCGCCGGTGAATTCGACGGACAGGTGCAGCCCGCGGTGGAACAGGAAGAACACGGCGGCGAGGAACGTGACCAGCGAGATCACGTTGAACACCAGCGCGTGCCGCATGAACGGAATGTCTTTACGGATGCGGAAAAATTCCATGGCTTCGTCTCCGGGGCCTTATTGGGTCGAGCCCGGTTTCTTCGGCGACACGCCTTGCTGCGCGCGGTTGCGCAGCTGCGGCTTGCCGGCGCGCGGTGCGTCGCCCTTCGCGGGAGCGGCGAGCTTCGCGGCGCGCGCGGTGTCGGTCGATTCGTCGGCCGCGCCGAACGCTGCGCCTGCGGCACCGGCCGTGGCGCCTTCCGGCTTCCACACCTGGCCGATCGCGAGCGACTTCAGCTTCTTGCGGCCGCCGTACCAGAGGTTGACGATCCCGCGCGAGAAGAACACCGCGGAGAACATCGACGTCAGGATGCCGAGGCAGTGCACGATCGCGAATGCGCGAACCGGGCCCGAACCGAACGCGAGCAGCGCGAGGCCGGCGATCAGCGTCGTGACGTTCGAGTCGAGAATCGTCGCCCACGCATGCGCGTAACCGGCCTGGATCGCGAGCTGCGGCGGCTGGCCGGCGCGCAGTTCTTCACGCACGCGCTCGTTGATCAGCACGTTCGAGTCGATCGCCATGCCGAGCGCGAGTGCGATAGCGGCGATACCGGGCAGCGTCAGCGTCGCCTGCATCAGCGACAGCACCGCGACGAGCAGCAGCAGGTTCACCGACAGGCCGATCACCGAGATCACGCCGAACAGCATGTAGTACGCGATCATGAACACGGCGATCGCGCAGAAGCCCCAGATCACCGAGTGGACGCCCATCTTGATGTTGTCCGCGCCGAGGCTCGGGCCGATCGTGCGTTCCTCGATGATGTCCATCGGTGCGGCGAGCGAACCGGCGCGCAGCAGCAGCGCGAGGTCGGCCGCCGCCTGCGGCGTCGGCTGGCCCGTGATCTGGAAGCGGTCGCCGAGTTCGGACTGGATCGTCGCGACCGTCAGCACCTCGCCCTTGCCCTTCTCGAACAGCACCATCGCCATCGGCTTGCCGATGTTCTCGCGCGACACCGCGCGCACCGAGCGGCCGCCCGCCGAGTCGAGGCGGATGTTGACCGACGGACGCTGGTGTTCGTCGAAGCCGGCCGACGCATCGATGATGCGGTCGCCGGTGAAGATCACTTCCTTCTTCAGCAGCACGGGCGCCTGGTTGCCCTGCGTGAACAGCTCCTCGCCCGGCGGCACGGGGTCGTTCGGGTTCGGGTGCGTGTTGAGCGGATCGGCGAGGCGCGCCTCGAGCGTCGCGGTGCGGCCGATGATGTCCTTCGCCTTCGCGGTGTCCTGCACGCCCGGCAGTTCGACGACGATACGGTCGTTGCCCTGCTGCTGCAGGATCGGCTCGGACACGCCGAGTTCGTTCACGCGGTTGTGGAGCGTGGTCAGGTTCTGCTTGAGCGCGGCGTCCTCGACGGCCTTCTGCACGGCCGGCGTGAACGTGCCGACGACTTGCGTGCCGCCGCCGCCGGGCTGGGTCGCCCATTGCAGTTCGGTGACCGACGCGGCGAGCACCTTGCGGGCGTCTTCGGCCGTTTGCGCGTCGCTGAAGTTGACGACGACGGACTGGTCGACGCGGCTCACGCCGCCGTCGCGGATGTTCTTGTCACGCAGCAGCGCACGGGCGTCGGACGCGTCGGAGTCGAGCTTCTTGGTGAGCGCGCCCGTCATGTCGACCTGGAGCAGGAAATGCACACCGCCGCGCAGGTCGAGGCCGAGATACATCGGCAGGGCGTGCAGCGCGGTCAGCCAGCGCGGCGACGCGCTCTGCAGGTTCAGTGCGACGACGTACTGCGGATCGTTCGGGTCGGTGTTCAGCGATTTCTGCAGCAGGTCCTTGACGCGCAGCTGCGTATCGGTGTCCTTCAGGCGCACGCGGATGTTCGCGTTGGACGCCGTGTTCTCGAAGGTGACGTCGTCCGGCGTGATCTGCGCGGACGCGAGCGCGGATTCGACCTGGGTCAGCGTGGTCGAGTCGAGCTTGACCGTGGCCTTGCCGCTCGACACCTGCACCGCCGGCGCTTCACCGAAGAAGTTGGGCAATGTGTACAGAAGGCCGATGGCGAGCGCCACGACCATCACGACATATTTCCAGAGTGGATAACGATTCATGAGGGGGCCGAACGGGTGGTTGGCGTGAAAGCGTCGCGTCCGGCGCCGCGGCGGCCCGCGCTGTCAGGCGGGCACGGCGCGGGGAGCCGGACGCTCGGTGAAAACCTTACAGCGACTTGATCGTGCCCTTCGGCAGAATGGTCGTGACCGCAGCCTTCTGCACGGTGATTTCGGTGCCTTCGGCGATTTCGACGCCGATGTAGCCTTCGGTGACCTTCGTCACCTTGCCGACGAGGCCGCCGCTCGTGACGACTTCGTCGCCCTTCGCCATGGCCGCGAGCATGTTGCGGTGTTCCTTCTGGCGCTTCATCTGCGGACGGATCATGATGAAGTACAGCACCGCGAACATCAGGATGAGCGGCAGGAAGCTCATCAGGCTCGATTCGGCGCCACCGGCGCCTTGCGCGAAGGCATTGGAAATGAACGGCACGTTGGTCTCTCCGTAGGGGAAGATCGAAAAATAAGCCGGTTATTCTACCACCGGCCCCATGCGCGAACGGCTCGGCAAATGCGCTTTCGGATCAAGCTGTTAAGCGTGAAACGACGCCGTTGCGACTCGTTTGGAAAGGCGATTGTAATGTTTGGCGGTCGCGACGGGCACCCGGAACGCATTATTTAGTACACGTCCTATGTGATGGGCGCGCTGCGGGCCGCCGGCCCGTCAGTCGACCCCTCTCGCGCGATCCTCCGCGAAGCGCTGGCGGAATGCGTCGAACGTATGGGTCTCGATCGCGTCGCGGATCTCGCTCATCAGCTGCAGGTAGTAGTGCAGGTTGTGGATCGTGTTGAGCTGCGCGCCGAGGATTTCGCCGACGCGGTGCAGGTGATGCAGGTAGCCGCGCGAGAAATTCTGGCACGTGTAGCACGTGCAGCTCGCGTCGAGCGGCTTCAGCGAGTTCTTGTGCGTCGCGTTGCGGATCTTCACGTCGCCGAAGCGCGTGAACAGCCAGCCGTTGCGCGCGTTGCGGGTCGGCATCACGCAGTCGAACATGTCGATGCCGTTCGCGACGCCCTCGACCAGGTCCTCCGGCGTCCCGACGCCCATCAGGTAGTGCGGCTTGTGCGCCGGCAGCTTCGGGCCGACGTGCCGCAGCACGCGCATCATGTCTTCCTTCGGCTCGCCGACCGACAGCCCGCCGATCGCGAGGCCGTGGAAGCCGAGCTCCGCGAGGCCCGCGAGCGATTCGTCGCGCAGGTCCTCGAACATCCCGCCCTGGACGATCCCGAAGAGAGCGTTCGGGTTGCCGAGCCGGTCGAACTCGTCGAGCGAGCGCTTCGCCCAGCGCAGCGACATGCGCATCGAGTCGGCCGCTTCCTTGTGCGTGGTCGGCACGCCGTTGGTCGCGTACGGCGTGCACTCGTCGAACTGCATCACGATGTCCGAGTTCAACACCTTCTGGATCTGCATCGACACTTCCGGCGACAGGAACAGCTTGTCGCCGTTGATCGGCGATGCGAACGTCACGCCGTCCTCGGTGATCTTGCGCAGGTCGCCGAGCGAGAACACCTGGAAGCCGCCCGAGTCCGTCAGGATCGGCTTGTTCCAGCCCATGAAGCCGTGCAGGCCGCCGTGCGCGTCGATCGTGTCGAGGCCCGGGCGCAGCCACAGGTGGAACGTGTTGCCGAGGATGATCTGGGCCTTGATCTCGTGCAGCTCGCGCGGCTGGATCGCCTTCACGGTGCCGTACGTGCCGACCGGCATGAAGATCGGCGTCTCGACCACGCCGTGGTTGAGCTTCACGCGGCCGCGGCGCGCATGGCCGTCGGTCGTCAGCAGTTCGAATTCGAGCCCGTTCGCGGGGCGGTCCTGCACGGGGGCGTGCGGATGAGCGTGCGTATCGTGGGATGAACCTTCGGTCATCGCGTCATTCTCCTTGCCACCGGAGAACAGTCCGGCGCATGTTGGAAACGCCGCCGGACAACCGGCGGCGGGGAAAAGCGGGTGCGCGCCATCGTAGCGCGTACCGCAGCAAAACGGGGGCGACGGCGCGGGGGCAACGGCGCGACGGCGCGACGCGCAGCGGCCGCAGCGCGGTCGCGGGCCGGCGTGTCTTCGCACCTGCCGCGCTTACGCGCGCGGCGCCTCCGGCGTGTCGCGCCGCGTGAGCAGCATCGCGTCGCCGTAGCTGAAGAAGCGGTAGCGTGCGTCGATCGCGTGCCGGTACGCGGCGCGGATCGTCTCGACGCCCGCGAACGCCGACACCAGCATCAGCAGTGTCGACTTCGGCAGGTGGAAGTTCGTGACGAGCCGGTCGACGATCCGGAAAGCGTAGCCGGGCGTGATGAAGATGTCGGTCTCGGCCTGCGTCGCCGCGAGCGGGCGGCCGGCTGCGTCGGCGCTGCGCGCCGCGGCTTCGAGCGCGCGCATCGAGGTCGTGCCGACCGCGATCACGTTGCCGCCGCGCGCGCGGGTCGCGGCGATCTTGTCGACGAGCGACTGCGGCAGGTCGTACCACTCGCTGTGCATCTTGTGCTCGGCGAGGTTCTCGACGCGCACCGGCTGGAACGTGCCGGCGCCGACGTGCAGCGTCAGCGTCGCGCGCTCGACGCCCATCGCGTCGAGCTGCTCGAGCAGCGGCTGGTCGAAATGGAGCCCGGCCGTGGGCGCGGCGACCGCGCCCGGATTGCTCGCATAGACGGTCTGGTAGCGCGTTTCGTCGGTCGCGTCCGGATCGTGCTCGATATAGGGCGGCAGCGGCAGGCGGCCGAACTGCTCGATCAGGTCGAGGCACGGCTCGGGGAAGATCAGCGTGAAGAACGGCTCGACGCGCTCGCCGACCGTCACGTCGAACGCGTCGGCGAGGCGCAGCGTCGTGCCGGCGCCCGGCGACTTGCTCGCGCGGATCTGCGCGAGCGCGGTGTGCGTGCCGGTCACGCGCTCGATCAGTACCTCGATCTTGCCGCCGCTGGCCTTCTGGCCGAAGAAGCGTGCCTTCAGGACCTTGGTATCGTTGAACACGAGCAGGTCGCCGGGCGCGATGCACGACGGCAGCTCGGCGAAGCGGCGGTCGACGAGGCGCGCGGGCTCGACGGTGCCGTCGACCTCGAGCAGGCGGCTCGCGGTACGGTCGGGCAGCGCGGTTTGCGCAATCAGCTCGGGAGGCAGATTGAAATCGAAATCGGAAAGCGTGAACATGCGGGCTGGTTCGAAACGGCCGGCGGGCGCCGCCGACAAGGCGGAAACGCATGAATGGGGCGCGCGAGCCGCTATGATGGCGGGATGCGCGGCCTGGCCGGCGTCGTTCGTTCGGACGACGTGAAAGCCGCTATTGTACTTGCCTTGCGAAGCACCCAGACGATCCGATGCCTGTGTCACCACGCCGTTCCACCGCCGCCGTTGCCGATTCCGCCGATCCGTTCGACGCGGACGATGCCGCGTTACCCGCGCGCAGCGCGGGGGAGCACGAGTCACCGCGCGGTATCGCGCCGCGGCGCACGGGCCCGAAGCGCGGTGCCGACGGGCGGCTCGCGCAGCCGGCCGCTGCCGCACCCGACGCCGAACCGGGCGCGGGAGGCGACGAAGCGGGTGCAGCGGGACCATCCGGTGCGAAACGCAAGAAGAAGCCGGCCGCCGACAAACCCGTGAAGACCGTCGACAAGCTCGCGAAGCTCGGCCTCACGCGCTCGATCGATCTCGTGCTGCATCTGCCGATGCGCTACGAAGACGAAACCACGCTCACGCCGATCGGCGAACTGCTGCCGGGCGGCATCGCGCAGACCGAAGGCGTCGTGTTCGACAACGAGGTCGCCTACCGGCCGCGTCGGCAGCTCGTCGTGAAGATCCAGGACGACGACGGCGAGCAGCTCGTGCTGCGCTTCCTCAATTTCTACGGCTCGCAGGTCAAGCAGATGGCCGTCGGCCAGCGGCTGCGCGTGCGCGGCGACGTCCGCGGCGGCTTCTTCGGGATGGAGATGGTGCATCCGGCCGTGCGCGTCGTCGAGGCCGATGCGCCGCTGCCGCAGGTGCTCACGCCCGTCTATCCGAGCACGGCCGGCGTGTCGCAGGCGTATCTGCGCAAGGCGATCGAGAACGCGGTCGAGCGCACGCCGCTGCCCGAGCTGCTGCCGCCCGAGATCGAGCGCGACTACCTGAAGCCGCTCGGCGTGCCGACGCTCGCGCAGGCCGTGCGCATCCTGCACCACCCGGCCGTCGATTCCGACGAAGCCGCGCTGATGGACGGCTCGCATCCGGCGTGGACCCGCATCAAGTTCGAGGAGCTGCTCGCGCAGCAACTGTCGCTCAAGCGCGCGCACGAGGAGCGCCGCACGCGCGCGGCGCCCGCGATGCCGCGTCGCGCCGCGACCGATGCCGATGCGCTGACCACACGTCTTTACGCGGCGCTGCCGTTCACGCTGACGGGCGCGCAGTCGCGCGTCGTCGACGAGATCGCGCACGACCTCACGCTCGCGCACCCGATGCAGCGGCTGCTGCAGGGCGACGTCGGCAGCGGCAAGACGGTCGTCGCGGCGCTGGCGGCCGCGCAGGCGATCGACGCCGGCTACCAGGCCGCGCTGATGGCGCCGACCGAAATCCTCGCGGAACAGCACGCGCGCAAGCTGCGCGCGTGGCTCGAACCGCTCGGCGTCACGGTCGCATGGCTCGCGGGCAGCCTGAAGGCGAAGGAGAAGCGCGCGGCGATCGAGGCCGCGGCGCTCGGCACCGCGCAGCTCGTGATCGGCACGCACGCGATCATCCAGGACACCGTCGAATTCGCGCGGCTCGGCCTCGTGATCGTCGACGAGCAGCACCGCTTCGGCGTCGAGCAGCGTCTCGCGCTGCGCGCGAAGGCCGCGAACGCGGCCAACGGCGCGCGCGATTTCCAGCCGCACCAGCTGATGATGTCGGCCACGCCGATCCCGCGCACGCTCGCGATGACGTATTACGCGGACCTTGAGGTGTCGACGATCGACGAGCTGCCGCCGGGCCGCACGCCGGTGTTGACGCGCCTCGTCGGCGACGCGCGGCGCGAGGAGGTGATCGCCCGCGTGCGCGAGGCCGCGCTGACCGGCCGCCAGGTGTACTGGGTGTGTCCGCTGATCGAGGAGAGCGAGACGCTGCAGCTGCAGACGGCCGTCGAAACCTATGAAACGCTGGCCGCGGCACTGCCCGAGCTGAAGGTCGGGCTCGTGCACGGGCGGCTGTCGCCGGCCGACAAGGCGGCCGTGATGGAGGCCTTCACGCGCAACGACGTGCAACTGCTCGTCGCGACGACCGTGATCGAAGTCGGCGTCGACGTGCCGAATGCCTCGCTGATGGTGATCGAGCACGCGGAGCGCTTCGGCCTCGCGCAGTTGCACCAGCTGCGCGGCCGCGTCGGGCGCGGCACCGCGGCGTCGGTGTGCGTGCTGCTGTACACGGGCCCGCTGTCGCTGACCGGCCGCGAGCGGCTGAAGACGATGCGCGAGACGACCGACGGCTTCGAGATCGCGCGGCGCGACCTCGAGATCCGCGGCCCCGGCGAATTCCTCGGCGCGCGCCAGTCCGGCGCGGCGATGCTGCGCTTCGCGAACCTCGAGACCGACGGCTGGCTGATCGATCCGGCCCGCGACGCGGCGGCGCGGCTGATCGCCGCGTATCCCGACGTGGTCACGCAGCATCTCGCCCGCTGGCTCGGCGCGCGCGAGCAATATCTGAAGGCCTGATTCGCGCATTCAGGGTCGGATTTAAAACCGCCATGCAGCGCTGATTCGGCGTGTTGCGATACAGAGAAACTTGGCGAACCGGTGCCAACGGGTGTATAAATTAAACCTATCGCCTGTATATCCCTGATTGACCCACAATGACCCTGACTGAATTGAAATACATCGTCGCGGTCGCGCGCGAACGGCACTTCGGTCGCGCGGCCGAAGCGTGCTTCGTGAGCCAGCCGACGCTGTCGGTGGCGATCAAGAAGCTCGAAGACGAGCTCAACGTGCAGATTTTCGAGCGCGGCGCGAGCGAGGTGAGCGTGACCCCGATCGGCGACCAGATCGTCACGCAGGCGCAGCGCGTGCTCGAGCAGACCTTCGCGATCAAGGAGATCGCGAAGCAGGGCAAGGACCCGCTCGTCGGCCCGTTCCGGCTCGGCGTGATCTACACGATCGGGCCGTACCTGCTGCCGACGCTCGTCAAGCAGATGATCCAGCGCGTGCCGCAGATGCCGCTGATGCTGCAGGAAAACTACACGCTGAAGCTGCTCGAACTGCTGAAGCAGGGCGAGATCGACGCCGCGATCATGGCGCTGCCGTTCCCCGAAACCGGCCTGATGGTGCGGCCGCTGTACGACGAGCCGTTCGTCGTCGCGCTGCCGGCTGGCCATCCGTGGGAGAAGCGCGAGGAAATCGACGCCGAGGACCTGAAGCAGGAAACCATGCTGCTGCTCGGCAACGGCCATTGCTTCCGCGATCACGTGCTCGGCGTGTGCCCGGAGCTGATGCGCTTCTCGCAGACGGCCGACGGCATCCAGAAGACCTTCGAGGGCTCATCGCTCGAAACGATTCGCCATATGGTCGCGAGCGGCGTCGGCATCACGGTGCTGCCGCGGATGTCGGTCGCCGAGGTTGGTCCGCGCGCGAACGGCCCCGACGCCGAGTTGCTGTCGTACGTGCCGTTCAACGAACCGGTGCCGGATCGCCGCGTCGTGCTGGTGTGGCGCAAGAGCTTCACGCGGATGCCCGCGATCGACGCGATCAGCGAGGCGATCGCCGCGTGCGAGCTGCCGGGCGTCGCGAAGCTCGACATGCCGGCGACGATGAACTGAGTGAACTGATCAGGGAGCAGTGCTCCCGAGGCAGGCGGATGAACGGGGTCTGGCGACCCCGTTTATTTTTGCCTATCGAATAGATGAAATTTATTAAATTCAAATTATCGATAGACGTAATTAGAATCATTTCCATGGATTGCGTCGGATCGGCGGTTCGATTCGCACGTTGAATGCAAGCGTCAAAGGAGGATGTCATGATGCGGTCGGTACTGCAGCACGCGCAGCGGAACATCCCGTCGCGCGACGAGGTCGTCAATCGTGCGAGGGCCGCGGCCCGGAGCCTGCGCCCGATTGCGTTCGCGTACCTGGCGGACCGTACGTATGGCGGATGAGTGCCGTTGCATGCAGGTTCGATGTTCCCCGACTCACCGCCGTTCAGCCATGAGGGAGCGTTGCATGTCCGAAGTCCCGCAACCCGCATCGAAGGCCGCGCGGCCTGACACCCCGTAGTACGACAGGATCAACCTGTTCCGTTTCATCCCCCGCAATGCTCCATGAACCGCGCCCGGCAAGTGGGGGCTTACGAGTCAAGCAAAGGAGAAAAAAGCATGTCGACCGAATCGAAGTGTCCGTTCAACCATACGGCGGCCGGCGGCACGTCGAACAGGGACTGGTGGCCGAACCAGCTCAATCTCAACATCCTGCACCGGCACTCGGCGCTGTCCGATCCGATGGACAAGGATTTCGACTACGCGGAAGCGTTCAAGAAGCTCGACCTCGCGGCGGTGAAGCGCGATCTGCAGGCGCTGATGACCACGTCGCAGGACTGGTGGCCGGCCGACTTCGGCCACTACGGCGGCCTGTTCATCCGGATGGCCTGGCACAGCGCCGGCACGTACCGGACCGCCGACGGCCGCGGCGGCGCGGGCGGCGGGCAACAGCGCTTCGCCCCGCTGAACAGCTGGCCGGACAACGGCAACCTCGACAAGGCGCGCCGGCTGTTATGGCCGATCAAGCAGAAGTACGGCCGCAACATCTCGTGGGCCGACCTGATGATCCTGACCGGCAACGTCGCGCTCGAATCGATGGGCTTCAAGACCTTCGGCTTCGCGGGCGGCCGCGTCGACACATGGGAACCGGACGACGTCTACTGGGGTTCGGAAAAGATCTGGCTGGAACTGAGCGGCGGCCCGAACAGCCGCTACTCGGGCGACCGTGATCTCGAGAACCCGCTCGCGGCCGTGCAGATGGGCCTCATCTACGTGAACCCGGAAGGCCCCGACGGCAACCCCGACCCGGTCGCGGCGGCCCGCGACATCCGCGAGACGTTCGCGCGGATGGCGATGAACGACGAAGAGACGGTCGCGCTGATCGCCGGCGGCCACACGTTCGGCAAGACGCACGGCGCCGGCCCCGCCACGAACGTCGGCCCCGAGCCGGAAGCGGCGGCCATCGAGCAGCAGGGCCTCGGCTGGAAGAGCACGTACGCATCGGGCAAGGGCCGCGACGCGATCACGAGCGGCCTCGAAGTCACGTGGACGTCGACACCGACGAAGTGGAGCAACGACTTCTTCAAGCACCTGTTCGGCTATGAATGGGAACTGACGAAGAGCCCGGCCGGCGCGCACCAGTGGGTTGCGAAGGGCGCCGACGAGGTGATTCCCGATGCGTTCGATCCGGCGAAGAAGCATCGCCCGACGATGCTGACGACCGACCTGTCGCTGCGTTTCGACCCGGCCTACGAGAAGATCTCGCGCCGCTTCTACGAGAACCCGGCCGAGTTCGCCGACGCGTTCGCGCGCGCCTGGTTCAAGCTCACGCACCGCGACATGGGTCCGCGTGCGCGCTATCTGGGCCCGGAAGTGCCGGCCGAGCAACTGCTGTGGCAAGACCCGATCCCGGCCGTCGACCACCCACTGATCGACGCCGCCGACGTCGCGGCGCTGAAGGCGAAGGTGCTCGCGTCGGGGCTGTCGGTCGCGCAGCTCGTGTCGACCGCGTGGGCGTCGGCTTCCACGTTCCGCGGTTCGGACAAGCGCGGCGGCGCGAACGGCGCGCGCATCCGCCTCGCCCCGCAGAAGGACTGGGAAGTGAACCAGCCGGCGGCACTTGCCGCGGTGCTCGAAACGCTCGAAGGCGTGCAGAAGGCGTTCAACGATGCGCAGACGGGCGGCAAGAAGGTGTCGCTCGCCGACCTGATCGTGCTCGCCGGTGCAGCCGGCGTCGAGCAGGCCGCGAAGAACGCGGGTGTCGCGGTGACGGTGCCGTTCGCACCGGGCCGGATGGACGCGTCGCAAGAGCAGACCGACATCGAGGCGATGGCCGTGCTCGAGCCGGTTGCGGACGGTTTCCGCAACTACCTGAAGCACGCGTACAAGACGCCGGCCGAGGCGCTGCTGGTCGACAAGGCCCAGCTGCTGACGCTGAGCGGGCCGGAGTTGACGGTGCTCGTCGGCGGCCTGCGGGTGCTCGGCGCGAACGTCGGTGACGCAAAGCACGGCGTGTTCACCGATCGTCCGGGCGCGCTGACCAACGACTTCTTCGTGAACCTGCTCGACATGGGCACGGAGTGGAAGCCGGTGTCGGCCGTGAACGACGTGTTCGAAGGGCGCGACCGGGCGACGGGCCAGGTCAAGTGGACCGGCACGCGCGTCGACCTGATCTTCGGTTCGCACTCGCAGCTGCGGGCGCTGGCCGAGGTGTACGGCAGCGCCGACGCGCACGAGAAGTTCGTGCGCGATTTCGTCGCGGCCTGGAACAAGGTGATGAACCTCGACCGCTTCGACCTCGCGTGAAGGTCGCGATGCGCTGACGCAGTCACGCTGTAACGTGAAACGGCCGGTCGCACGACCGGCCGTTTTTTCTTCCGGTTCAAGGTCTTGTCGAAGGAGTGACGACCATGACGCAAATGATGCTGAACATGCGCGCCGCGTTCACGCCGGCCGAGCTGGCGCGCCGTATCGTCGGTTTCGCGATCGTCATCGGCGGTGCGGCCGAGCTGGTCGCGCAGGCGCTGCACGCGCTCGCACCGCTCGTGTCGAGCGCCGGCGGCTGAGCGCAGCGAATCGCGCGCCGCGCTAGACTGGCACGTCGCGAACGGATGCCGCACGGCGCGGCATGCGGATTGCTCGACGCGTTTTCGCCGGTTCAACATTTCGAATGAGGAGTCCCGAAGATGGCCAGGAAAGGCAACGCCACGCAGATCAACATCGGCATCAGCGACAAGGACCGCAAGAAGATCGCGGACGGCCTGTCGCGTCTGCTCGCCGACACGTTTTCGCTGTACCTGAAGACCCACAACTTCCACTGGAACGTCACGGGTCCGATGTTCAACACGCTGCATCTGATGTTCGAAGAGCAGTACAACGAACTGTGGCTCGCGGTCGACCTGGTCGCCGAGCGCATTCGCACGCTCGGCGTCGTCGCGCCGGGCACGTTCGCGGATTTCGCGAAGCTGTCGTCGGTGCCGGAAGCGAACGGCGTGCCGGCGGCCGAAGAGATGATCCGCCAGCTCGTCGAAGGGCACGAGACGGTCGTGCGCACCGCGCGCGAAATCTTCCCGATCGCCGATGCGGCGAGCGACGAGCCGACCGCCGACCTGCTGACGCAGCGTCTGCAGACGCATGAAAAGACCGCGTGGATGCTGCGGTCGCTGCTTGCCTGAATCCGGGGTGACTGGCCGTGCGTCGTGCGGCCGGTGTCAGTGGGTGATCGGCAACCGGGCGGTGTCCCGAAGTCGAAGCGGGGTCGGATTGCCTGCATCGGCATCGAATGTCGGGCAGGGCGGGCTGCGCACCGCCCATGCATCTGTCCCCTGATCGACGTATGCGGCTGCTCGGCCGCGTGCAGCGGGCCAGGGCAGCCTGCGCGCGCGCCGCCGCACCCGGCTGCGGGCCGTCCCGACATGACGCGAACCGCCGCTCGGCTCTAAAATGCCGGGATTCTCTTCCCGGTGGTTCGCCATGCTCGCCCGCTTTCCCCTGTACCTGCGGCTCGTCCGGATGGACAAGCCGATCGGCAGCCTGCTGCTGCTCTGGCCGACGCTCAACGCACTGTGGATCGCGTCGGACGGCCATCCGCGCTGGCCGCTGCTGGTGATCTTCGCGCTCGGCACGCTGCTGATGCGCTCGGCCGGCTGCGCGATGAACGACTATGCCGACCGCGATTTCGACCGTCACGTGAAGCGCACGGCCGACCGGCCGCTGACGTCGGGTAAGATCCGCGCATGGGAAGCCGTCGCGATCGCGGTGGTGCTGTCGTTCATCGCGTTCCTGCTGATCCTGCCGCTCAACACGCTGACGAAGGAGCTGTCGGTCGTCGCGCTGTTCGTCGCCGGCTCGTACCCGTTCATGAAGCGTTTCTTCGCGATTCCGCAGGCGTATCTCGGCATCGCGTTCGGCTTCGGCATCCCGATGGCGTTCGCGGCCGTGCAGGACACGGTGCCGATGCTCGCGTGGGTGATGCTGGTGGCGAACATCTTCTGGTCGGTCGCGTACGACACCGAATACGCGATGGTCGACCGCGACGACGACATCAAGATCGGCATTCGCACGTCCGCGCTGACGTTCGGCCGCTTCGACGTCGCGGCCGTGATGGCGTGCTATGCGGTGACGCTCGGCATCTACGTGTGGATCGGCGTGACGCTCGGCTTCGGTCTCGCGTACTGGGCCGGCTGGGCCGCGGCGGTCGGCTGCGCGCTGTATCACTACACGCTGATCAAGGGTCGCGAGCGGATGCCGTGCTTCGCGGCGTTCCGGCACAACAACTGGCTCGGCGGCGTGCTGTTCGCGGGGATCGCCGTGCATTACCTGCTGGCGGGGCCGGCTGCCAACTGAAGCGGTACGGGCACCTCGCCGGCGCGCGATGCCAACAAAAAAGCGGCCGCGGCCGCTTTTTTTGTTGGCGCGGCCGGGCAAGCCCGGCCGATGACGCGGCGCTTACGCGCGACCGAGCTCGTCGCCCATTTCCTTCGCGCGTGCCTCGGCCGCGAGCGCGCCGCGCACGATCGCTTCCTTCACGCCTTGCGCGTCGAACGACGCGAGCGCGGCGGCCGTCGTGCCGCCCTTCGACGTCACGCGCTCGCGCAGCACGCTCGCCGGTTCGCCCGACTGCGCGGCGAGTTGCGCGGCGCCCGCGAACGTCGCGACCGCGAGCGCGCGGCCCTGTTCGTCGTTCATGCCGAGGCGGCGCGCGGCTTCCTGCAGCGCTTCGATGAAATAGAACACGTACGCCGGGCCGCTGCCCGAGATCGCCGTGACCGCGTCGAGCTGCGCTTCGTCGTCGAACCAGACGATCTCGCCGACCGCGCCGAGCACGTTCGACGCGAGCTCGCGACCGGCCGCGTCGACGCCCGGCAGCGCGGCGAGGCCCGTCACGCCCATGCCGACCAGCGCCGGCGTGTTCGGCATCGTGCGCACGACGCGTGCGTAGTCGCCGAGCCAGCGGGCGAGGTCGGTGCCGCGGATGCCGGCCGCGATGCTGATCACGAGCTGCGACTTCAGGTGCGGCGCGAGCGCCTGCGCGACGTCCTTCAGCACCTGCGGTTTCACCGCGAGCACGATCGCGTCGTAGTCCGCGAGCGTCGCGTCGACGGCCGCGCCGGTGCGGATGCCGAACTGCTGCGCGGTGCGCGCGCGGGCGTCTTCGTTGACGTCGATGGCATACAGGCCGTCAGCGGCGACGCCGCGCTTGATCAGGCCGCCGATCAGGGCCGCGGCCATGTTGCCGCCGCCGATGAATGCGATTTTCATGGTGTCGAATTGAGCAAGTGAGTGAACGGGAAGGCGGAAAAGGGCGGCGCTCAGTGCGAATAATCGCGGGCGCCGAAGATCGCGGTGCCGACGCGCACGATGGTCGCGCCTTCGAGCACCGCGGCCTCGAGATCGGCGGACATGCCCATCGACAACGTGTCGAGCGGCAGGCCGTCGGCGCGCAATGCGTCGTACAGCGCGCGCAGCGCGCGATGCGGCACGCGTTGCGCATCGATATCGCCGGCCGGCTCGGGAATCGCCATCAGGCCGCGCAGGCGCAGCGCCGGCAGCGCGGCGACCGCGCGCGCGACGTCGGCCACGTCGGCCGGCGCGACACCGCTCTTCGACGCCTCGCCGCTGATGTTCACCTGCACGCATACGTTGAGCGGCGGCAGGTGCGCGGGGCGCTGTTCGGCGAGGCGCTGCGCGATCTTGAGCCGGTCGACCGAATGGACCCAGTCGAACCGTTCGGCGACCGGGCGCGTCTTGTTCGATTGCAGCGGCCCGATGAAATGCCATTCGAGCGCGGCGCGCAGATCCGCGAGCGCGTCGATCTTGTCGATCGATTCCTGCACGTAGTTCTCGCCGAACGCGCGTTGGCCGGCCGCATGCGCGGCGCGCACGTCGTCGGCGGGAAACGTCTTCGACACGGCGAGCAGCGAGACGGTGGCGGGATCACGGCCGGCCGCGCGGGCGGCGTCGGCGATGCGGCGGTGAACGGAATCGAGACGAACGGCGAAATCGGACATGACGGGCACGGAAGCAGGCACGGGAAGCGAGTACGGCGACGAATGCGGTGACGAATGCGGTGACGAATGCGGTGACGAATGCGGCAGCGGATGCGGCACGGCACGCGCCGCATCGGTTCGCCCATTATACGGACGGGGCGCCGGCGGGGCCGGCCATCCGCGTCAGCCGTACAGCAGATGTTCGACGAGCTGGATCCAGTGCGCGACCGGAATCTGCGTGCCGCTTTGCAGGTGCGCGATGCAGCCGACGTTGCCGGACACGATCATCTGCGGCTCGAGTGCCTGCAGCTTCAGCAGTTTCTGCTTGCGCAGCCGGTACGACAGCGACGGCTGCGTCAGCGAATAGGTGCCGGCCGAGCCGCAGCACAGATGGCTGTCGGCCGGCAGCCGCACGTCGATGCCGAGCGTCTCGAGCAGGCGCTCGACCTTGCCGCGCGACTGCTGGCCGTGCTGCAGCGTGCACGGCGGGTGGTACGCGACGGTATGGATCGCGCGGCGCCGCGCGAGCGTCGCGATCTCGGCCTCGAACGCGAGCAGCACGTCGGAGATGTCGCGCGTCAGCGCGACGATGCGCTGCGCCTTCTCCGCATAGGCCGGATCGTCGCGCAGCAGGTGCGCGTATTCGAGCACCGTCGCGCCGCAGCCCGTTGCGTTCATCACGATCGCCTCGGCGCCTTGCTCGACGTACGGCCACCACGCGTCGATGTTGCGGCGCGCGTCGTCGAGCGCCTCGTCGTGATAGTTCAGGTGCAGGCGGATCGCGCCGCAGCAGCCCGCGTCGGGCGCGACGATCGTCTCGACCCCGAGCGCGTCGAGCACGCGCGCGGTCGCGATGTTGATGTTCGGCAGCATCGACGGCTGCACGCAGCCGGCGAGCATCAGCATCTTGCGTGAATGGGGGCGCTGCGGCCATTCGAGCAGCCGCGTGCGCGGCGGCACCTTGTCGCGCAGCCGTTTCGGCAAGAGCGGCCGCATGTGCTGGCCGAGCCGCATGAGCGGCGAGAACAGCGCCGCGTTCGGCACGAGGCTGGCGAGCACGCGGCGCACGAGCCGTTGCTGCACGGGGCGCTGCACTTGCGCCTCGACGTGCTTGCGGCCGATTTCGACGAGCCGGCCGTACTGGACACCCGACGGGCAGGTCGTCTCGCAGCTGCGGCAGGTGAGGCAGCGGTCGAGGTGCTGCTGCGTGCTGCGCGTGACGGGCGCGCCTTCGACCATCTGCTTGATCAGGTAGATGCGGCCGCGCGGGCCGTCGAGTTCGTCGCCGAGCAGCTGATAGGTCGGGCACGTCGCGGTGCAGAAGCCGCAATGCACGCACTTGCGCAGGATCGCGTCGGCCTCGTCGCCGTCGGGCGTATTGCGGATGAAATCGGCGAGGTTCGTTTGCATCGATCTTAGGGTCTGTTTATATATGGAACGCGCATGCGTTGCCACGAGAACGGCCGCTCGCGAGGCGCGTGACGCCGCGAATACTGGCGTATTCGCAAGGAGCGCAACGCGGCGAGCGGCCGTTCTCGTGGCAACCCCTAATCAAAAGATTCATTCCACGGGAATGCCCGAAATCGCCCGTATGGCGGCGTCGCTCGTCGCTTGTTTGGCTCGGCCAAACGGCGCTCCTCACTTCTTGCCCTACGCGCGATTTCGGGCATTCGCATGTGCGTTCCATATATAAACAGACCCTAAAGATCAGGGTAAAGCCGGCCGCGGTTGAAGATGCGCGCGGGATCGAACGCAGCCTTCAGCCCGCGGTGAATCTTCATCAGCGGCGCGGGCAGCGGCGTGAACACGCCCGCGCTGCGGTCGTAGGACTCGCCCGCGCGGAACAGCGTCGCATGGCCGCCGGCCTGCTTCGCGCTCATGCGCACCGTCTGCGCGTCGGCGTCGGTGATCCACCAGCGCTGCGCGCCGCCCCATTCCATCAGCTGGGTGCCGGGCAGGTGCATCGGTTCGGTGATCGACGGCAGCGCGAGCCGCCACAGCGCATAGCCGGGCGGGATGCCGTTGAAGAACGGGTCGGTGTGCTCGCGCACGCCGGCCCAGAAGCGCTCGGCCTCGACCGCGTCGACGACTTCGCCGCCGAGCAGCGTCTTCGCCGATTTCACGGCCGCCTCGGCGCCCGACAGCCGCAGCACGAGCGTGCCGTTGCGCCACGCGCTCGCGCTGACGGGCAGCGGATGGCCGCCCCATTCGTTGAGCTTGCGCACCGCGTCGGTCGCGGTCATCTCGAACTTCAGCGTGACTTCGGCGACGGGCACCGGCAGCACCTTGATCGACAGCTCGAGCATCAGCCCGAGCGTGCCGAGCGAGCCGGCCATCAGCCGCGACACGTCGTAGCCGGCGACGTTCTTCACGACCTGCCCGCCGAAGCGCAGTGCTTCGCCGCGGCCGTTCATCAGCGTGACGCCGAGCACGAAATCGCGCGGCGCGCCGCAGGTCGCGCGGCGCGGCCCCGCGAGGCCCGCCGCGACGCAGCCGCCGACGGTGGCCGCGCGGCCGAAGTGAGGCGGCTCGAACGGCAGCATCTGGCCGCACTCGGCGAGGACGGCTTCAAGCTGCGCGAGCGGCGTGCCCGCGCGGACCGTGACGACGAGTTCGGCCGGGTCGTACGACACGACGCCCTGAAACGCGCGCGTGTCGAGTATTTCGCCGTCCAGCGCCTGGCCGTACCAGTCCTTGGTACCGCCGCCGCGAATCCGCAGCGGCCGGCCGTCGGCACTGGCGGCACGGATGCGCTCGGCCCATCCGGCGACGATGTCGTCCTCTTCCATGTTGTATTGCTGCCTCGTTGTTGTCCGGTCGATTGTACCGGGGTGGCGCGAATCCACATCGCGACTATCCCTAAGCCACGCATGACGAATGCATGCGGGCGTCGCCGCGCGCACGGCCGGCGCGGGCAGGGCGGCACATCGCGGCCCGCGCGGCGGCAGGGGCCGCGCACCGCGCGGCGCTCAGAAGCGCGGCAGGTCGGGGTGCGGCAGCAGCCCTCCGCGCACGTGCTGGCGGCCATATTCGGCGCAGCGCGCGCGGGTCGGGATGCCCTTGTCGGGATTCAGCAGCCCGGCCGGATCGAACGCGCGCTTGACCGCGAAGAACGCATCGCGCTCCTGCGGCGAGAACTGCACGCACATCGAATTCAGCTTTTCGATGCCGACGCCGTGCTCGCCCGTCACGCTGCCGCCGAATTCCACGCAGCATTCGAGGATTTCCGCGCCGAACTGCTCGGCGCGGTGCAGCTCGTCCGGATCGTTCGCGTTGTAGAGAATCAGCGGATGCATGTTGCCGTCGCCGGCATGGAACACGTTGATGCAGCGCAGCCCGTAGCGCGTCTCGAGCTGCTCGATGCGGGCGAGCAGCGGGCCGATCGCACGGCGCGGCACGGTGCCGTCCATGCAGTAATAGTCGGCGGAAATGCGCCCGGCGGCCGGGAACGCGTTCTTGCGGCCGGACCAGAAGCGCAGCCGCTCGCTTTCGTTGCGCGACACCTGGATGCGCGTCGCGCCATGCTCGCGCAGCACGGCCGTCATGCGGACGATTTCCTCCGCGACTTCTTCGGGCGTGCCGTCCGATTCACACAGCAGGATCGCCTTCGCGTCGAGGTCGTACCCCGCGTGCGTGAACGCCTCGACGGCCTGGGTGGCCGGCTTGTCCATCATCTCCAGCCCCGCCGGGATGATGCCCGACGCGATGATCGCGGCGACCGCCTCGCCGCCCTTCACGACATCGTCGAAGCTTGCCATCACGAGCTGCGCGGTCTGCGGTTTCGGGATCAGCTTCACCGTGATTTCGGTGACGATCGCGAACATCCCTTCGCTGCCGATCATCACCGCGAGCAGGTCGAGGCCCGGCGCGTCGAGACCGAGCGAGCCGAATTCGACGACCTCGCCGTCGATCGTGACCGCGCGCACGCGCATCACGTTGTGCACCGTCAGCCCGTATTTCAGGCAATGGACGCCGCCGGAATTTTCCGCGACGTTGCCGCCGATCGTGCAGGCGATCTGCGACGAAGGATCGGGGGCGTAATACAGCCCGTAAGGCGCGGCGGCTTCCGAAATCGCGAGGTTGCGCACGCCGGGCTGCACGGTGGCCGTGCGCGCGTACGGATCGACCTCGACGATGCGCGTGAAGCGCGCGAGCGACAGCACGACGCCGTTCGCGATCGGCAGCGCGCCGCCGGACAGGCTCGTGCCGGCGCCGCGCGGCACGATCGGCACTTCCATGCGGCGGCAGATCTGCACGATCCGCTGCACCTGCGATTCGGTTTCGGGCAGCGCGACCGCGAGCGGCAGCCGGCGGTACGCCGACAGGCCGTCGCATTCGTACGGCGCGGTGTCTTCGTCGCGGAACAGCAGGCAATGCGTCGGCAGCACGGCCATCAGCGCCTGCACGACTTCGCGCTGGCGCTGCGCGCGGGTCGCGCTCGACAGTTCGACGGAAGCGTTCATTGGGTCTCCAGCCGGGGCGCGGCGGCGCGCCGCCGTGTCAGCACGTGAAGATCTTGCCGGGATTCATCAGGTTGCGCGGATCGAGCGCCAGCTTGATCGCGCGCATCGCGTCGATCGCGTTGTCGCCGTGCTCCTTCGGCAGGAAGCGCATCTTGTGCAGCCCGACGCCGTGTTCGCCGGTGCAGGTGCCGCCGAGGCGCAGCGCGCGCTCGACGATCCGGTCGTTGATGCGTTCGGCTTCGTCGATTTCCTCGGGCCTGTCGGGATCGATCAGGATCGCGACGTGGAAATTGCCGTCGCCGACGTGGCCGACGATCGGGCAGGGCAGCGACGATGCGCGCAGGTCGATCTCGGTTTCCTCGACGCACGCGGCGAGCTGCGAGATCGGCACGCACACGTCGGTCGTCACCGCGCGGCAGCCGGGCTTCAGCTGCAGCATCGCGAAGTACGCGTTGTGGCGCGCGGCCCAGAGCCGCGTGCGGTCCTCGGGACGGGTCGCCCATTCGAAGCCCTGGCCGTTGTTCTGGCCCGCGAGCGCCTGCACGAGCTCGGCCTGTTCCTTCACGCCGGCCTCGGTGCCGTGGAATTCGAAGAACAGCGTCGGCGCTTCGGCGAGCGTCAGGTTCGAATGGCGGTTGATCGAGCGCACCGCGAGCGCGTCGACGAATTCGACGCGCGCGATCGGCACGCCGATCTGGATCGTTTCGATCACCGTGCGCACCGCGTCGCCCATCGACGGGAACGTGCAGATCGCGGCCGACACGGCTTCGGGCAGCGGATGCAGGCGCAGCGTGATCTCGGTGATCACGCCGAGCGTGCCTTCGGAGCCGACGAACAGGCGCGTGAGGTCGTAGCCGGCGGACGACTTGCGCGCGCGCGAGCCCGTCTTCACGACGCGGCCGTCGGCGAGCACGGCGGTCAGGCCGAGCACGTTCTCGCGCATGGTTCCGTAGCGCACGGCGTTGGTGCCCGACGCGCGGGTCGCGGTCATCCCGCCGATGCTGGCGTCGGCGCCCGGATCGATCGGGAAGAACAGGCCGGTGTCGCGCAGCGCTTCGTTGAGCGCCTTGCGCGTGATGCCCGGTTCGACCGTGACCGTCAGGTCTTCCGCGTTGATCGACAGCACACGGTTCATTTCCGACAAGTCGAGCGAGACGCCGCCGCGCACCGCGAGCAGATGGCCTTCGAGCGACGAGCCGGCGCCGTACGGGATCAGCGGCACGCTGTAGAGCGCGCACAGCGACACGACTTGGCGGACTTCATCGGCGTTGCGGGCGAACACGACGGCGTCGGGCAGTTGCGGATCGAACGGCGATTCGTCGCGGCCGTGATGGGCGCGGACGGCGTCGGCGGTCGACACGCGCTCGCCGAAGGCGGCGCGCAGCGCATCGAGCATGGCGGGGGGCAGCGGGCGGCGCGTGGTGGCCGGCGGGGCAGGGTGATTCACGAATGTCTCCTGACGACTGCTTGTCAAACCTTCGGCCCATTCTACGCTGGAACGCCCGCTGCGCCCGCCGCCGCGGGCTGCGATAATCGCGTACCAACCCAACCGGGCCGCATCGCGGCCGCGCACGAGAGGACATTCGCATGGGCAACCGCTTGAGCAAGATCGCGACGCGCACGGGCGACGACGGCACCACCGGCCTCGGCGACGGCCGGCGCATCGGCAAGGACGACGCGCGGATCGCTGCGATCGGCGACGTCGACGAACTGAACTCGAATCTTGGCGTGCTGCTCGCCGAGACGCTGCCGGACGACGTGCGCACGGCGCTCGTCACGATCCAGCACGACCTGTTCGATCTCGGCGGCGAGCTGTGCATTCCCGGCCATGCGGTGCTCGACGACACGCACCTCGCGCGCCTCGACACGTGGCTGGCCGACTACAACGCGACGCTGCCGCCGCTGAAGGAATTCATCCTGCCGGCCGGCTCGCGTGCGGCGTCGCTCGCGCACGTCTGCCGGACGGTGTGCCGCCGCGCGGAGCGCTCGATCGTCGCGCTCGGGCGCACCGACACGCTCAATGACGCGCCGCGGCGTTACGTGAACCGGCTGTCGGACCTGCTGTTCGTGCTGGCGCGTGTGCTGAACCGCGCGGATGGCGGCTCGGACGTGCTGTGGGAGCGCGGGCGCGTCCGCTGACGCCCGGCGTCGTGTTTCCGCGCTGCGACAATTTGCCCGACGGACGTCTGTTTTTAAAGATGTATTGTGTGCGCATGTTTAACGGAGAACGAACATGACCCACATCACCGCTGACCAGATGGCTCGCGTGAAGGCCACTGCCCCTGTCCTCGCCGTGCACGGCGCGACGATCACGAAGCATTTCTACCAGCGCATGTTCGCGCGGCATCCGGAACTGAAGAACCTGTTCAACCAGACGCACCAGAAGACCGGCAGCCAGCCGGAAACGCTCGCGAAGGCGGTCTATGCGTATGCGGCGAACATCGACAACCTCGGCGCGCTCGGCGGGGCGGTGTCGCACATCGCGCACAAGCACGCGAGCCTGAACATCCGCCCCGAGCATTACCCGATCGTCGGCGAGAACCTGCTCGCGTCGATCGTCGAAGTGCTCGGCGATGCGGTCGACGCTCAGACGCTCGAGGCATGGCGCGTCGCGTACGGCCAGCTCGCGCAGATCCTGATCGGCGCCGAGGCCGACCTGTACGCGGGCGCCGCGTGGAGCGGCTTCCGTCCGTTCAAGGTTGCCCGCAAGGTGCGTGAGAGCGACGAGATCACGTCGTTCTACCTGACGCCGGCCGACGGCGGCGACGCGCCGACCTTCGCGCCGGGCCAGTACGTCACGGTGAAGCGCTTCGTCGGCGATCTCGGCGTCGATCAGCCGCGCCAGTACAGCCTGTCCGACGCGCCGCACGGCAAGTGGCTGCGCATCTCGGTGAAGCGCGAGGCCGGCCAGCCGGAAGCGATCCCGGCCGGCAAGGTGTCGACGCTGATGCATGACGGCGTGGAGGAGGGCGCGATCGTCGAGGTGACCGCGCCGATGGGCGAATTCTCGCTGAAGCGCGGCGTCGATACGCCGGTCGTGCTGATCTCGGGCGGCGTCGGGCTGACGCCGATGGTGTCGATGGCTTCGACGCTGGTCGGCGAAGGCAGCACGCGTGAAGTGCGGTTCGTCCACGCATGCCGGTCGGGCGCGGTGCATGCGTTCCGCGACTGGCTGAACGATACGGTGCGCGAACACGCGAACGTCAAGCGCACGGTGCTGTACGAGCTGGTCGGCCCGAACGATCGCGTCGGCATCGATCACGACCTCGAAGGGCGCCTGACGCCGGAACGCGTGAAGCAATACGCGCTGGTTGCGGATGCCGACTACTACATCTGCGGCCCGATCGCGTTCATGAAGGCGCAACGCGATGCGCTGGTCGCGCTCGGCGTCACGTCGGAACGCATCAACACCGAGATCTTCGGCTCGGGCGCGCTCGAGTGAGGATCTGACGGCGGCTGCTCGCACATGAAGAAGCCCGGCGCAAGCCGGGCTTCGTTTCTTGCGGCGCAGGCCGGAGCCCGCAGGCGGCATGTGCCGCCTCGGGCCCGCCGGCGATCAGTTCCCGCTGCCGCGCGCGACGCGGCGTGCCTTCACCGATTCCGCGAGGCCTTCGAGCACCTTCACGCTGTCGTCCCACGCGATGCAGGCGTCGGTGATGCTCTGGCCGTAGGTCAGCGGGCAGCCTTCCTTCAGGTCCTGGCGCCCCTCGACGAGGTGCGACTCGATCATCACGCCGACGATGCGCTCGTCGCCGGCCGCGACCTGGCGGCCGATGTCCGCGCACACGGGAATCTGGTTCTCGTGCTTCTTCGAGCTGTTCGCGTGGCTCGCGTCGATCATCAGTCGCGCGGCGAGGCCGGCCTTGCCGATGTCCGCGCACGCGGCGTTCACGCTGTCCGCGTCGTAGTTCGGCGTCTTGCCGCCGCGCAGGATCACGTGGCAGTCCTCGTTGCCGGCCGTCGACACGATCGCCGAATGGCCGCCCTTCGTCACCGACAGGAAATGGTGCGGCTGCGATGCGGCCTTGATCGCGTCGACCGCGATCTTCACGTTGCCGTCGGTGCCGTTCTTGAAGCCGACCGGGCACGACAGCCCCGACGCCAGCTCGCGGTGCACCTGCGACTCGGTCGTGCGCGCGCCGATCGCGCCCCACGAGATCAGGTCGGCGATGTACTGCGGGCTGATCATGTCGAGGTATTCGGTCGCGGCCGGCAGCCCCATCTCGTTGATCTGCAGCAGCAGCTCGCGCGCGGTGCGCAGCCCTTCGTTGATCTTGAAGCTGTTGTCGAGGTGCGGATCGTTGATGAGCCCCTTCCAGCCGACCGTCGTGCGCGGCTTCTCGAAGTACACGCGCATCACGATTTCCAGCTCGCCCTTGAAGCGCTCGCGCTCCTTCACGAGCCGCCCCGCGTACTCGATCGCCGCCTTCGTATCGTGGATCGAGCACGGCCCGATCACGACGATCAGCCGGTCGTCCATCCCGTGCAGGATGCGGTGCATCGACTGGCGCGAGTTGTAGATCAGCTCGGACGCGGCCTCGGAGCACGCGAATTCGCGGATCAGGTGGGCGGGCGGCGTCAGTTCCTTGAGTTCGCGGATGCGGACGTCGTCGGTGTTGTGCGGGGGCATGCTGTTTCTCCTGGTTTTGCGGGCGCCGTTCGGTCAGTGCGCGTGCGGCAGATTCATCGATTCAAGCGATTCAGTGATTTCGGTCGGGGCCGCGGGATCCGCTGCGGCGGCGACCGGGTGGCGAAGGGCGAAAAAAAACCGCCGGGTTCGCCGGCGGTTTTTTCGGGAATTTCGGTTGCGCTTCACGCGCCATCAACCCTCTCGATCCGCCAGCGGTCTGAGATGCCAAAAAAAGTAAAAATAAAACTTGGCGGACATGACGGAGATTCGGTTCGTCAAAAAAGTTGATTCGGAATTTATACCCGGTCGCCGCGTCGCTGGCAACCGGGGGTGCTCAAAAATGCGGAGAATCCGCGCGCTTTTGTCAAAATGCGCGGATTGTCTGCGCCGCGATGCGGTTATGCTGTACCGCCGACCGTCATCTTGTCGATCCGCAGGGTCGGCTGGCCGACGCCGACCGGCACGCTCTGGCCTTCCTTGCCGCACACGCCGACGCCCGAGTCGAGCGACATGTCGTTGCCGATCATGCTCACGTACTTCAGCGATTCCGGGCCGCTGCCGATCAGCGTCGCGCCCTTCACCGGGTAGGTGATCTTGCCGTTCTCGATCATGTACGCCTCGGACGCCGAGAACACGAACTTGCCGTTCGTGATGTCGACCTGGCCGCCGCCGAAGTTCACCGCGTACAGGCCGTTCTTCACCGACGCGATGATTTCCTGCGGATCCTTGTCGCCGTTCAGCATGTACGTGTTGGTCATGCGCGGCATCGGCAGCGCCGCGTACGACTCGCGCCGCGCGTTGCCGGTGACGGGCATCTTCATCAGGCGCGCGTTCAGCGTGTCCTGGATGTAGCCCTTCAGGATGCCGTCCTCGATCAGCGTCGTGCACTGCGTCGGGTTGCCTTCGTCGTCGATGTTCAGCGAGCCGCGGCGGTTCGGCAGCGTGCCGTCGTCGACCACCGTCACGCCCTTCGCGGCGACCTGCTCGCCGATCCGGCCGGCGAACGCCGACGAACCCTTGCGGTTGAAGTCGCCCTCGAGGCCGTGGCCGATCGCCTCGTGCAGCAGCACGCCCGGCCAGCCCGGCCCGAGCACGACGGTCATCGCGCCGGCCGGCGCGGGGCGCGCGTCGAGGTTGACGAGCGCCGCGTGCACGGCGTCGTCGACGTAGCGCGACAGCACTTCGTCGGTGAAGTAGCCGTAGTCGAAGCGGCCGCCGCCGCCGCCGGAGCCGATCTCGCGGCGGCCGTTCTGTTCGGCGATCACCGTGACCGACACGCGCACGAGCGGGCGGATGTCGGCCGCGAGCGCGCCGTCGCTGCGCGCGACCAGCACGACGTCGTATTCGCCGGCGAGGCCCGCCATCACCTGCGTGACGCGCGGGTCGCGCCCGCGCGCCATCTGCTCGATGCGCTCGAGCAGCTTGACCTTCGCGATCGCGTCGAGCGACGCGAGCGGATCGGACGGCAGGTACAGGTCGCGGCCCGAGATGCCCTTCAGGGACGTCGCCGCCTTGATCTTCTGGCGGCCGCCGCCGGCCGCCGCGATCGCCTTGGTGGCCGCGGCCGCCTGCGCGATGGCTTCCGGCGACAGGTCGTCCGAGTAGGCGAACGCGGTGCGGTCGCCCGCGACCGCGCGCACGCCGACGCCCTGGTCGATGCTGAAGCTGCCCGACTTCACGATGCCTTCCTCGAGGCTCCACGCTTCGCTGCGGGTCGCCTGGAAGTACAGGTCGGCGTAGTCGACGCGATGCGTGAAGATGTCGGCGATCGTGCGCGTGAGCAGGCTCTCGTCGAGGCCGTACGGCGTGAGGAGGATGTCCTTCGCCAGCGCAAGATTGCGGATGCCGGGTTCGATGATGTTCATGCGGGTATCGAGGGTTCTCAAAAAGTTGTCGGGTGCGTTCTGGGCAGATGGGTTGGCCGGGCGGCGTTTCAAGCGCCGGGCGGTTCAGCGGTTCAGGCCAGCACGCGATGCCGCCACGCGGGCAGGCTCTGGCGCACGTCGGCGATGCGCTGCGGATCGAGCGCGCCGGTCACGACGCTCGCGCCTTCGTCGCGGACCGCGACGATCTCGCCCCACGGGTCGATCAGCATGCTGTGGCCCCAGGTGCGCCGGCCGTTCTCGTGCTTGCCGCCTTGCGCGGCCGCGAGCACGTAGCACTGGTTCTCCACGGCCCGCGCGCGCAGCAGCATTTCCCAGTGCGCGCGGCCCGTCGTATACGTAAACGCCGACGGCACGACGATCAGCGCGCAGTCGCCCATCCTGCGATACAGCTCCGGAAAGCGCAGATCGTAACAGACCGACAGGCCGACCCGCCCGAACGGCGCGTCGAACGCGACGACCGTGTCGCCCGCGCGGATCGTGCGCGCCTCGTCGAACGATTCGTCGCCTTTCTCGAAGTTGAACAGGTGGATCTTGTCGTAGCGGGCGGCTTCCTGGCCGTTCGGGTCGAACACGAGCGTCGTGTTCAGCACGCGATCGGGCTCCGGCGCCTTCAGCGGCAGCGTGCCGCCGATCACCCAGATGCCGTGACGGTGCGCGGCCTCCGACAGGAAGCGCTGGATCGGGCCGTCGCGGTAGGGTTCGGCGAGCGCGAGCTTGTCGGTGTCGCGATGGCCCATGAAGCAGAAATACTCGGGCAGCAGTACGAGCTGCGCGCCGTCGCCGGCCGCTTCCGCGATCAGGCGGCCGGCTTCGGCGAGATTGCGTGCGACGTCCGGCGTGCTCACCATCTGCAGCGCGGCGACCCGAAAGGGCGTGGCGAAACGGGTGTGATCGGTCATCGCTGGATCGGTTGCGTCATAAATGGGGTGCGGCCCGGCACCCTGCGCGCGTCAGTGGCTCGCCGCATCGGCCGGACCGTGATTCATCTTACCCTGATCGCCTCGCACCCGCTCGATGTGCGGATGCGCCCACGAGCCCGTGATCGCGTAGTCGAGCGCGAACGCGTGCGACAGCGTCTCCGACAGCGCGTAGTTCGCGGCGAGCACGCCGACACCCAGCAGCGGATTGATGATCGCGGCCGCGATTGCCGCCGTGCCGGCGCCGATCTTCGGCGCGACGTGCGCGTGCAGGTCCTGCGTCTCGGCGCCGAGGTCGACCGCGCCACGCACCGTCACGTTCGCCGGTGCCGTCGTCATCGAGAAGTCGTCGGTGCGCGCGATCCCGTTCGAGATCCGGCTGGTGCCCGTGATCTTGTCGAACGGCAGTCCCTTGCCGATCACGTCGCGGAAATTCAGCGTCAGGAAGCGCGCGAGGCTCTGCAGGCTCAGCACGCCGAGCAGTTTCGCGGCACCCGGATCGACCTTCAGGATCTGGCCGTGTTCCAGGTCGAGCGCGACCTGGCCGCCGAGCGACGGCAGATCGACCGCGGTCGGGCCGCCGCGCCAGCCGACCTTGCCGGTCACGGTGCCGTGGCCGTTTGCAAGCGTGCGCGGCAGGCCGACGAGGTCGAGCAGCGCGCCCGCGTTGCCGACGTCGAGCTTGAAGTCGAACACGCTGCGGCGCGGCGCATCATTTTCGTCGACGCCGCGGGCCAGCGCGCGGCGCGACGTGCGCCAGTTGCCGGTCGCCGTCAGCTTCGCGGCCGGGTTCGCCAGCTCGAACTTGTCGAGCTGCCACACCGGCGCGCCGTCTTCCTCGAGGTTGCGCGCGTTGACGACGAGCCTGCCGATGTCGTGATCGCGCGCGACGACCTGGTCGACGATCAGGTCGACCGACGGCATCGGCCGGTCGGTCGGCGTCGGCAGGTTCATCGCGCGGCCGACGAGGTCGTGCTGCGCGCTCTGCGGGATCACGAGCTTCGCGAGCCGCGCGTTCAGCACGCCCGCACCGTTGTGGCCGCCGCCCGGCGCCCACGACAGGTAGCCCGATACCTGGTTCGACGCGATGTTCGCCTGCCACAGCTCGTCGACGTGCGACGCGCCGATGATCACGTTTTCCCAGTTGCGCTTGAGCAGCTTCAGCGTGCCGAAGTGGAGCGCGAAGCGCTTCGGCGTGAAGCTCGCGACGTCGACGCGCGGCGCGGCCTGCGGCTCCGGCGCGCGCGGCGTGTCGTGCTGCAGCGTGCGGGCGAGCGCGAGCCACGCGTCGGCGTCCAGTTCGTCGACGTCGACGGCGGCGCTCACGCCGTCCTGCGGCAGGTCGGGCATCCGGTGGATGCCCATCGCGCCGCGCACCGCGCGCAGCGGCTGGCCCGACGTGGCGTCGAGCAGGTAGGTCGCAGACACGGGCCCGAGCGTCAGGTCGGCATGCTCGAGGCGCTTGCCGCCGGCCTGGGCGGCCGGCTGCAGTGTGAAGCGGAACGGCATCGGCGTGCCGGCCGGTTTCGCGAACGGCGCCGGGAAATTCAGCGCGACGCCCGTCAGGTCGGAATGCGCGGTGACCTCCGGCAGGCGGCCCGGCGCGCCGCGCACGGCGAGCTGGTACGGCGCGTCGCCGACCACGTGCTCGAGCAGCGCCGCGGCCGTGCCGCGCAGGTTCAGGCCGCGCGCGGCGTCAAGCGCGAGCTTGCCGTCGACGTCCACCGCGTACGGGCCGTGCGACTGGAAGTTGCCGTTCGCGCGCACCGGGCCGCCGAGGAAGCGCCCCGACAGCTCGTGCAGCGACGCGCCGGCCTCGCTGAAACGCACGCTGCCGCGCAGCGCGGACAGCGGCGGCACGCCGTCGGTCGACAGCGTGTTGCCGCCGAACGCGAGCGTGCCCTCGACGTGCGTATGCGGATGCGGAACGTGCTGCGGAATCGTGATCTTGAGCGCGAGCGCCGCGGGCCCCTGCGCATCGATCCGCTGGCCGATGTGCCCGCTCATCGCGCCGAGCGAGCTGTTGTCCGCGTAGTCGATCAGGTCCGCGAGCGGGCCTTGCGCATGGCCGTCGATGATGAGCGGCGACTTCGACGGATTGCCGAGATCGTCGATCCGGCCGGCGACCTTCGTTAGCGCGACGCGCTTGTAGTGCGCGCGCGCGATGTCGAAGCGCAGCTTGTTCTGCGCGAGCTCGAACACACCGTCGATTCCGTCGAGTGCGGGCCAGATGCTCGGCGTGCCGTTCGCGAGCTTGCGCGGCGGGTACGGCGTCGGCTCGAAGCGCCCGCCGGTGAACGGCGCGACGATGTGGAACACGCCGGCGTCCGGCTCGTGTTCGAACGGGAATTTCTCGAGCGGGCCGCGGGCGACGATCGAGGCTCCCTTGGTCACCTGGCCGTCCTGCAGCGCATGGCCGAGATAGTCGCGCAGGTGCTCGGACATCCCGGTCGGCAGGTAGCGCGGAATGCGCGCAACCGATGCGCGCGCGAAATCCGCGCGCAGGTCGAGCGAGCCGCGGCCGTGGCCGGGGTTCGTGTACGTGCCCGACACCGCGATTTCCGCATCGGGGTTCGCGACGAACAGGTCGGGCAACGTCACGTCGACGCGCGCGTGCTTCTCGCCCGGCGCCGGCGTGATCACCCATTTCGCGTTGCCGCGCAGCCGGTCGAAGGTCAGGCGCGGCTCGTCGAATTCGCCGGGCACCGTGACCGCCGCATTGACCGTGTCGAAGTGCGCGGTGCCGCCGGTTTCCTTCGCATCGATGCGGCCCCACAAATTCTCGACGCCCGGCCAGCCGGCGCGCGGGTGACCGCGCGGGGAAAGACCCGGCGGCGGCTCCTGCGCGGCGACGCTGATGCCCTGCAGATCGCCGAGGAAGCGGTAGCGGACGATCGGCGCGGCGCCCATGCGCCGCTCTTCGTCGGCCAGGTCGGGCCGCGCCGGCTTCGCGCGTTCGACCTCGATGTGATAGTTCGACACCATCCCGCGCGGGTCGAGCTTGATCAGCTCGTTGCGCAGCCGCGCGGGCAGCGGCAGCCCGCGGATGAACTCGCTGAGGATGCCGAGATCGACGCGGTCGCCGACGACGCTGAGCAACTGCCCCTGGTCGGCGGTCGGCACGCGGTAGCGGGCGGTCAGCGTCGACAGCGCGAGCGAACGGGCGAGCGGCGTGCCGTCCGGCAGCGGCGGCTGGCCGAGCTCCGCGTTGAAGCGCGTCAGGTGCAGCGTGTAGTCGTGGCCGGCGTCCAGCGCCATGTCCCAGCCGAACCCGACCGTCGGCACGTCCAGGCGCGGCTGGGTCGGCCGGACGCGCAGCACGACGTCGGCGCCCTGCAAGTCGCCGCCCGCGGAGCGCAGATGGCCGTCCTGGAAGGTCGCCCAGATCGCGTTGTCGATCCGGCCCGCGTGGATCGTGAGCGGAATGTCGAGATAGCGGCCGAGCGTTTGCAGGTCGACCGGGCCGGTCGACAGGTACGCGTCGCCGGTCCAGTTCGTCGGCTTGCCGATCGGCGCGAGCGGCTTGTGGCGGAAACGCGCGCGGAAATCGAGCGGGCCGAGCAGCAGCGTGCCGTTCGCGGGCGCCTGCAGCGCGGCCTTGTGCTCGCGGCCGTGGTTGAGCACCGCGAGGCGGATGCCGGACAGCGCGAGTTCCGGTGCGTCGTGCTGCGCGTCGCGCCAGCGCAGCGTGCCGTTGCGCAGCACGATCGCTTCCTGCTTCAGCAGCCACGTGCCGAACGTGTCGTTGCCGCCATGGGTGGTCGCGACGCCGACGCCCGCGACGCTCAGCGAGCCGTCGGCGGCGCGCGCGACGACGAGGTCGGGATGGTCGACGATCAGGCTCGACAGCGCGGGCGACAGCCGCAGCAGCGACATCCACGACAGCGCTGCCGTCGCGTGCGGGACCGACAGCGCGATCTGGCCGTCACGGCCGCGAATGGTGAGGTTGGCGACTTCGACGCCCGGCTGCATGCCGGACCAGTGCGGAGACAGCTTGCCGATCGAAAGCTGTGCGTGCAGCTTGTCGGACACCGCGCGCTCGATGCGCGGGCGGTACTCGTCGATGCGCGGCAGCAGCACGTAGCGCATCCCGAGGAACACGCCGGACGCGACGAAGTACGTGCCGATCCCGACTGCCAGCGTCACCCTGAACACGCGACGCAGGACCGGATGATCGTGCTTCGGAGGTCCCGCTTCGGGCTCAGCTACGGCGGATTCCTGACGGTCGGACATGCGGCGGAAGGGCGGCGATATGGTAGTTTTGCAGACTGACGTTGAAATGTATCACACGGGTTCGTGCCGGCGGCCGTTGAGGCCGCATGGCACGGGCTTTCCGGCGCGCGGTTGTCGCGGCGGCGCACCCGCGTCGCGACACCGCGCCGAGTCCAAGGGGCCTGTCGGCAGCGGGGCGCGCACGCGTTGTTCCCGCAGCGGGGCCTTACTGCCAGGCCCGCTTTTCGATGACCGACGCTTCCGCCCTGATCAGCACGTCCTATTCCCGCTATCTCGCCCGCGCGGCCGCCGCGCGTCCCGCGCTGTCCGACCAGATCGCCGCGTGGGCCGCCGCGCCGCTCACGCGCGCGCAGCTCGACGCGCGCCTGACCGAACTGCTCGCCGCGCCGGCCGGCACGGCCGCGCCGGGCGACGAGCAACTGAAGCGTGCGCTGCGGCAGTTGCGTATAGAGGTGTTCGGCGCGGTCGCGGAGCGCGACCTGCGCGGCGTCGCGAGCGTCGCCGAGGTGACGGGCGCGATGACCGATCTCGCCGAAGTGGCCGTGCAGCGCTCGCTCGCGCTGCTGTCGGCCGAACTCGAGGCGATGTACGGCGAGCCGCGCGGCGCCGACGGCCAGCGCGTCGTGCTCGGCGTGGTCGGGATGGGCAAGCTCGGCGGCCGCGAGCTGAACGTGTCGTCGGACATCGACCTGATCTTCGTCTACGAGGACGACGGCGAAACGGCCGGCGGCACGCGCTCGCCGCTGTCCACCCAGGAATATTTCACGCGGCTCGGCCGCCGCCTGATCGGCGTGCTGTCCGAGGTCACGGCCGACGGCTACGTGTTTCGCGTCGACATGCGGCTGCGCCCGAACGGCGATTCGGGGCCGCTCGTCTGCAGTCTCGGGATGCTCGAGGAGTATTTCTACGTGCAGGGGCGCGAATGGGAGCGCTACGCGTGGATCAAGGGGCGGCTCGTATCCGAAGGCGACAGCGACGCGGCGCGGCGGCTGGCGGCGCAGCTCGAATCGATCGTCAAGCCGTTCGTATACCGCCGCTATCTCGACTTCGGCGTGATCGGCGCGATCCGTGCGCTGCACCAGCAGATTCGCCAGGAAGCCGCGCGCCGCGCGTCGATGCGGCCCGACAAGGCCGACGACATCAAGCTCGGGCGCGGCGGGATCCGCGAAATCGAATTCAGCGCGCAGGTGTTCCAGCTGATCCGCGGCGGCCAGGATGCGGAATTCCGCGTGCGGCCGACGCTCGCGGTGCTGCGCCATGCGCAGGCGCGCGGGCTGATCGGCGAGGACGTGCGCGAGCGCCTGACCGACGCCTACAACTTCCTGCGCACGCTCGAGCACCGGCTGCAGTACCGCGACGACGCGCAGACGCACGCGATGCCGGTCGATGCGGGCGAGCGGGCGGTGCTGGCCGCGTCGCTCGGCTTTGCCGACTATGCGGCGCTGATGACGGTGCTCGACGGTCACCGGACGTTCGTCGAGGCGCAGTTCGACCAGATCTTTGCCGACAAGGTGAACGGCGGCCCCTGCGCGGCGGGCGAGGACACGGCCGCCACGTGGATCTGGAGCGGGGCGCTCGCCGACGACGGCGAAGACGACGCGCTGCTCGCGCGCCTCGACGGCGTGGGCTTCACCGATCCGGCGGCCGTGCTCGCGCGGCTGCGCGCGATCTGGCAGTCGTCGCGCTACGCGGGCCTGCCCGAAAAGAGCCGGCAGCGCTTCGACAGCGTCGCGCAGCGCGCGCTCGAGGCCGCGCCGCGGATCGACGCCGCGCGCCGCGACGACACCATCGTGCGGCTGTTCGACCTGCTCGAGACGGTCAGCCGGCGCGGCGTCTATCTCGCGCTGCTGACCGAGTATCCGGCCGCGCTCGACCGCGTGCTGTCGGTGCTCGGCGCGACGCGCTGGGGCGGCGGCTACCTGATTCGCCATCCGCAGCTGCTCGACGAACTGCTCGACGACGAAGCGATCGCGAGCCCGTTCGACTGGCCTGCGTTCAAGGACGCATTGCGTGCGCGCCTCGCGGCCGCCGACGGCCCCGAGCAGCAGATGGACCTGCTGCGGCACGCGCAGCACGCGGAAGTGTTCCGCATCCTGCTGATCGACCTGGCCGGCCAGTTGTCGGTCGAGCATGTGAGCGACCGCCTGTCCGAGCTCGCCGACGCGGTGCTCGACGTGACGATCGAAGTCGTCTGGTCGCAGCTCGCGAAGCGCCACCGCGACGTGCCGAAGTTTGCGGTGATCGCATACGGCAAGCTCGGCGGCAAGGAGCTCGGCTACGCATCCGATCTCGACCTGATCTTCCTGTACGACGACCCCGACGAGCGCTCGGCGGACGTCTACACGACGTTCACGCGCCGGCTGATCACGTGGCTCACGACCGCGACCGGCGCGGGCGCGCTGTTCGACATCGACCTGCGGCTGCGGCCGAACGGCGAGGCCGGGCTGCTCGTGACCGATCTCGACGCGTTCCGCCGCTACCAGTTGCGCGAGGGCGACGCGGCCAACACCGCGTGGGTGTGGGAACACCAGGCGCTGACGCGCGCCCGCTACAGCGCGGGCGACCCGCAGATCGGCACCGATTTCGAGGCGATCCGCCAGCAGGTGCTGACGACGCCGCGCGACGGGGCGGTGCTCGCGAAGGAAATCGTCGACATGCGCGGCAAGGTGTTCGCCGGCCATCCGAACCAGACCGAGCTGTTCGACCTGAAGCACGATCGCGGCGGGATGGTCGACATCGAGTTCATCGTCCAGTACTGGGTGCTGCTGCATGCGTCGAGCGACGCCGAGCTGATCCGCAACACCGGCAACATCGCGCTGCTGCGCGAGGTCGCGCGGTTCGGGCTGATGGGCGAGGACGAGGCCGAGCGCGTCGGCGCCGCGTACCGCAAGTACCGGAAGCTGCAGCACAAGCTGCGGCTCGACGGGATGGAGAAGGCGCGGGTCGATCCGGCGCTGGTGGCCGACGAGCGGGCGGCCGTGACGGCGTTGTGGGAGCGTGTGTTCGGCGCAGTCGAAACGGGCGTTTGAGGCGGACGTTTGAATCCCGCGTTCGCGGCAGGACGCTCGAATCCGCGGGGTAGGGCGGGCGGCGCTCGGGCGGCGCCCGTCCATCGAAAAACTGCGCCGTGCGAGCGGTTCGACCGGCAGATCTGTCTGCCTGCTCGCCCTGCCGCTGCAGGCCTGTTCCGGGAAAGGCGACACGCCACGTTCCGAATAACGTGGGGTTCGTCGGCGGTCCGGGACCGGCGCATGCGTCGATCTTCTGCATTTCGGCCGACGAAGCCGGCGTCAGGCCGCCAGCATTTCCTTCGCGTGCTTGCGCGTGGTGGCGGTGATCTCGAGCCCGCCGAGCATCCGCGCGACTTCCTCGACCCGGCTCGCCTTGTCGAGCGGGACGACCGACGAGACGGTGCCGCCGCGCTCGTCGGCGCCTTTCGCGACCTGGAAGTGATGGTCGCCGCGTGCGGCGACCTGCGGCAGGTGCGTCACGCACAGCACCTGGCGGTCGCGCCCGAGCTGGTGCAGCAGGCGGCCGACCACCTCGGCGACGCCGCCGCCGATCCCCGTGTCGACTTCGTCGAAAATCAGCGTCGGCGTCGGGCTGGCGGCGCTTGCGATCACGGCCAGCGCGAGGCTGATCCGTGCGAGTTCGCCGCCCGACGCGACTTTCGCGAGCGGCCGCAGCGGCACGCCCGGGTGCCCGGCGACCCGGAATTCGACCTGTTCGAGCCCGTGCGGGCCGCCGTCGGCGAGCGGCACGAGCGCGACTTCGAAGCTGCCGCCCGCCATCGACAGTTCCTGCATGCCGGCCGTGACGGCCGTGCCGAGCGCCTTCGCGGCCTGCGCGCGGGCCGTCGACAGGTGTTTCGCGTCGGCGAGATAGGCTTCCCGTGCCTTCGCCTGCGCGGCTTCGAGCGCGCCGAGATCGGCGGCCGCGTCGAGCGCGGCGAGCTGCGCGCGGCGTGCCGCATGTTCCTCGTGCAGCGTGTCGGGCGGCAGCCGGAACTTGCGGGCGGTCGAGTGCAGCGCGTCGAGGCGCGTTTCGACCTGCGCGAGCCGGGCCGGGTCGAGATCGAGGCGCTGCGCGTAGTGCGACAGCGAATAGACGGCTTCCTGCAGCTGGATTTCGGCCGGTTCGAGCGACGCGAGCGCATCGCCGAGCCCCGTGTCGTAGTCGGCCAGGCTGCGCAGCTTCGACACGATCGCGCCGAGCTGCGGGAGCATCGCGTCGTCGGCCTCGGACAGCGCGTTGAGCGCGCCCTGCACGCCGGCGATCAGGTTCGCCGAATGCGACAGGCGCTTGTGCTCGCTGCCGACTTCGTCCCATTCGCCGGGTTGTGGTGCGAGCTTGTCGAGTTCGGCGAGCTGCCAGGCGAGCTTCTCGCGTTCGAGCTGCAGTTCGCGCTCATGCGCCTTCGCGGCGTCGATCGCCTGCGTTGCGTCGCGCCAGACGCGCCACGCGCGTGCGACGTTCGCGGCATCGGCCACGAGCCCCGCGTGCGTGTCGAACAGCTCGCGCTGCGCGTCGGGCCGCATCAGCAGCTGGTGCGCGTGCTGACCGTGGATGTCGACCAGCATCTCGCCGAGCTCGCGCAGCTGCGCGAGCGTCGCGCTGGTGCCGTTGATGAACGCACGCGAGCGGCCGTTCGCGTCGATCACGCGGCGCAGCATCACGGTGTCCTCGGCGTCGAACGCGTGTTCGTCGAGCCAGCGCGCGACGCGGTCGTGCGGCGTGAATTCGGCGGTGATGTCGGCGCGGCCGCAGCCGGCGCGCACGACGCTCGCGTCGGCGCGTTCGCCGAGCGCGAGGGCCAGCGCGTCGATCAGGATCGATTTGCCGGCGCCGGTTTCGCCGGAAAAGACGGTAAAGCCGCTGTCGAATTCGAGATCGAGCGCGGCGACGATGACGAAGTCGCGAATCGAGAGGTGGCGGAGCATGGTGTCGGGCGTGGGTGCGTCAGGACGCCTTGTCGTCTTCGTTCGATGCGTGTTCGTTCCAGTGCAGCTTCTTGCGCAGCGTCGCGTAGTAGCTGTAGCCGACCGGGTGCAGGAACGGCACCGTGTGCTTCGAGCGGCGCACCTCGATCGTGTCGTTCAGTTCGAGCGAGGTGAACGACTGCATGTCGAAGTTCACGTTGACGTCACGGCCGCCGACGATCTGGATCGCGATCTTCGAATCGTCGGGCAGCACGATCGGCCGGTTCGACAGCGCGTGCGGCGCGATCGGCACGAGCACGATGCCCTGGAGCTGCGGATGCAGGATCGGGCCGGCCGACGACAGCGCGTAGGCGGTCGAGCCGGTCGGCGTGGCGACGATAAGGCCGTCCGAACGCTGGTTGTACATGTACCGGCCGTCGACCGACGCGCGCAGCTCGACCATCCCGGAAAAGCCGCTGCGGTTCACGACGACGTCGTTGAACGCGAGCGCGTGGTAGATCGGTTCGCCGTCACGCACGATCCGGGCCTCGAGCAGCGAGCGCTCCTCGCGCTCGAACTTGCCCGACAGGATCACCGGGACGCGCGCCTGCATGTCGGCCGCCGCGATGTCGGTGATGAAGCCGAGCCGCCCGTGGTTGATCCCGATCAGCGGCGTCTTGTACGGCGCGAGCTGGCGGCCGATGCCGAGCATCGTGCCGTCGCCGCCGAGCACGACCGCCACGTCCGCGCGCGCGCCGATCTCCGCCGGGGTGAGCGCCGGATAGCCGGAGATGCCGATCTCGCGCGCCGTTTCGGCTTCGAACACGACCTCGAAGCCGAGCTTCGCGATGCAGCCAGCCAGCGTGGCGAGCGGCTCGGCGATGCCGGGCGTGTTGCTCCGGCCGACGAGCGCGACGGTGTTGAACTGATTACCGGTTTTCATGCCGGCATTACACCATAGCTCGTTGACGAAAAGAACCGGCTGTGCGCGAACGGGGCCGGATCGGTCGGCCCGGGCGACAGTGGCCGCGGCCACTCGCCGTGCTCGCGCGGTTGCGCTAAAATTTTCCACCATGCTAGATCCTCGCGCACGAACCCTCCTGAAAACCCTGATCGAACGGTATATCGCCGACGGTCAGCCGGTCGGCTCGCGCACGTTGTCCCGTTATTCCGGGCTCGAACTGAGCCCGGCAACGATCCGCAACGTGATGTCCGACCTGGAGGAGCTCGGCCTCGTGTCGAGCCCGCACACGTCGGCCGGCCGCGTGCCGACGCCGCGCGGCTACCGGCTGTTCGTCGACACGATGCTGACGGTCGAGGCGCCGATCGACGCCGAGGCCGTCGCGCGCCAGGTGCAGAACACGCTGCAGGCCGGCGAACCGCAGCAGCGGGTCGTGGCGGCCGCGGCGAGCGTGCTGTCGAACCTGTCGCAGTTCGCGGGTGTCGTGCTGACGCCGCGCCGCAGCCACGTGTTCAAGCAGATCGAGTTCATGCGGCTGTCGGACAAGCGCATCCTGCTGATCATCGTCACGCCCGAGGGCGACGTGCAGAACCGGATGCTCGCGACGCCGCGCGACTATTCGCCGTCGCAGCTCACCGAGGCGTCCAACTACATCAACGCGCACTTCGCCGGGCTGTCGTTCGACGAGGTGCGCCGCCGCCTGCGCGACGAGATCGACCAGCTGCGCGGCGACATGACCACGCTGATGCATGCGGCCGTGACGGCCAGCACCGAGGTGCCCGATACCGAGGACACCGTGCTCATTTCCGGCGAGCGCAACCTGCTCGAAGTGGCGGATCTGTCGTCCGACATGGCGCGGCTGCGCAAGCTGTTCGACGTGTTCGACCAAAAGACGGGCCTCCTGCAATTGCTCGACGTGTCGAGCCACGCCCAGGGCGTGCAGATCTTCATCGGCGGCGAATCGACGCTCGTGCCGATCGAGGAAATGAGCGTCGTGACCGCGCCCTACGAGGTGAACGGCCAGATCGTCGGCACGCTCGGCGTGATCGGCCCGACCCGCATGGCGTACAACCGCGTGATCCCGATCGTCGACATCACCGCGCGGCTGCTGTCGCTCACGCTGAGCCAGCAGTAACCCGACCGATACCGTCCCGCCATCGTGCCGCGGCGCCGTGCGTACCGCCAGTCGGCCGAACGGCCAGCCGACCCGGGCGAGACGGCCCGCTATAATTGAGGGCCGTCCGACTGCGTGCCCCGAGCACGTTCCTGCCCATGCGTTTCGATCTTGAGCCGCCTTCGAGCGTCGCAGCTGCCCATCGCATCGGCGTGCTGCTGATCAATCTCGGCACGCCCGACGCCCCGACACCACGCGCGGTGCGGCGCTATCTGGCCGAGTTCCTGTCGGACCCGCGCGTCGTCGAAATCCCGCAGGTCGTCTGGCAGGTGCTGCTGCGCACGCTGATCCTGCCGCTGCGCGGTCGCGCGTCCGCGAAGAAGTACGCGGCCGTCTGGATGCCCGAAGGCTCGCCGCTGCGCGTATACACCGAGCGCCAGACCGACGGCGTGCGCCACCTGCTCGCGTCGAACGACTATCAGGTGACGGTCGACTACGCGATGCGCTACGGCAGCCCGGGCATTGCGCAGGCGCTCGCGCAATTCAAGCGTGCTGGCGTCGAGCGCGTGCTGCTGATGCCGATGTACCCGCAATACTCGGCGTCCACCACCGCGACGGCATTCGATGCCGCGTTCGCCGCGCTCGCGCGGATGCGCAACCAGCCGGAAGTGCGCACGGTGCGGCACTACGCCGACCATCCGGCCTACATCCACGCGCTCGCCGAACAGGTGCGCCAGTACTGGGCGCAGCATGGCCGGCCCGACTTCGCGGCCGGCGACAAGCTCGTGCTGAGTTTCCACGGCGTGCCGAAGCGCACGCTCGACCTGGGCGACCCCTATCACGACCAGTGCCAGCAGACGGGCGCGCTGCTGATGGCCGCGCTCGGGCTGTCGACGCTCGAATGCCGCGTGACGTTCCAGTCGCGCTTCGGCAAGGCCGAGTGGCTGCAGCCCTACACGGCGCCGACGCTGCGCGAACTCGGCGAGGCGGGCGTGCGGCGGGCCGACGTGTTCTGTCCCGGTTTTACGGCCGATTGTCTGGAGACGATCGAGGAGATCGGGATGGAGGTGCGCGACGAGTTCATCGCGGGCGGCGGCCAGGCGTTCCACCGGATTCCGTGCCTGAACGGCGCGCCCGCGTGGATCGGCGCGTTGGGCGAGATCGTCGCCGAGAATCTGCAGGGCTGGCCGGTGAAGGCCGCGCAGCCCGAAACGGTGAGTTGAACGCGATGAACTACAGGATTTCGACTGAACCCGGCGCGAAGCTGCGCATCGACAAATGGCTGTGGGCGGCCCGCTTCTTCAAGACGCGCTCGCTCGCGTCCGACGCGGTCGACAAGGGCCACGTGAAGATCGGCGGCGCGGCGGTGAAGCCGGCCAAGGACGTGCGCGTCGGCGACGAGGTCGAGATTGCGATCGACGGTGTCGTCTGGCACATTGCCGTGCTTGGCATTTGCGACGTGCGCGGGCCCGCGAGCATCGCGCAGACGCTTTACGAGGAAACGGAAGCGGGGCGCGTCGCGCGGCTCGCCGAACTGGAACGGCGCCGCACCTATCGCGAGCCGGCGGCGGAACTGCACGGCCGGCCGACCAAGCGCGACCGGCGCATCATCGACAGATTTTCTGGTGGGAGCTGAACATCTGGTCGAACGTCGCCCGCGCGCTTCCGTATTCGGTCGTGCGGTCGGTGACGGCTCCGGACAGGCAGATGGTGGTGGTGCCGGCAATCAGTACCAGCGCGACCACCGATATGGCAAAGGTCAGTTTCACGGTACGCGCCTCGATGGGACTGTGAATGCAGCGCCAGGTGGATGTCAGGCGCCGGTAAGCTAGGGTAAACGCGCTTTTTCGACGCTTGAATGGAGTGTAGTGCACCCCCCTGTGCCGAGCTAGTACTTGCCTGGTAAGCGTTGTTACCGGTCGTTTCGTCCGATCCGGCGACAAATGCACGTAATCGGCGGCGTGCAGCGCGGTTGTTTCACGGCATTGGCGAATGCCGGTGAATAACCCCCTTGAAATCGCAGTTTTCGCCCTTATTTGCACCAACAATGTGCGGTGCCGCCGACATACGGTCCGGCGGTTGCCGATTTGGCTTCAACCTCTAATCGACTTTCAGCGACATGGAAAACACGCAAGAGAACCCGGCTACCCAATCGGCCGAAGACATCGGCAGCGAGAAGCAGGCGGCGCAAGGCGCGGCGCCCGCCGCCGAAGCAGCCGACGCGGCGCTCGCGGAGGCTCAAGCCAAGGTCGCCGAGCTGCAGGAGAGCTTCCTGCGGGCGAAGGCCGAGACCGAGAACGTCCGCCGCCGCGCGCAGGAAGATGTCTCGAAGGCGCACAAGTTCGCGATCGAGGGCTTCGCGGAGCACCTGCTGCCCGTGCTGGACAGCCTCGAGGCTGCCGTCGGCGATACGTCCGGCGACATCACGAAGGTGCGCGAAGGCGTCGAACTGACGCTGCGCCAGCTGACGAGCGCGCTCGAGAAGGGCCGCGTCGTCGCGATCAACCCGGTCGGCGAGAAGTTCGATCCGCACCAGCACCAGGCGATTTCGATGGTGCCGGCCGAGCAGGAGCCGAACACCGTCGTGACCGTCCTGCAAAAGGGTTACATGATCGCCGACCGCGTGCTGCGCCCGGCGCTCGTCACGGTCGCCCAGCCGAAGTAAGGCCGACGCGATGGTTCCCGCCGGCGTCGATCCGGCCGCGTTCGACGCGTTCGACATGCAGGCGCTGGCGGCCGACACGTTCGACGCCGCGATCGCCGGCGCCGGTGATGCGCTCGCCGTGGTGTTCTTCTGGGGCGTCGACTGCTTCAACTGCGAGATCGCCAAGAAGGCGATGCTCGCCCAGCCGGACGCGATCCGCGCGCTGGATCTGAAGTGGTTCCATTGCAACGTGTACGAACATCATGAGCTGGGGCGCCGCTTCGGCCTGCACGGCGTGCCGACGTGGTTCTTCTTCCACCGCGGCAAGCGGCTCGGCCGCGCGACCGGCTGGCATGGCCTCGCGCAGTTCCAGGCGGCGGTGTCGGCGGCGCGCGCGAAGATCGCCGCGGCGGCCGGCGCGCCGTCGGACCGCGACGCCGGTTCGTACGATCCGGCTACCGGCGGCGATTGAAAAAATTTAATATCCGCATCGCTTGGCGGGTCTTGAAAACGGATCGGCCGGACGCATTTCGGGAACAGAGTTGAATTCTGGCGCGCGAAACTGCCCAAAAACGCGGGGTTTCGCGCAGCAAACAAGCATTTCTGGAGATTAGGAAAAATGGGAAAGATCATCGGTATTGACCTCGGCACCACGAACTCGTGCGTCGCCATCATGGAAGGCAACCAGGTCAAGGTCATCGAGAACTCGGAAGGCACGCGCACGACGCCGTCGATCATCGCCTACATGGACGACAACGAAGTGCTCGTCGGCGCGCCGGCCAAGCGTCAGTCCGTGACCAACCCGAAGAACACGCTGTTCGCCGTGAAGCGCCTGATCGGCCGCCGCTTCGAAGAGAAGGAAGTCCAGAAGGACATCGGCCTGATGCCGTACGCGATCATCAAGGCCGACAACGGCGACGCATGGGTCGAAGCGCACGGCGAGAAGCTCGCGCCGCCGCAGGTTTCGGCTGAAGTGCTGCGCAAGATGAAGAAGACGGCCGAAGACTACCTCGGCGAGCCGGTCACGGAAGCCGTGATCACGGTGCCGGCGTACTTCAACGACAGCCAGCGCCAGGCAACCAAGGACGCCGGCCGCATCGCGGGCCTGGAAGTCAAGCGGATCATCAACGAGCCGACGGCAGCCGCGCTCGCGTTCGGCCTCGACAAGGCCGAGAAGGGCGACCGCAAGATCGCCGTGTATGACCTCGGCGGCGGCACGTTCGACGTGTCGATCATCGAGATCGCGGACGTCGACGGCGAAATGCAGTTCGAAGTGCTGTCGACCAACGGCGACACGTTCCTCGGCGGCGAGGACTTCGACCAGCGCATCATCGATTACATCATCGGCGAGTTCAAGAAGGAGCAGGGCGTCGACCTGTCGAAGGACGTGCTCGCGCTGCAGCGCCTGAAGGAAGCCGCTGAAAAGGCGAAGATCGAGCTGTCGTCGAGCCAGCAGACCGAAATCAACCTGCCGTACATCACGGCCGACGCATCGGGTCCGAAGCACTTGAACCTGAAGATCACCCGCGCGAAGCTGGAAGCGCTGGTCGAGGATCTGGTCGAGCGCACGATCGAACCGTGCCGCATCGCGATCAAGGACGCCGGCGTCAAGGTGTCGGACATCGACGACGTGATCCTGGTCGGCGGCCAGACCCGCATGCCGAAGGTGCAGGAGAAGGTGAAGGAGTTCTTCGGCAAGGATCCGCGCCGTGACGTGAACCCGGACGAAGCCGTCGCAGTCGGCGCGGCGATCCAGGGCCAGGTCTTGTCGGGCGACCGCAAGGACGTGCTGCTGCTCGACGTGACTCCGCTGTCGCTCGGTATCGAGACGCTCGGCGGCGTGATGACGAAGATGATCAACAAGAACACGACGATCCCGACGAAGCACGCTCAGGTGTATTCGACGGCGGACGACAACCAGTCGGCCGTGACGATCAAGGTGTTCCAGGGCGAACGCGAGATGGCGGCAGGCAACAAGCTGCTCGGCGAGTTCAACCTCGAAGGCATCCCGCCGTCGCCGCGCGGCGTGCCGCAGATCGAAGTGACCTTCGACATCGACGCGAACGGCATCCTGCACGTCGGCGCGAAGGACAAGGCGACCGGCAAGGAAAACAAGATCACGATCAAGGCGAACTCGGGCCTGTCCGACGCTGAAATCGACCAGATGATCAAGGACGCGGAAGCGAACGCAGCGGAAGACCACAAGCTGCGCGAGCTGGCTGATTCGCGCAACCAGGGCGACGCGCTGGTCCACAGCACGAAGAAGGCGCTCACCGAGTACGGCGACAAGCTGGACGCGGGCGAGAAGGAAAAGATCGAAGCGGCGCTGAAGTCGCTCGAGGACGTGCTGAAGGATACGTCGGCCGACAAGGCGGCGATCGACGCGAAGGTCGAGGAACTCGGTCAGGCTTCGCAGAAGCTCGGCGAAAAGATGTACGCCGACATGCAGGCGCAGCAAGCCGGCGCGGCGGGTGCAGCGGAAGGCGCGGCCCAGGCGGGCGGTGCGCAGCAGGCTGCCGACGACGTCGTCGACGCCGAGTTCAAGGAAGTGAAGAAGGACTAAGCCGGGTTGCAATGGCACCGTACGCCGCGCGTGGAAACGCGCGCGGCGCGGTTGACCAACGACTGAAAGCGGTCTGTCTTTCCTTCCGGATGGCCGGATCGACTCCACGCCTGGCGGGCTTCGCGGCCCTCCGGGCACATTTGTTTTTTGGCGGGTGCTGCGCGAGCCGTCCGCGGACGGCGCAGCGCCAGACGAGTCGAGAGACTTTACTGCGGGCGAAAGGAGCCGCCGCGTGCGTGACGCGCGACGGCACAGTGAATCGATATGGCGAAACGGGATTACTACGAGGTTCTGGGCGTCGCGAAGAACGCGAGCGACGACGAAATCAAGAAGGCGTATCGCAAGCTTGCGATGAAGTATCACCCTGACCGCAATCCGGACAACAAGGATGCGGAAGAGCATTTCAAGGAGGCGAAGGAAGCCTATGAAATGCTGTCGGACGACCAGAAGCGCGCGGCGTACGATCAGTACGGCCACGCGGGCGTCGATCCGAACATGGGCGGTGCGGGCGCACAGGGTTTCGGCGGCTTCGCGGACGCGTTCGGCGACATCTTCGGCGACATCTTCGGCCAGGCCGCGGGCGGTGCCGCGCGCGGCGGCCGCGGCGGTCCGCAGGTGTATCGCGGCGCCGACCTGCGCTACAGCATGGAAATCACGCTCGAGCAGGCCGCGCACGGCTACGACACGCAGATCCGCGTGCCGAGCTGGGTATCGTGCGAAGTCTGTCACGGGTCGGGCGCGAAGCCCGGCACGAAGCCGGAAACCTGCCCGACCTGTCACGGCCAGGGCACGGTGCGCATGTCGCAGGGCTTCTTCAGCATCCAGCAGACCTGCCCGAAGTGCCACGGCACCGGCACCTACATCCCGGAACCGTGCGTGCACTGCCACGGCTCGGGCAAGGTGAAGGAAACCAAGACGCTCGAAGTGAAGATCCCGGCCGGCATCGACGACGGGATGCGGATCCGCTCCGCCGGCAACGGCGAGCCGGGCATCAACGGCGGGCCGCCGGGCGACCTGTACGTCGAGATCCACATCAAGCCGCACTCGGTGTTCGAGCGCGACGGCGACGATCTCCACTGCCAGATGCCGATCCCGTTTACGACCGCCGCACTGGGCGGCGAGATCGAGGTGCCGACGCTGGCCGGCCGTGCGTCGTTCCCGGTGCCGGAAGGCACGCAGTCGGGCAAGACGTTCCGCCTGCGCGGCAAGGGGATCAAGGGTCTGCGTTCGAGCATCGCGGGAGATCTGTACGTCCACGTGCAGGTCGAGACGCCCGTGAAGCTGACCGACCAGCAGCGCGATCTGCTCAAGCAGTTCGAGAAGTCGCTGGCCGAGGGCGGTGCGCGTCACAGCCCGCAGAGCAAGAGCTGGTTCGACCGGGTGAAGAGCTTCTTCGAGTAACGGCATGACTGAAGGCAACGAGAGCGCGTCGTTCGCGCTCTTGGACGATTGCGACTCGACCGCGTCCGCGCGGTCGAGTCGTTTGTATTCCGGTTTCGTGCGCGAACGCGTGTGCACGGATCCGGCACGGCTCGACGAAGTCGATGCGGCTGTGGCGCAGGATCTGCGCGACGGGCTGCATGCGATCGTCGTCGGCGACTACGAATTCGGACGCAATCTGGACAGAGCGCAGCCGGGCCATGCCCCGCTGCGCTTTTTGCTGTATGCGCGCTGCGAGCGCCTGTCGCGCGACGAAGTCGATGCGTGGCTCGCGCAGCAGGACGGCGGCGGCCCGCCGTCGATCGCGGGCGTCGCGCACGTCGCGAAGAGCGTGTCGCGCGACGCGTTCGACGCGGCGATCGCCGCGGTGCACGACGCGCTGCGGGCGGGCGATTCGTATCAGATCAACTACACGTACCGGTTGAATTTCGACATGTTCGGCACGCCGCTCGCGCTGTACCGGCGGCTGCGCGCGCGTCAGCCCGTGCGTTACGGCGCGCTGATCGCGCTGCCCGACGGCGCGTGGGTCGTGTCGTGCTCGCCGGAGCTGTTCGTCGAGAAGCACGGCGACCTGCTGCGCGCGCGGCCGATGAAGGGCACCGCGCCGCGCTCGGCCGATCCGCGCGACGATGCGGCGGCTGCCGCGTTCCTCGCGAACGATCCGAAGAACCGCGCGGAAAACGTGATGATCGTCGACCTGCTGCGCAACGACGTGTCGCGGATCGCGCGCACGGGCACGGTCAAGGTGCCGGCGCTGTTCTCGGTCGAGCCGTATGCGTCGGTGTGGCAGATGACGTCGACGGTCGAGGCCGGCTGGCGCGACGGCACCACGTTCGCGCAGATGCTGCGTGCGCTGTTTCCGTGCGGATCGATCACCGGTGCGCCGAAGCACAAGACGATGGAACTGATCGACGCAATCGAGTCGACGCCGCGCGGGCTCTATACGGGCGCGATCGGCTGGCTCGATGCACCGAAGGAAGGCCCTTCGGCAGGCGCTGCGGTGCCCGACGGCGTGGCCGGCTGCGGCGATTTCTGCCTGTCGGTCGCGATCCGGACGCTGACGCTCGATGCGATCGCCGTCGATGCGGCCGCAACGATCGACACGCGCGACGCGGCAACGGCCGCTAGCGGCCGGCGGTGCGGCAGGATGGGTGTCGGCGCGGGCATCGTGCTCGACAGCGTCGCCGCCGACGAATATGCGGAGTGCGAATTGAAAGCGCGATTCCTGACCGATGCCGATCCCGGCTTCCAGTTGTTCGAAACCACGGCCGCGACACGTGCGGACGGCATCCGGCATCTCGAGCGCCATCTCGCGCGGCTGCAGCGCAGCGCGGATGCTTTCGGCTTCCGCCTCGACGCCGACGCGTTGTGCCGCGAGATCGAAGCGCGCTGCGCGGCGCTCGACGGCGACAGTCCGTACCGGATGAAGCTCGCGCTCGCGAAGGACGGCACGGTCGACATCACGGCCGCGGTATTGAAGCCGCTGCCCGCGGGGCCGGTCGGCGTGATGCTCGCGTCCGCGCACGGCTTCGCGCCGACCCGCGCGGACGATGCGCTGCTCTTGCACAAGACGACGCACCGCGCGGAATACGACCGCGCGTGGCAGGCGGCGGAAGCGCTCGGCGGCTTCGACATGCTGTTCGTGAACGAGCGCGGCGAGGTGACTGAAGGCGGGCGGTCGAATGTGTTCGTGAAGCTCGACGGCCAGTGGGTGACGCCGCCGCTGGCGAGCGGCGTGCTGCCGGGCGTGATGCGCGGCGTGCTGCTCGACGATCGTGCATTCGGCGCCGTGGAGCGGGTCGTCACGCGCGACGATCTGGCGCGCGCGGAGGCGCTGCTGCTGACCAATGCGTTGCGCGGCGCGCTCGATGCGGTATTGAAATGACGCCATGACGGCGTCCGGGCCGCGTGCCCCATGACCCGCCGCTACGGCATCCAAGGAAAAAGCGCGGCGCCCGCAAAGGGCGCCGCGCTTTTTTGTATCGAACGGGTAGCGGCGCACGCGCCGCCGGCCGCGCGTCAGAACGAGTGTTCCGGGCCCGGGAACGTGCGGTCCTTCACCGCGCTCACGTACGCCTCGACGGCCGCCTGGATGTTCGGCTGGCCCTGCATGAAATCCTTCACGAAACGCGGCCGCTTGCCGGGGAAGATGCCGAGCATGTCGTGCAGCACCAGCACCTGACCCGAGCAATCGAGCCCTGCGCCGATGCCGATCGTCGGGATCTTCAGCATGTGCGTGACTTCGGACGCGACAAGCGTCGGCACCGCCTCGAGCACCACGAGCTGCGCGCCCGCATCTTCGATCGCCCGCGCATCGCGCAGCAACTGCGCGGCGCCGGCTTCCGTGCGGCCCTGCACCTTGAAGCCGCCGAACGCATGCACCGACTGCGGCGTGAGGCCGAGGTGCGCGCACACCGGCACGGAGCGTTCGACGAGGAAGCGGATCGTGTCGGCGAGCCATTCGCCGCCTTCGAGCTTCACCATCTGCGCGCCGGCGCGCATCAGCGTGACCGCGTTCGCGAACGCCTCGGCCGGCGTGCCGTACGTGCCGAACGGCAGATCGGCGACGACGAGCGCGCGCGGCTGCACGCGCGCGACGCATGCGGTGTGGTACGCGATGTCGTCGAGCGACACCGGGAGCGTGGTCGTGTGGCCCTGCAGCACGTTGCCGAGCGAATCGCCGATCAGCAGCACGTCGGTGCCGGCGCGATCGAGCAGCGCGGAAAAGCTCGCGTCGTAGCAGGTGAGCATCGCGATCTTCTCGTCGGCTTCGCGCATTGCCTGCAGCTTGGGCACCGTGACGGCAGGCCGGCTCGATTCCTGGAGATAGGTCATGGGAAATCCGGTTCGATGGGGAGGAACGACAGGCGAGGACGCGTCAGCGCGTCGTCTCGCCCTTGACGAAGAATTCCTTGCGGCCGCGCATCGTGTCGATGCGCTCGACCAGCAGCGCGAGGTCTTCGGGGGAATCCAGCGGGTTCAGGTGTTCGGCTGCGACCGTGAGTACCGGCGTGCGGTCGTAGTGATAGAAGAATTCGTTGTATGCATCGACGAGCGAGCGCAGGTACGCGTCGCTGATCTGCAGCTCCATCGGCAGCCCGCGCTTCTGGATGCGCGAGAACAGCACCTCGGGGCTCGCCTGCAGGTAGACGACGAGATCGGGCGCGGGTGCCTGCGGCACGTCGAGGTGCGTCGCGATCGACCGGTACAGCTGCCATTCGTCTTCCGGCAGGTTCAGCCGCGCGAAGATGTCGTTCTTCTGCGGCATGAAATCGGCGACGACGGGCCGGCCCGTATCGAGCGCGCCGATCAGTTCGCGCGCCTGCTGCGCGCGCTGCAGCGCGAACGACAGCTGCGCGGGCAGCGCGTAGCGCGCGGTGTCGCGATAGAAGCGTTCGAGGAACGGGTTGTCCTGCGGGCGTTCGAGCAGCGCCTGCATCGACCAGCGCTCGGCGAAGAGGCGCGCGAGCGTCGTCTTGCCGACGCCGATCGGGCCTTCGATCACGAGGTAGCGATGCGGGGCGCGCAGGTCGGGCGCGGTGACGGTCAGCGGAGTGGTGTTCATCGGCAGGGGTTCTTGTCGGCGTCAGCGCCGGCGGCAAGGGCCTTCTGCATCAGGCATTGGCAGGTCTGCACCTTCTCGACGCGCTGATCGGCGACGGCGGCGAGGAACGCATCGGCGCGGCCGCGCGCGGGGATGTCGAGCGCCGGTTCGATTTCGACGAGCGGCACGAGCGCGAATGCGCGATCGGTGAGGCGCGGATGCGGGACGATCAGGTCGGGTTCGTCGATCGAATCGGAGCCGAACAGCAGGATGTCGAGGTCGAGCGTGCGCGGCGCGTTGCGATACGGGCGCTCGCGCCCGAAGTGATGTTCGATCTTCTGGCAGAGCGCGAGCAGCTCCCGGGCCGACAGCGTCGTGTCGAGCTTGACGACGCAGTTGTAGTAATCGTCGCCGCCCGCTTCGAAGGGCGCCGTGCGATACAGGCTCGATTTGCCGAGGATCGAGATGGTGCGCTGCTGCGCGAGGCATACCACCGCGTCCTTCAGGGTCTGGCGCGCATCGCCGAGATTCGCCCCCAGTCCGATATATGCAACCGTCATGGCATCACTTCCTACGTCGTTCGCCGGCGAGCGCGTCAGTCGTCGGAACCGCCCGCGGTGTCCGGCGCCTGCTCGGCGGCGCCTTCGCCCGGCTTGCGGTTTCGCGCACCGCCGCGGCGGCGCCGCTTGCGGGGCGATTTTTCCTTCGAGCCGCCCTGCGTGAGGAGTGCCTCACGGGCGGCCGCGTCGCCTTCGATGAAATCCGTCCACCACTGTCCGACTTCCGCATCGAGCTCGCCGGATTCGCAGCGTAACAGGAGGAAATCATACCCCGCTCTAAACCTTTGGTGTTCCAGCAGCCGCATCGCGCTGCGGCCCGAGCGTTTTTCGAGGCGCAGTTGCAGGCCCCAGATCTCGCGCATGTCGGCCGAGTAGCGCTTGTGGATCGCGAGCTTCTCGGTCTGCATGTCGAGCACGTCGTCCATCGCGCGATGGAGCGCCGGCACCGGGATTTCGCCCTCCGCCGTGTATTGCTCGAAGCGCTGGCGCATGTCGTGCCACAGCAGCGTCGCGAACAGGAAGCCCGGCGACACCGGCTTGCCGGCGCGCACGCGCGCGTCGGTGTTGTTCAGCGCAAGCGTGATGAACTTCTCGCCCTGCGGCTGCTCGAGCACGACGTCGAGCAGCGGCAGCAGCCCGTGGTGCAGGCCTTCCTTGCGCAGCTGCTGCAGGCACGCGAGCGCATGGCCCGACAGCAGCAGCTTCAGCATTTCGTCGAACAGGCGCGCGGCCGGCACGTTGTTGATCAGGTCGGCGAGCGCGTTGATCGGCTCGCGCGTGTGCGGCTCGATCTCGAAGCCGAGCTTCGCCGCGAAGCGCACGACGCGCAGCATCCGCACCGGATCCTCGCGGAAGCGCGTGGCCGGGTCGCCGATCATCCGCAACAGGCGGGCGCGCATGTCGGCCATCCCGTCGTGGTAGTCGAGCACCGTCTGCGTTGACGGGTCGTAGTACATCGCGTTGATCGTGAAGTCACGGCGCGCGGCGTCTTCGTGCTGTTCGCCCCACACGTTGTCGCGCAGCACGCGGCCGCTCGCGTCCACCGCATGCGTGCGGCGGTCGAGCTCGTCGCGCTTCAGGCGCTTCGGCGGCTCGGCCGCGGCGGCTTCGGGCGGCGCGTCGACCAGCGCGCGGAACGTCGACACCTCGATCAGTTCCTGGCCGAACTGCACGTGGACGATCTGGAAGCGGCGGCCGATCAGGCGCGCGCGGCGGAACAGGCGCTGCACCTCGGTCGGCGTCGCGTCGGTCGCGACGTCGAAGTCCTTCGGCGCGATGCCGAGCAGCAGGTCGCGCACGGCGCCGCCGACGATGAACGCGCGAAAGCCCGCCTGCTGCAGCGTGTCGGTCACGCGCACGGCGTTCCGCGAGATCAGCGACGGATCGATCTGGTGCACGCTGGCCGGCACGACGGTCGGCTCGTGGTTGCTGCGCGCCTTCCTGGCGCCGCCGCCGCGGCTCCCCTTCGCGGGGCGCGGGGCAGGGGCCGTTTCGACGGCGGGCGCCTCGACGGGCGACGTGTGTTCGGCGCCGTCCTGGCCGAGCAGCTTGCGAATGAATTTTTTGATCACGACGTTCAGAAGAGATCGAGGATGCGCCAGCCGCGGTCGCTTGCATGCGCACGCAGCGTGTCGTCGGGGTTGGTCGCGATCGGGTCGGTGACTTTCTCGAGCAACGGGATGTCGTTGTGCGAGTCGCTGTAGAAGTAGCTGTGTTCGAAGTCGTCCCAGTGCTTGCCGAGCGACGCGAGCCACGCTTCGGTGCGCACGATCTTGCCTTCGCGATAGCTCGGCGTGCCGGTCGGCCGGCCCGTGTACGGCGAGTCGGGATGGCCGTCGGTCGTTTCGACCTCGCACGCGATCAGCGTGTCGACGCCGAACGCGGTCGCGATCGGACGCGTGATGAACTCGTTGGTCGCGGTCACGACGCAGCACAGGTCGCCGGCATCGAGGTGCTTGCGCACGAGTTCGAGCGCGGCGGGCGTCATCGCGGGGCGGATCACCTCGTGCATGTACTGCTCGTGCCATTCGGCCAGTTGCGCGCGCGAATACTTCGCGAGCGGCGTGAGCATCGCGCACAGGTAAGCATGGATGTCGAGCTTGCCGGCCTTGTAGTCGGCGAAGAATTGATCGTTCTGACGCGAGAAGCTTTCCGCGTCGACGATGCCGAGCTTCACCATGAAGCGGCCCCATTCGTGGTCGCTATCGGTCGGGATCAGCGTGTGATCGAGGTCAAAGAGTGCCAGATTAGTCATGGAAGCGCATTTTACTCGAAGCGGTTCGGGCCTGTGCCCGGTGGTGCGATGTCGTCGCCGGGGCGGGCCAGCATCCGGCGCAGCAGCGGCAGCGTGACGGCGCGTTTCTGCTCGAGCGAGAAGCGGTCGAGCGCGTCGAGCAGCGCCATCAGGCTCGGCATGTCGCGGCGGAAATGGGTGAGCAGGTAAGCGGCGATGTCGTCGGTGAGCGCGATCCCGCGCTCCTTCGCCGCGAGCTTCAGTACGGCGATCTTGCCGGCGTCGGACGGCGGCGACAGGTGGAACACGAGCCCCCAGCCGAGGCGCGTGCGCAGATCCTCGCGCACGTCGAGCGCGAGCGGCGCCGCGGGGCCCGCTGCGACGAACGCGCTCGACGGGTGCGCGCGGACCTCGTTGAACAGGTTGAACAGCGCGACCTGCTGCGTGTCGCTCATCTTGTCGCAGTCGTCGATCGCGTAGATGCCGATGCGCGGGTCGAACGTGAACGCGCCGAGCGGGCTTTGCGGCGTCAGATAGCGCGCGTAGCCGTACGACGCGTCGCTCACGAGCGCCTGCAGCAGGTGGGTGCGGCCGCTGCCGGGCTCGCCCCAGATGTAGAACGACCGGTCCGGCACGGGCCCCGCCGCGAGCGCGAGGTCGAGCTTCTGGAGCCGCGAGATGAGCTCGTCGTTCTCCTCATTCATGATGAAGTTGTCGAACGTGGCGGGCGGCGGCGTGCCGAGATCGAGCGTCAGTTGACGGGACACAACAGTCACAATGCAGGTCGGTTGATGAAACGCGCGCCGTACGCCGGGCACGCGCGGGGGGCTGCTCCGGTGCCTGAACACGCGGCCGCACGCACGGCGGCGCGCGGTTTCCGGCGCGGCTCGCGGGGCGATGAAAACGGGGACGTGTCGACCAAGATGCAATCCCTGACGATTCGGTGCTGGGAATTCCGGCCAACGGGCCGGCTTCGGGTAAAATCGCATTTTACCGACCTTCTCGCATTCCCCCATGAATCCTCCGAAATCCGCTCCCGACGCCCAAGGTCTGTCCTACCGCGACGCAGGCGTCGACATCGACGCGGGCGACGCGCTCATCGACAAGATCAAGCCTTTTGCGAAGAAAACCCTGCGCGACGGCGTGCTCGGCGGCATCGGCGGGTTCGGCGCGCTGTTCGAAGTGCCGAAAAAGTACCAGGAGCCCGTGCTCGTATCGGGCACCGATGGCGTGGGCACCAAGCTCAAGCTGGCCTTTCATCTGAACAAACACGACACCGTCGGCCAGGATCTGGTGGCGATGAGCGTGAACGACATCCTCGTGCAGGGCGCCGAGCCGCTGTTCTTCCTCGATTACTTCGCGTGCGGCAAGCTCGACGTCGACACGGCCGCGACCGTCGTCAAGGGCATCGCGCATGGTTGCGAACTGTCGGGCTGCGCGCTGATCGGCGGTGAAACGGCCGAAATGCCGGGCATGTACCCGGACGGCGAATACGACCTGGCCGGTTTCGCGGTCGGCGCGGTCGAGAAGAGCAAGATCATCGACGGCAGCACGATCGCCGAAGGCGACGTGGTGCTCGGCCTTGCCTCGAGCGGCATCCACTCGAACGGCTTCTCGCTCGTGCGCAAGATCATCGAGCGCGCGAACCCCGACCTGTCGGCCGATTTCCACGGCCGCTCGCTGGCCGACACGCTGATGGCGCCGACGCGCATCTACGTGAAGCCGCTGCTCGCGCTGATGCAGAAGCTGTCGGTGAAGGGCATGGCCCACATCACCGGCGGTGGCCTCGTCGAGAACATTCCGCGCGTGCTGCGCGAAGGCCTCACGGCCGAGCTCGACCAGAACGCGTGGTCGCTGCCGCCGCTGTTCAAGTGGCTGCAGGAGCACGGCGGCGTCGCCGACGCGGAAATGCACCGCGTGTTCAACTGCGGGATCGGGATGGCCGTGATCGTCTCGGCGGCCGATGCCGACGCGGCGATCGCCGACCTGACGGCCGCCGGCGAACAGGTGTGGAAGATCGGCACCGTGCGTGCGAGCCGCGAAGGCGAGGCGCAGACGGTCGTGGTCTGACGCAGCGCACGCAGGATGCAGCAAGGAGAGCCGCCCGGAGTCGATCCGGGCGGCTTTTTTTCTGGCGTGGCGCTTGGCGTATTGGCGGGCGGCCCGAAAGAGGAACGACGCTGACCGAAGACGAGGGTATCGCGCGCAAGCAGGATCGATGCGCGGCGATCCTGCCCCGTTATTGATCGTCGATGCGGCCGTCGAGCACGCGTTCGAGCGTGTCGAGCGCCTGCGCCGTCGAATCCGGCGCGACGCAGTCGACGACGATCCGCTCCGGCATCGCGCGCAGCCACGTGATCTGCCGTTTGCACAGCTGGCGCGTCGCGAAGATGCCTTTGTCGCGCATGGTCCGGTAGTCGGTGTTGCCGTCGAGGAATTCCCATGCCTGCCGGTAGCCGACACAGCGCATCGACGGCAGGCCGAGATGCAGATCCTCGCGGCGGCGCAGCCGTTCGACTTCGTCGATGAAGCCCGCGTCGAGCATCGCGTCGAAGCGTTGCGCGATGCGCGCGTGCAGCACCGCGCGGTCCGACGGTTCGAGCGCGACCGGCACGAAGCGATAGGCCGCGGCCGCGTCGTCCGCGCGCCGCGGCGCGGCGAGCAGCACCGACATCGGCTGCCCGCTCAGCAGGAACACTTCGAGCGCGCGCTGGATCCGCTGCGAATCGTTCGGTGCGAGCCGCGCGGCCGTCGCGGGGTCGACCTGCGCGAGCCGCGCGTGGAGTGCCGGCCAGCCGTCGCGCGCGGCCTCGGCGTCGAGCTCCGCGCGCACGGCGGGATCGGCGGTCGGCAGGTCGTTGAGGCCCTGCGTGAGCGCCTTGTAGTACAGCATCGTGCCGCCCGCGAGCAGCGGCGTGCGGCCGCGCGCGGCGATCTCGCCGATCAGGCGCAGCGCGTCCGCGCGGAATTCGGCCGCCGAATATGCGTCGGCCGGGTCGATGATGTCGATCAGGTGATGCGGCACGCTCGCGCGCTCGTCGCGCGTCGGTTTCGCGGTGCCGATGTCCATGTCGCGGTAGACGAGCGCCGAATCGACGCTGACGATCTCGATCGGACGGCGCGCGGCGAGCGCCAGCGCCGCGGCCGTCTTGCCCGATGCAGTGGGGCCGAGCAGGCAGGCGATCGTCGTCGGAGCGGACTGCGGTGAAGCGTTCATTGCCCGCGCATGAAGAGACGGTCGAGATCGTTCAGCGTGAGCTGATACCACGTCGGCCGGCCGTGATTGCACTGGTCCGCACGTTCGGTCGCTTCCATCTGGCGCAGCAGCGCGTTCATCTCGTCGAGCGTCAGGCGCCGGTTCGCGCGCACCGCGTGGTGACACGCAAGCGTGCCGAGCAACTCGTGCTGGCGTTCGGTGAGCACGCGCGAACCGCCGAACGCGTGCAGGTCGGCGAGCACCGCGCGCGCGAGCGACTGCAGGTCCGCGTCCTTCAGCAGCGCGGGCACCGCGCGGATCGCGAGCGACGTCGGCGACAGCACCGCGAGGTCGAAGCCGAGCGATTCGAGCGTGTCGCGTTCTTCCTCGACCGTGCCGATCTCGACCGGCGTCGCCGTCATCGAGATCGGCAGCAGCAGCGACTGCACGGCGACCGTGCGGTCGGCGAGCGCGTTCTTGAACTGTTCGTACAGGATCCGTTCGTGCGCCGCGTGCATGTCGACGATCACGAGGCCGTGCGCGTTCTGCGCGAGCACGTAGATCCCGTGGATCTGGCCGAGCGCGAAGCCGAGCGGCTGCTCGTCGTGCGCGGTGACGGCGAGCGGCGACGCGACGAAGCCCGACAGCGGCGCGGCCGGCGCGGCCGGCGCAGCCGCTGCATCGGCCGCGTCGCGCGCGACGATCGTCGTGCCGTCCGGCGTGCCCGCGCCGGTGTCCTTGCGGCCGAACAGCGCGTCGTAGAGCGCGAGCGGCTGCGCGACCGGCAGCGTGCCCTGCGTCATGCGCGCCTGGCGCATCCACGTGTTGCCCGACGACGAAGAGGACGACGGCGACGAGAAGCCGCTGCCGCCCGTGCCGGCGGCCGCGCCCTGGCCGAGCGGCGTATTCAGGAACGACGCGGGGCCGCTCGGCGCCGGTGAGAGTTGTGCGGCATGGCCGCCCACGGTGGTTTCCGGCGACGCGCCTGCATGGCGCGCGAGCGCGCGCTGCACCGCGTGGAAGACGTACTGGTGGATCGAGCGCGAATCGCGGAACCGCACCTCGATCTTCGACGGGTGCACGTTCACGTCGACGGCTTCGGGCGGCAGATCGAGGAACAGCACGTACGACGGGTAACGGTCGCCGTGGAGGACATCCTCGTACGCCGCGCGCACCGCGTGCGTGAGCAGCTTGTCGCGCACGAAGCGGCCGTTGACGAAGAAGTATTGCTGGTCGGCGCGGCCGCGGCTCGCGGTCGGCAGGCCCGCGCAGCCGTAGACGGCGAGCGGCCCGGCCTGCTCGTCGAGCGGCAGGTGTGCGGTCGCGAAGCCGTCGCCGAGGATCTTCGCGACGCGCTGTGCGGGTTCGGTCGCGTTCCAGTGCTCGACGGCCTTGCCGTTGTGCAGCACCGAGATCGCGACGTCCGGCCGCGCGAGCGCCGCGCGGCGGATCATTTCGAGGCAGTGGCCGAACTCGGTCTGCTCGCTTTTCAGGAATTTGCGGCGCGCGGGCGTGTTGAAGTACAGCTCGCGCACCTCGATCGTCGTGCCGATCGCGCCGGCGGCCGGCGACAGCGCGCCCGTGGTCGCGTCGATCTTCGTCGCATGCGCGACCTCGGCCGTGCGGCTCGTGATCGACATCTCGGCGACCGACGCGATCGACGCGAGCGCTTCGCCGCGGAAACCCAGCGTCGCGACCGCCTCGAGCTCCTCGAGCGAGCGGATCTTGCTCGTCGCGTGGCGCATCAGCGCGAGTGGCAGTTCGTCGGGCGGAATCCCGCAGCCGTCGTCGGTGATCGAGATGCGCTTGACCCCGCCTTCCTCGAGCACGATGCGCAGCGTCGTCGCGCCGGCGTCCATCGCGTTCTCGAGCAATTCCTTGACGACCGACGCCGGGCGTTCGACCACCTCGCCGGCGGCGATCTGGCTGATCAGCTGGTCGGGCAGGGGCTGGATCGCGCGCAGCGGGCGCGCGGCGGGCGTGGGCACGGCGCCTGCGGCCGTTTCGGTGATTTCGGACATGGCCGAATTATAGCGAGGCGGCGGCGGATGCCGTGGCCGGGGCCGCTTACGTTTTTTTCACGGAGCCTTAAGGTAGTTTCGGTATGATGACTGCGTTCCGCGCACCGCCTTGTCCGGCGGGCACTCCCGCTTTTCGGCCACTCCGGCCCTTTCGCCTTCGAGGAATCGCATTTGGATACGCTGCTTCATTTCGTCAACCTGGTCCTGCATATCGACGCGTTCCTCGGCGACTTCATCCGGCAGTACGGTGCGTGGGTGTATCTGGTGCTGTTCCTGATCGTGTTCTGCGAGACGGGGCTCGTCGTGTTGCCGTTCCTGCCGGGCGATTCGCTGCTGTTCATCGGCGGTGCGTTCGCGGCGACGGGCGACATGAACGTCGGCGGGCTGATCGTGCTGCTGCTGGTCGCGGCGATTGCCGGCAATACCGTGAACTACCTGATCGGCCGCTGGGTCGGGCCCAAGGTGTTCAATACGCATATCCCGGTGCTCGAGCGCTTCCTCGATCGCGCTGCGCTGCAGAAGACCCACTCGTTCTACGACAAGCACGGCGGCAAGACGATCGTGCTCGCGCGCTTCATCCCCGTCGTGCGCACGTTCGCACCGTTCGTCGCCGGCGCGTCGTCGATGAGCGTCGCGCGCTTCCAGCTGTTCAACGTGATCGGCGCGTTGCTCTGGGTGCTGCTGCTGGTGCTGCTCGGCTACTTCTTCGGCAATATTCCGTTCATCCGCCAGTATCTGAACGTGATCGTGCTGGCGGGGATCGGCGCGGCGATCGTGCCGGTCGCGCTCGGCGCGCTCTGGAAGCTGGTGCGCGGGCGGCATTCGGGCGGTACGCAGAACACGCGCGGCCGCTGAGCCTGCGCGTTTTCCGCTTCGGCGCAGTGAAAAGCGTGGCAGTTGCCACGCTTTTTTTTCGTCCGTGCGGTTCGTGCGGTCCGATCGATTGCCGATGTGCGGTATCGGCCGATCCGGCTGCTCGACGCCGGCAGCTTCAGTCGGAATCCTGCGAACCGTTGGGTGGCACCGTTCTGTCAGGTCGTGCGATGGAAGATCGGCGTTTCGGGCGTCGGGTATTGCGCGTCGCGGAACGTCTCGAGGATCACGCGGTTGGTGTCGCAGTACACCTGCCAGTAGTTCTCCGGCTGCGTCGACGGACGCACGAACAGCAGCGGGCCTTCCGGCGTGAACTGCAGCACGCCGACGTCCGGCGCAGGCACCTTCATCACGTTCGGGATCAACTGGATCTGCGTCTTCAGGCGGTTGATCGCATCGGCCGCGTCGACGCCGTTCGCGATCTTCGCGGTCAGGTCCACGCGGCGATGCGGCGTCGCGCTGTAGTTCGCGATGTTGTCCGAGAAGATCTTGTTGTTGCCGACGATCGTCACGACGTTGTCGGCGGTGATGATCGTCGTGCCGAACAGGCCGAGTTCCTTCACCGTGCCCGTGACGCCGCCCGCGCTGATCACGTCGCCGATCTTGAACGGACGCAGTACCTGCATGAACACGCCGGCGGCGAAGTGCGCGAGCAGGCCGCCCCAGGCCGTGCCGATCGCGAGGCCGAGGCCGGCGAGCAGGGCGGCGAACGACGTGGTCTGAACACCGAAGATCTGCAGGATCGCGAGGATCAGCAGGATCGTCAGCAGCACGCTGACTACGGAGGTCAGGTAGTCGGTGAGCGTCGGGTCGACCTTGCCGCTGCGGCGTACCACCTTGCCCAGCAGGCGCGTGCCGAGGCGGATCGCCCAGCGGCCGATGAACCACAGGACGATCGCGGCGAGGAGGTTGAGGCCGAAGTCGAGGCCGCGGGTCATCAGGAATTGTTGGGTGGATTCCAGGTTCAGCATGGGGGCTCCTGAGTGAGGGGGAAACGAGCGACTTGAGACTGAGCGTTTATAAATTTATCGGGCGCGATTGAGCAACCGATGACATGCTGTCGCGTTGCTGCGCGACCGACGATTGCGGCGGCATCTCGCTACACGAATGCGGCTATTGCCAGATGCACTGGCGCAGCGAAAACTTCAGGGCGGGAACAATTGTGTGGCGCTCGGGCGTCATGCGCGTGCATGACGCCCTGATCGTGATGTCGACGCCGGGACAACGGTGCGAATGCACTAGAAGATCCGCAGGTCTTACTTGGCGGGGGCTCGGCCGTAGGTATCTTCGAATCGGATGATGTCGTCCTCGCCCAGATAGGCGCCCGATTGAACCTCGATCAACTCCAGCGGGATTTTGCCCGGATTGCTCAGGCGATGCGTGGCGCCGAGCGGGATGTAGGTCGACTGATTTTCCGTCAGCATGATTTCCCTGTCGCCATTCGTGACGAGCGCCGTGCCCTTCACGACGATCCAGTGCTCGGCGCGATGGTGGTGCATCTGAAGGCTTAGCTTTTCGCCAGGGCTGACGATGATCCGTTTCACCTGAAATCTGTCGCCCTGATCAATGCCTTCGTATGACCCCCATGGACGAACGACGCGTCGGTGCGTAACCGATTCCTGGCGGCCCGAGGCGTTCAACCACTCGACGACTTTCTTGACGTCTTGTGCCTTGTCGCGGTGCGCGACGAGCACTGCGTCGGCGGTTTCGACGATCACGACGTTGTCAAGGCCGAGTGCCGCGACCATGCGATGCTCTGCGCGGATGTACGAATTCTCGACGCCTTCGGTGAAGACGTCACCGATCAGCGCGTTGCGTTGAGCGTCGGTCGTCGCGATCTCCGCCAGCGCGCTCCATGACCCGATGTCGTTCCATCCAAGGTCGGCGGAGGCAACCACTGCCGCACGGTCGGTCCGCTCCATCACCGCGTAGTCGATGGAGATATTGGGACTGGCCGCGAACACCTTCGAGTCCAGGCGGATGAAGTCTTCGTCACGTTGCGCGGCTTTCAGCGAAAGCTCGGCATGGTGGGCGACGTCCGGGGCGTGGCGCTGCAATTCCTCGAAGTATGTCGATGCCTTGAGCATGAACATGCCGCTGTTCCAGCAGTATCCGCCGTCGGTCACGAAGCTTGCGGCCGTTTGAGCGTCCGGTTTCTCGATGAACGCGTCGACGTGATGGACATCCTGATCTTCGGCAATCCGCGGACCCCGGCGGATATAGCCGTAACCGGTATGTGGTTCGGTCGGAGCGACGCCAAACGTGACCAAATATTGATCCGCCGCAATCGCCGCCGCTTTTTGACTGGCCGTCACGAAGGCGGATTCGTTCAGGATGACGTGATCCGAAGGAAGAACGAGTAACAGAGCATCAGGCCATTCATGCATCGCCAACAGTGCTGCGATCGCGATGGCCGGCGCCGTATTTCGGCCGACCGGTTCGAGCACTATCGACGACGGTGTGACTCCGACTTGGCGAAGCTGCTCCGCGACCAGAAATCGCTGTTCGAGATTTGTGATGACGATCGGGGCCGAAACATCGGGAATCGCGCGAAGCCGCAATGCGGTTTGCTGGACGAGCGTCGCTTCACCGGTCAGCTTCAGATACTGCTTCGGATAGCCGCCTCGAGACATCGGCCAGAGGCGGGTTCCGCTACCACCGCACAGAATGACTGGATATATATTCATTTCTTTCTCTCTTTCTTTCTCTTCTGATAAATTACGTACTTTTTATACCCGGTCTAAAAGAAGGTTTTTTCCCTCGAGCGTTTGGATTCAATTTCCAGGCGGCGTAGTGAAGTACGTTTCGACTCCAGCGGATCGCCTTGGTAAGTAGTCTCATCCGGCTGTCGCGAATTTTCCCGAGCGGACGGCCCACGCAAGGTGCGATTAGTCGAATGACGGCTTCGGGCGTAGTATACAGCCGCATGCGCCAGTCCCAATATATCGGATAGCGTAATAATACGCCGGCGGTCAGCATATCAATTGACAGTTTGCGCTGGCGCCATCGAATTGGCGCCAGGGCATCGTGCGTCAGTCCCCAGCCCGCATAAAACGGAAAGCCATAAGTAAATACTGCTTTACCTCGCAAAAGTGCGTCGAAGCCGGAAAGGGAAGACAGAGTGTGGACTTCATCAGCAATTTCGATCAGCGAAAGTAAGTCGGAATCGGTGTCGACAAAATCGGCGGCGTGATCAACATTCACTATGCCGTTGCGATTCCCAGACAGTACATCGGGATGTGGTTTGTAAACAATAAATGCTTCGGGGCGGCGTGCGCGTACTTCCCTCAAAAGCTCTTCCGCCGACGAGATTTTTCCCGTCCCGAATCGGATCGACGCATCGTCGGCGACCTGGCCGGGTACGAGCACGATTCTTTGGCCATCGGGCGCGGACCATGTCGGCCGGCGGCGGCCCAGGTTGTATTTGGTAATGCCGAGCGCGGCGATCGATTCCCGCAGAGCGCGGGCCCGGATCAGCTCGCTTTCGCTGAATTCGGCTTCGTTCAGAGTAGCGAGTAAATCGTTGGGTTTCGACGCGTCGAAATATATTCCGGTGCAATCAATCGCCTGGCTGTACGGCGCCATCATGTCGGAACCGAGGCCTGTCGAGTGAATGAAGCCGTCTTCGATGCGAACGATCGGTGTAGGAGCGAATGAGCGGTGCGCGTCTCTCGCTCCCCAAAGAGCGACCCATTCGCCGGGTGCCGCGGATTCAATATTGTCGGCCCACCGCAGCACCCCCCCGCCAGCCGTCAGGAATGGTGTAGCGAACGGCCGCTTCCATCGCTGAAACCGGATGCCTGCGACTCGCTGCAGGTGGGCAAAGCGTTGATGCACGGTGCGTTGCAGTTCGATGCAATCGAGCAGATTGCCGAGTGTTCCCGATTCGTGGGTAGCCGGATTCACGTAACGGGTAAGACGTAAGAAAACGACGTCAAAGAGCGCCCGAAGTGAAGGGCGTGACGTGCGGTCCGCGATGTCCAGATTGTCTGTCGTGAGGCCCCATCCTGCGTAATACGGTGAGCCGAAAACATGCACATTCGCGCCCGAGAGCAGGGCGTTCATTCCCTCGGAGGCGTTGATCGTATAAACGTGATCGATGTGTGGCAAGGCTGCGCAAAGTGAATGTTCTGCGCCGATCCGCTTCGTGTCAGAGGGGAGGTTACGGCAACGGGACGACAGCCAATGGCCGGAACCGGAATCCCCGGATCGTGCAATCCAGAATTCGGCATTCGGATGCCGCCTCTTTGCCGAATCGACCATGTTCGAGAACAATTCGAAGCTGATCGTTGTCGCCGAAAGGCAAGCTCCGTTGGCGCGAGAGCGTTCGTCAATAACGAGAACCCTTGGAGCGCGACGTGCTTCGAGTAACGCCGGCGGGCATTGCGGGAAGGCGTTACGCGCTCGGGTCGCGGCGGTGGCGACCACCCGTTGCATGAGCATGTCGATCTCACTCGATGTTCCAGCCGAGGAGTCCCGCATGAGCTCTGCATCGATTGCGGTTGCGAGTGCGCCGGGTCCGGCCATACCGGTTGCTGGTAGGCTGAACCAGGAGAGGCCCGGGGCACCCGATGGCGTGTCCGACCAGATCGGGCCGGGCCAAACGGTATTTACTGACACGTCGCGGCCCCGCTTGAACGTCAATCCTATTGCTTCCTTCCGTCGGGCGATACACGAAGTGCTTTGCCGACTGCCGATCGCGTCCGCTTTCGAGTCGCGATGATTTACGTTGCGAAGATCGTCATCGATGTCCGAATGTCCGCATCGGGATTTCAAGCGCCGGTTCATTTAACGTAGATCATCCAGAAATCCGTCGACGCACTCGAAGTGCTCGGCCCAACTGGGCGGGTTAAAGCGCGCGATACGGGCGAGTTGGGCAGTACGAGCGCGGCTGTCATTGCGCGCATATTCCTGGACGGCCGCTAACCAGTTTGGGCCATCCAGCGGATCGTGATATTCGGGAATATCACCAGCTATCTCGCGAAAGACTCCGAGGCCGCTAGCAATGACCGGCGTATGTACCTTAAGCGCCTCGATAAGCGGCATGCCATAGCCTTCGACGAACGACGGAAACAGCAACGCTTGCGCATGCTGAAGATAGGCGTGGAGCCGGATGTCTGTGCAAGCTGTCTCTTCGATTACAATGCCTTTCAATTCATCGCAGCGCTCGAGCATGTCGACAGCGTTTTCGCATTCCCAGCCACGTCTGCCGATGATGACCAACCGGGGCGTGGCGTCGCCCATGATTTCCGCGAGCCGTCTCCATACATGCAGTATGAACCAATGATTCTTTCTCGGCTCGATTGTGCCAAGCATGACGAAGTATGGCATTTCGATCGGCCGCACACTGTGTCTCCGTTCCGAAATACCGGGAGCGAGATGCGCGACGGTGTACGGAGGCATTGGGGTTCCGGACAATTTTGCTTCGGATTTAAGCGTTTCGATCGTGAACTGAGAATTTGCCACTACTCCGGCCGCATGTGCCATCGTATTGCGAATGCGGCATTGATGAATATTCTTGGTAGTCGGACGACAATATTCGGGGTGAGTCAACGGAATAATGTCGTGAATCATGACTACCGATCGGACGCCGCGATTTTCCATGGATCGAAAATAGCGAGCATTTTCAATACCGGAGTGACTCGTATGCAGGAGGATGCCGCGTGGAAAGCGTTCTCGGCGAGCAGCACGAAGAAGCGCTTTCGCCATCAGCATGCGTGTGGGAAGGGTGCGTGCAACATCCTGTTCTAGGAGTAGTTCGAAGGCGCGCCGCGAATCGGCGCGCGAAAGCACGGCGCTGAAGCCGTTGGCGCTGATAACGGCGCGAGTAGACTGCCGATGCCCGTAATGTCGGATGTATTCGAGCCCAACCCGGTCGACACCAGTCGGCAGAGTGTGATCGATCAGCCTGCCAATTAAACGGGACACATCGAGGAGTATGGCTGACAATTTTGGAGTCGCGCTGCAAACGCGCTTATGAGTCTTGTAAATTTGTGAAATATCGATATGTCACGGTCAAACCGGCTCGAAGCGAAAATTCTGGCGACCAAGCCTAACATCTTGTTCACGATTGTGCCAAAATTCACGGCGCGCGCTTGTCGCGCCCGTATATTAGCAGGCTGTCCGGATTGTTAGGAGACACTCCTGCGCCGAAGCGAGAGACCATCCCCTCAACTCCCACTTAGCGCGAGTGGCCGGATAGGCTTTTGCTTAGTCCGGAGCATCGCGGTGTCCGATTGGGGCAATCGGAACGCCACTTGGATCTCGAGTGCCAGGGTCACCCGCGATACGGTAGATTGCCCGCATCAGAAACCATTACGTGCAAGAGCAGCGAATACATGAATTTACGTCGAATTACCGCAAAATTGACAATTTTTCCGGTTCTCTGTTGTCTGGCTTCGTGTGGGATCGTTCCTTCGTCGGGGCCAACGGCGTCGCAGGTCGTGGAGGGGAAGGATGCAGGTAATGTCCATGGCATCCAGATTGTGGATCTTACCGATTCAGTTGCGCGCAAACTCGTCGCGGAGCGCAAGGTCGTTGATTTTGCAGGCACATTTGGCCAGCAACTCGGCGCGCAACAAGAACTCGGCCCGGGCGATGTGGTCGAGCTTTCAATCTGGGAGGCTCCACCAGCCATGCTGTTCGGAGCAAGCGCGTTACCGGGTGATTCGACTTCTTCTGGTGGCGCACGCGCGACGGTACTACCGCAGCAGACGATCGACGTCAATGGCAATATCGACATTCCATTCGTCGGACCAGTCGCGGCAGCAGGGCGTACGACAACCGAATTGTCGCAATTGGTCGCAAATCTCTTGAAAGGCAAGGCCAACCAGCCACAGGTAGTGGCGCGGCGAGTCAAGAATGCGACGTCCTACGCGACGATTGTCGGCGATGTGAACAACAGTACGCGACTCGAATTGAGTCCAGGTGGCGAGCGAGTGCTGGACGCACTCGCCGCGGCCGGCGGCGTACGTCAGCCTGTCGACAAGACGACGATTCAGATGACGCGCGGTGACAAGGTCGAAGCGTTGCCTTTGCAGAACATTATTCGAGACCCCCGACAAAATGTATCGCTGCGAAGCGGCGATGTCATTACCGCGCTGTTCCAGCCATCGAGCTTTACAGTCCTTGGCGCGTCCGGAAAGAACGACGAAATCAATTTCGAGGCTCAGGGGATTACGCTTTCACAAGCTCTCGCGCGTAGCGGCGGCCTGAATGACGGCAGGTCCGATCCCAAGGGCGTATTCATTTTCCGATTTGAGCCGAGCAATGCGCTGGAATGGACGAACAAGCCGGTTATCGAGACTGCCGATGGGAAGGTTCCGGTCATCTACAGGATGAACCTGAAGGATCCGGCCAGCTTCTTCGTCGCTCAGTCATTTCAGGTAAATAATCATGACCTTATCTACATATCGAATGCACCTGTTGCCGAGCTTCAGAAATTCCTGAATCTCGTGTTCTCGGTTGTATTCCCGGTGACGAACGTGATTCGTGCATATTGAGTCAGGGTTCCGCCTGGAACGGAGAACGGATTGTCGCGGTTAAACCATCAAAAGCTTTGCGTTGGCGGCTCTTCAGGGAGATGTGCGTCGCGGTGGCATTTGAGCCTTTAACGATACAGATATCGGCTAGTTAACGATGAATTTTCCCAAGAAGATCAACAAATTATTTGCTGGAACCGTTGTCATTCCAACATTGGTTTCGGCGGTATATTTCGGACTGGTCGCGTCCGATATATATGTTTCGGAATCGCTGTTTGTCGTGCGCAGCCCGGCGCGGCAGGTGGCATCCCCCCTTGGACAGATTCTGAGCGGTACGGGCCTGGTAAGAGGGCAGGACGATGCCTATGTGGTGCAGGACTATATTCTCTCGCGCGACGCGCTGCAGTCATTGGAGAAGAAAGATCGCGTGATGGAATCGTACAGCAACCCGAATATCGATATATTTGCGCGCTTCGGGACGCTGGACTGGGATAAAAGTTTTGAGACCTTTTATCGATATTTTCAAAAGCGTCTCGATCTTCAGATTGACTCGCTGTCTTCGATTTCCACTCTGACCGTTCGTGCCTATACCGCCACGGACGCGCATCTCATCAATGAGCGCCTTCTCGAACTGGCCGAGGATCGCGTCAATGAGCTGAACCAGCGTGCACAGTCGGATACGATCCAGTTTGCCAACCAGGAAGTGGCGAGTTCCGAGCAACGGGTCAAGGCTGCGGCAGTAGCGCTTGCGGCTTACCGCAACCAGAAGGGAGTGATCGATCCGGAGAAGCAGTCGGTCATTCCGCTTCAGCAGGTGGCCGAACTGCAGAATCAGTTGATTGCCGCCAAGGTGCAACTGAATCAAATGCTCACTTTGGCGAAAGACAACCCGCGAATTCCGTCCCTGAACGCTCAGATTGCTCTGCTCGAAAAAGAAGTCGAGCAAGAGAGTCGGCATGTAGCGGGCGGCGGTGATCGGTCGCTTGCCAGCAAGGCGCCTGAGTATCAGCGGTTGGCGCTCGAGAAGGAGTTCGCGGACAAATTGTTGGCAAGCGCCATGACCACGCTCGAGCAGGCGAGAAGCGAAGCGCAGCGCAAGCAACTCTACCTCGAGCGGATCGCCCAGCCCAGCAAGCCGGACTCAACGAACGAGCCTCATCGGCTGAGAGGCGTTGTTGCGACGTTTCTGCTCGGCATGATTGTTTGGGGTGTCTTGTCCTTGACAATGGCTGCCGTCAAGGAACATGTGGATTAAGAACGTCCATGAACAACACAGATCTGCGCATGGTCGACATTCGTCGGTCCCTGAAAATTCAGGCTCGCATTGTCGGGGCGCTACTGATGCGCGAAATTCTCACTCGTTATGGGCGACACAATATCGGGTTCATGTGGATATTCGTGGAGCCTATGATGTTTACGGTGGGTGTATTGGTGTTATATACGGCGTTCGGCGCACACCAATATGCTCTGCCAATCGTGGCGTTTACGTTGAGTGGGTATGCAACGGTTCTATTGTGGCGTAACACGATCAATAGATGTGGTAACGCAGTCGAGCCTAATCGAGCTCTGATGCATCATAGAAATGTCCGCACTATCGATCTTTTTGCCGCGCGAATCATTCTCGAAATCGCAGGCGCGACAATGTCGTTCCTTATCCTATCGATAATATTCATTGTAATCGGCTTGATAAATGTGCCGGAAGATTTGACAAAAATGGTCATTGCTTGGGTGCTCCTGGCTTGGTTCGCGATGGATATGTCATTAATTATCGGCCCGTTGGCTGCACTAAGTGAGACATTCGATCGCGTTTGGCACGTGTTCACGTACCTATTTTTACCTCTTTCCGGGGCATTCTATATGGTTGAGTGGTTGCCAAAAGGCTTCCAAAGCACGGTTCTCTGGATCCCGATTGTGAATTGCACGGAGCTCCTTCGTGAGGGCTTATTTGGTGTGGGAATTAGGGCCCATTACAGTATCGGCTATGTTTTCCTTGTAAATATGTCTCTAATGATTCCGGGGTTGCTGTTGGTTCGCTATGTTGGCGCAAGAGTGGAGGGGGAGTGATAGAGCTAAAAAATGTGTCCAAGCATTATCGGCTCCATGCGGGCTCTCACGTAGTGTTCGACGAGTTGAACCTTAAGATTAAGAAAGGTGAGAAAATTGGAATCCTGGGGCGAAACGGTGCGGGTAAATCAACATTAATAAGATTGATTAGCGGGGCTGAACTTCCTACTAAAGGGCGTGTGCACCGCGGGATGTCCGTATCATGGCCGCTTGCGTTCGGTGGGGCATTCCAAGGAAGTTTGACGGGCGTTGATAATATACGTTTTATTTGCCGGGTATACGATGCGGATCTGAATAAGGCGATTCCAGTCGTCGAGGAGTTTGCTGAACTCGGTCGATACTTGCGTGAGCCAGTGAAAACGTATTCCTCCGGGATGCGTGCCAGATTAGCATTCGCAATATCAATGGCTATTGAATTCGACTGCTTTTTGATTGACGAGGTCATTGCGGTTGGTGATGCGCGTTTTCACGACAAATGTCAGAGGGAGCTTTTTGATCGGCGCCAAGATCGGGCAATGGTTATTGTTTCTCATGAACCAAATAATATTCGCGATCATTGTGATAAGGCACTGGTGCTTCACAACGGAGTATTGCATCAATTTCCGGATGTCGATGCCGCATACAATTTCTATAATCAACATTGCTGAGAATTACAAGGTAAATAAATGAGCCACAAGATAAAGGTACTTCTTGAAATGCGCCCGGCGTTGGAGGGATTCGCCGGCATTCCCCAGGAAGTCAGATTATTGTTTCGGGGCCTGTGCCGTCTGGATTCCGTGGATGTCGAGGGCCTGTTGCAGACATCTCATCGGCGCCTCGCAAGAGGCACATCAGATCAAGGATTTTTCAAGAAGAAGTTATCTGAAGCACGCCGCTACGGACGATATTCGAATGTGATTATCTCAATGGTGGAGAAGCCTCATCGCAATATCCTGGAAATTGTCTTAGATTGGTGGCAAAAGCGAGCGGAGGTTTTGGCGCTGCATATAAGAATGGTAGGGGATGTTGGTCGCGTACGGTTATCGAGATTTGAGTCGAAATCATTTGAGGATTTTACGTGGCGAACTCTGTTTGCGAAAACTCTTCCGGCATCGGACTATGAGCTTGTATCTTCTGTAAATCATCGAATCAGTTCGGTCCCTTGGAATATTTTGCATACGGCGGGTCTGGGAACTTTAAATTGGCGAGCAACGCCAAAGTATCCGCGAATCGATACGAATGATTTTGACATTTTCATTGGTCAAACTCCTTATCCTGCACGCATATCCAAAACTTCGGCGATGGTGATTCGGTATCATGACGCTATCCCCGTGTATATGCCTCATACGATATCCGATAAATCACTGCACCAAGCAACGCACTTCTACGCGTTGATGAGCAACGTCGAATCAGGTGCATGGTTTGCCTGCGTATCGGAAGCCACCCGGCAAGATCTGTTGCGTCTCCACCCTAAGGTTGCTGAGCGCGCAGTTACGATTCACAACATGGTGTCGCATCACTATTTCCCGGAGGAATCGCAGCCGTCACGTGTTCCGGAAATAATTAGGTCACGACTCTATGGATTTGATCCGGATGCGAAGGATCTTGGACTGGTACCGAAATTTCTGACAATCCGGGAACAAGAAAATTTTTATAAACAACATCTTTACAAAAAAGATTTCAAATATTTGTTGATCGTCTCGACCGTTGAGCCGCGGAAAAACCACACGCGCCTTCTCGCTGCATGGGAGGTAATCAAATCGGAGATCGATCCTGACGTGAAACTCGTGGTCGTCGGTACATTGGGCTGGGATTACAAGCAAATTTATAAAGGATTCAAAGTTTGGATTGATCGCGGTGATCTGTTTATGCTCAACGCGGTGCCGGCACCAGACCTTCGAGTACTTTATCGTCACGCAATGGCGACAGTTGCGCCAAGTTTAGGTGAGGGTTTCGATTTCTCGGGTGTGGAGTCGATGGCTAGTGGTGGAGTTACCATCGCATCGGACATTCCTGTTCATCGTGAAGTTTACGATGATGCAGCCGAATATTTTGATCCGTATTCAACTGCCAGCCTGGTCGGAGCGCTCAAGAAGGTCCTTTATCAAGAGAATTCAACGCAACTCCGAGAGAAATTGCGGGTCCGCGGTCAAGAGGTTTCCTCGAGATATCTCCCCGAGCGTATTCTTCCTCAGTGGGAAGATTTTCTACAGAAAGTGAGGGCGGAGCACGCAAGCGATAGATCGAGAATGAATATCAAGCTTTCGTCATGTTAATTGGAAGCACATCATTCAGATCTCGAGCGGGGTTATTTCGACTTTCCGAGGTCGTGGCGTCAAAAACAAGGCGGGGTGAATTTTTTGATTTGAAAATTCGTTTCATTTGCAATAAGCGATAGGAAATGATTGGCAAGTTTGAAGGATGATATAAATATGCCTGCGGGACGTCACCAGACGTCTCGCCACTGTTTTTAATCTAGTGAAGTTGTGTCGCTTTGATCGCGCGGTTTATGCTGTAGGGTAACTGGGGCGTGCTGGAGATATGAAAAATATATATCACCTTTTCGGGCTTTCTGCTGATGAATTTCTCAATAGATTATATCGGACTCTGCTTGGCAGAGAAATCGATGAGGAAGGCCGACGAATCTATGCGTCGGTATTGCGAGAAGGATGGAGTTACTCGTACGTCGTATCTGAAGTCGCGCGCTCAAAAGAGTACGCAGCGCGACCGCTGATTTCGGGAGTTAATCGATTCGCCAAAATATATAAGCTAGCGCAAGGTCGGAATTTGCGTGGATGGTTTGCGCGGAATGTCTTAATGGCGGAGTCTGATTTCGTTACGGAGCGCGTGAAAAGAAAGGCGGCGCGATGCGCAGGGAATATCTCTTGTGACCCAATTCGAGAATCGCTAGACAGCGAAGAGTTCTGGAATCAGACGATCGACGATATTTTTGCTCGTGCGCGATTCATATATTATCGAATGCTGGGGCGAGTTGTTAGGGAAAGCGTTGCACGTCAGAATGAAAATATTGAGTGCTGTGTCGGTGGGGGGGAATATAAAATCATTCAATACTGGGACAGTAAAGATATTCCCAGCGACGTCCGTGAGTTTATGGGCCAGTGGGAGGCTCAGTACGGCAATCGATATATTAAATTCGACGGGGATTCTGCTGAGGAATTTATCCGGGAAAATTATCCGGAAGAATTCGCATTGGCTTACGCTCAATGCTGGCATCCGGCGATGAAAAGCGATTTTTTTCGGCTTTGCTATATTTACAAGAATGGTGGCTGCTATGTCGATGCGGATGAGTTGCCTCTGAAACGCTTGCCTGCTGTCGATTTGAGGGCGAAACATATTCTTATGCTGAGGCCATTCATTCGCGTTATAGATGGCGCGGGGCACGTGAATTTATCAATTTCGTCCTATATTGAGAAATATAGTGAATATGCGAATGCTGAGGTGTATTTCAATAATGCACCAATCATTGCCTCTCCTAAAAACGAAATAATATTGTTTGCACTTCAGCGGGCGAAAGATATTATTTTATCTAATAAAAAATATGAAATGTCGTTGCATGACATTGCTGGCCCAACCGGCTTGTCTTTGAGTGTGGTCGCATATCTTGTGAGCCACGGTATCAAGGGTGGCACTCCGGTAAACGTTGTCTCGATTGATTGGGCCAGATTCGCTCGCATCGGTTCAGATGAGGAGTTGGCCTATAAGCGTGACCATCGGGATTGGCGCAAAGTCACGCGTCACCCTGGAAATTGAGGCGAGGAGCAAGATAATGAAAAAAGCAATTGCGATAATGACTTATGCTAGATTTGATTATTTCGAATTGGCATATTATTCCATCGTTAATCAAATTGTAAAAGGCTGCAAAATTCACGATGAATACGATATATACGTATTTCAGGATGGATTGTGGGATGGCGAGTCCTTGGAAAATAAAGCTGGACATCGGGAAATATCAAATTTTCTGGATCGAGCTGAGTTGAATGTTAATGTGGTGCGGCAGTCAAAAAATCTGGGTGTTGCGTTTCATTTCGATTTTGTCGAGCGCTTGCTTTTTGAGGAGAAAGGTTACGATTTTGTCGCCTTTCACGAGGATGATCTAGTTTTGGCGCCGGGCTATATGTCGATAATTGACATGATGGGCGAGAAGTATGCAAGCGATCCGAGAGTGGGAATGGTATCCGCCCACCCGGCGAACACGAGTATCTCGCACGACGTTCAATCTGCAGGGAAGAATAAATACGCACCAATGGGGCACAATTGGGGTTTCGGGCTTAGCAAGATTTTCTGGCAGCGCCGGCAACCATTTGTTGATTGCTACCTCGATTTAATTCGCGGTATTCCTTATAGGAAAAGATCGGAAGAAAGGATCTTTGCGTGGCTTAAAGCTGCTGGCTTCAATCCGGCGGCATCGAGTCAAGACTACGTAAAGAGTTGTGCGACATACGCTCTTGGTGGGGTAAAGCTTTCGACGTTTGCAAATTTCGCGCTGCCCATTGGTCGAAATGGATTGCACTGCAATCCGGCGATATTCAAGAAAATTGGATTGGATCGGTCGGTGGTCTATGATGGAAAATTGGATGACATTCCGGATCTCGACGATGCCCAATATCGCGAGATCTATCTGAGCGGTGCTCGCCAGGTCTCTGCGGATCTAGTGGATCTCGATAGTGTGGAGGCATGGAAGTATTTCAAGGACTGGGAAACTCGTGCTAGAAATGGGGATTTTCGTGCTAAAAAAATAATGCCGGAAGATAGGATTATTCAGATATCGGAAGCGCGGCAGTGGACGCCTTCTGAAATACCGGCAAGACCGCATATGGAGGAGCAAGGAGTTACCCATCTAGAGTTGCGGATGAGGGGTGCAGAGGTTTATCTCGAATATGGGGCCGGAGGTAGCACTATTCTGGCCGCATCCTGTGGAATAAAGGAAATTTATTCTGTCGAATCGGATAAGGCATTCCTGGATGCGGTAGCAATTCGTTTGTCGGAGACAGGGGGTGCAACATTCGTTCCTCATTATGTAGATGTCGGGAGAACAAAAGAGTGGGGCCAACCAGTTGACGACTCAAATGCGCGCAAATGGCCGCAATATTGTTCGTCAGTTTGGGAGATGTTGCGGTCCGGCAGTCGCGAGCCAGATCTGGTGCTGATCGATGGCAGGTTTAGAGTAGCTTGCTTTCTGATGTCGATTCTATTTTCTAAAATCGGTGCAGTTATTCTGTTCGACGACTACTACGATCGTCCAAATTATCACGTTGTTGAAAAATATATTAAGCCGATTGAGCGTGTAGGCAGAATGGCCGAATTTAGGGTCGCCGAGCGTATTAAATTGGACGAAATTGTAATTGACTTGCTTATGTCAGTCTCCGATACCAATTAACTGAATTATACTGGTGTGCTATGGTTAATTACGAGTGCGTGGAAGAATATTTGCCGATTTTCTCGATGGTGATCCAGAGGCTGGAGAGTGATCCAGAGTGGGCGATTGATTTGTTGGAAATTTCCACGGAGAAATTCTTTCGAGAGGTATATCGTCGAAGGCGAGATATGGCAACTGAGCCACTAGCGGCAATTGAGGCCGGTTTCGAAATTGTGAAGCGTTGGTCAAGCGACTCAAGCGACCATTTGGCACTAGCGCATTTGCTTGCTCGTGCTGACCGCCAGCACGAGGCGCTGCATGTCACCGAAAAAGCTATCGCCGACACTGGGGCGAGTGCGGAACTATACCGTTTGCACGCTAGTTTACTCGAGCGAACCGGGAGTACTATGCAGGCGGAAGAAGCAATTGGGCGGGCACTCGACATCTTCCCGGACGATGAAGAATTGCGCACTGAAAGTGACCGCATCGAGCGAAATGTGATGGAGCGGCTCTACAAGACTCGTGACATGTCGCAGGACTTTCCAGACGCGATTGCCGCAGGGAAGCAGATTATCAATCGCCGTCCAGACGATGCGGGTGCCAAGCGGGCATTGGCCCACATTCTTGCGCGAAGTGAGCGCTTGGATGAGGCATTGGAATTGATTGATCAAGTCATATCGACCGAAGGTGAGAGTATCGAAGACTATCGGCTGCAAGCGAGTCTGCTGGAGCGCTTGACGAGATTTGGTGACGCTGAGTCGGTGATCAAACGGGCGCACTTTTTGGCACCCGAGGATGAACATGTGCGCACTGACTTAAATCGCATTTCCAGTGGCCACGTTACGTTTCTGAGGCAGAGTCGCGATGCATTGCTGGACACTGAGAAATCGATTCTGGCAGGGCTTGAGGTAATATCACGATGTCCGGAAGAAATGGCTGACGCAATAGCGGTCGCCCGACTGCTGCAGCGGTCCGCGCGACCTGAGGAGGCTGTACGGTTGTTGGATCGATTCTCGACGGAGAGTGGAGCGACGGTCGAATATCATCGGCTTCGAGCGTGTCTATTTGCCGAGACAGGGAGATTTCGCGAGGCATATAAAGCGGCAAAAACTGCAAGTGCGTTAGACGTTGCGAATCATCAATTGATTTGAGAATCAAAGCGTATGCACGCATTGTGGTTGGTAGGCGCGATCAGATTCCAGAGATATATGAGGGGTTGAGCCGTATGAGATTGCATATCAATGGTCAACTTGCGATTCGAGCATTTATTGGGATGCTGATAGCCTCCCTCGGTGGAATTGCCTGTGCGTCTGAAAGCGGATCGGGTTTGAGTGGGCGTGTGATCGTAGGATATCAAGGCTGGTTTGGCTGTCCAGGTGATTTTGAAGGAAATGCCAGTTGGCAGCATTGGTTTATTAAAGCGGTTCGTCCACAGTATTTGACGGTCGATCTGATTCCGTCTTTTCGGGGTGTTGACCAGAAAGAACTATGCGATACCGGATTGCGTCGCGCTGATGGAAAAGGGAATATTAAGGTATTTTCTTCGCAAAATCCTATTGTTGTAAATAAGCATTTTGAGTGGATGCGGGAGCACGGTATTGATGGTGCGGCGGCTCAGCGATTCATTTCTGAAGTGTCTGATCCGAAGAAAAAGAGTCGGGGTGACAACGTCTTAAAGAATGTCGAGGCTGCTGCCCGCAGTAATAGGCGCCTCTTTTATATCGCTTACGATATATCTGGTGCGAACGAGAAAACAGTGGTTGACGATATTCGACAAGATTGGCGTCATTTGACCAATGATCTTCGGCTGACGGATAGTCAGGCCTATCTGAGGGATCAGGGAAAGCCTGTATTGGAATTGTGGGGATTTGGATTCAAGGATCGACCGGGTAATGCCGATGACGTAAAGAAATTGATATCGGATTTAAAGTCCGGGCAAGATGGCTTGATGGCGGCAACGGTTATTGGAGGTGTTCCCGCGCATTGGAGGACCTTATCTGATGATTCAAAATCTGATGTGAAATGGGCGAGCGTCTATCGCTTATTTGATGTGCTTAGCCCGTGGACCGTTGGGCGCTATCGGAACGAAGACGAGGCCGACAATTTTTTCCGGGAAACAATTCGAGCAGATCTTGATGACGCTCATAAATCTGGTGTGAGATATATGCCAGTAGTTTATCCTGGATTTTCATGGCATAACTTGACGGCAAAAAATAACAATCCGAGTGCAGCTCAAGTTAATCAAATTCCACGCCAGTGTGGTCGGTTTTTTTGGCGGCAACTTGTCAATGCGATAGATGCTGGTGTGGATGCTACTTATGTCGCGATGTATGACGAGGTGGACGAGGGTACTGCGATATTTCCGGTCGAGACACGTAAAGATCTGCTGCCAGCAGGCGTAAACCTTGTATACCTCAATGAAGATGGGTGTGCATTGCCGGATGACTGGTATTTGAGTATTGCCGGAAAGGCGGCGATGGCATTACGCCGTCATACGGCATTGCCGCGGGATCTTAACAGTGTGATCCGACCATAACGATTTTTCGGTGAATGCGAGTTGATCCGTGGTGTTTGTCCATAATGCATGACTGGGCGAACGAGTTCGCACGTGTTTTAGCCAAATTTGCGTTTGAAGTGGTCTCCAGGGAGGTCGACTGAAGATTGCAGCGGTTGTAAGCGAGCCCGGTTTGATTTTTTCGCGCTATTTCGCCTCATTTATGAGGGTGAAAGATAATTCTGCGGGGTGACTTTGCGTGCGTATAGCCGCTGACGCAAGTGCCGCTGATGGTGTTTGGGTTGAAACAATTTCTCAACTGCCGTAACTGCCAGACATTGCGGCTCGAGCGGTGGGGCAACGCATCCTTGTGGCGAGAGCTTTTTCTTGCGAAGAAGGGCGGAAGATGCCACGGTTATCTATGCATTGCGCTATCTTGTGACAACGTTGGTGTCATCGACTGGCGATTTATTAATTTCAATTTTTGTAAGAGCGATGAGCTAAACTGTAAGGAGTCTGTTAAAATCATCCGCTGGGCGCAGAAGGAAACGCCGGTGCCCAAAATAGATTGCCGGCAAGTTGAGTCGGAGGCACTTGCGATGGCGTAAGGGGCACCGGTCGGATCGGCACATGGCTAACTTAAATCAAAGAGTACTAGTCACCGGCACGTGCGCTGGTGTCCGACTTCGCAATGCAACGCTCTTTCCTTCTGCTGCAAGGTACAGCCTCTCCCTTTTTTCACCGGCTCGGTGTCGCGTTGCGAGCGCGCGGACACGCTGTACGGCGAGTAAATTTTTGTGGTGGCGACCTGATCTATTCAGGCTGGCAAGATATACTGAATTACACGGATGTACTGGCGTCTTTGCCGCAGTGGTATGGAGACCTGGTCGAGTCGGAAAACGTCACTGACGTCGTTATGTTCGGCGATTGCAGGGACATTCATCACTATATGCATCCCGTTGCGCAAGAGCGCAATCTTCGCGTCCATGTTTTCGAAGAGGGCTACGTCCGCCCGTATTGGATCACATTGGAGGAGCATGGCGTAAACGGTAGATCGAAGTTGCCGCGTGACCCCGATTGGTATCTCGCGTATTGCGAGGGGGGGCGTCCGATTCCACCTAGTCAGCCGACAGGCTACAATCTCTACGAGAGAGCATTCCACGATATCTGCTACCGTGGAGCGAATGCTCTTTTCGCTGCCAAATTTTCCGACTATTCGAGCCATCGTCCGCATAACGGGCTACTGGAGTATGCCGGTCTCGCCTGGCGGGCATTGCGGTCGAGCTCGTATGCGCGTGAAGCGTCACGCGTGACGAAGGCGTTGCTCGCCGAAAGGCGGCGATACTATCTTTTCCCTCTTCAGCTAAACTCCGATGCTCAGATTGTGACGCATTCTCCATTTGCAGGAGTGTGCGATGCAATTAACAGCGTAATGCATTCGTTCGCCAGGTGTGCGCCCTCGGATGCCTGTCTTGTGATCAAGAATCACCCGTTGGATACCGGAATAATCCGGTACAAGAAGCACGTATCTCGTCTATCGATTGAATTGGATATTGTCGATCGGGTCAGATTTATCGACTCTGGCCACTTGCCGACATTGCTAGAACACGCCGAAGGGGCGGTGGTCGTCAATAGTACGGTCGGTCTCTCCGCACTCCATCACCGCCGTCCCTTGGTAGTGCTCGGCCATGCCATCTACGATATGCCGGGTTTGACGTGGCAGGGTGGCATCGACGCATTCTGGTCCAATGCGGGTCCGCCGGACATGAGGCTTTATCATTCTTTTTTGGAGTATGTCATACACCGCACCCAAATTAACGGTGATTTTTACACAAAAAAAGGAATTGAGATGGCTGTCGCCGGTTCGGTCAGGCGCTTAGTCGAATAAACCTGTCGAGATCCGCCAACAGTTGAGAGTGCGTCGTGTCGAGTGCGGGCGTTTTGATAGAATCGATGTGCGCCGGCGAATCGGTGGCACTGTTCTTGTGCGATGACGGACGCCGCCGTGGCGTTTACTGCGAAATCACCTTGTCTTTCATATTCGTGGCGTGGAGAGCAGGCGCCGAGCCCGAATCGGTGGCCACCGACGGGTGGTGGCTCGTTGGTGCTTCCACAGAAGTAAGCGACTCGATTCGTGCTTTTTATGAAGACCGATCGCTCGGTTTCGATGTGCTTCGCTACGTATTTAACTGAACAATACGTTTTGCGTATTATTGATGCGCAAAGTGAAAGAAGGTGAAAAATTGAGAAAAATATTAGCAATCGAGGGCGGTGCCATGGTGCAGGGTGCACAATACCATTTAAGTCGGCTGTATCCCGTGGTGTGCCGCCACGCATCCGACTTCAGCGGCAAATTGTCGATTTTCTGCCGGCGCCAGGGCGCTAATTAAAATTTACGGGGTGGTTCGTGGGCATCGTATTTCGGATTTTTCGAGCCGTATTGGTCGGCATTGTGATGTATTTTTCTGTCGTCTACCTAGGATTTGATAAAGGAACAGCGGCCGCATTGTGCTTGATACCTATGGTGCTGGGGGCGCTTGATATTCTGACTGAGTTCGGTTTTGCTATCGCTGCACTCGCGTTCGTCGTTGCTGCGTTTTCATCGGCGCTTCCGGATAAATATGGAAACGCTGTTGAATTTGTAAGTTCTATGGTGAATAGCAAGGCGCTGGCGCGGCAGCCTGTGCGGGCTGCTATCGATTCGGTGCGAGGAAGTCCCGAGACGAGCGCTAACGCCGAAGCGCAGGCCAAGTAGGAACGATGGCGCGAGCCCTGGAGATCGTGGAAGATCGGCGATTCCGGATGACGGGCGAGGCCAAACTGTAGCCTCTGACGTATACGGGTGACTCAATGTGACCCGGCTTAATTTCGCGCGACGTGACGCTGAGTCATGCGTAACGGATGCAGGGGGGGGCAGCCTGTGGCTTGCCCCCCCATTGTTATTTTGTAATGCAATCCGGAACGCGTCAGGTTAGCTGTATAAGCGTTGCCGCGGTGAGTCGACTGGCTACGCTCTCTACGAGCGTGCATATCACAACACGATATATCGCATGGCCGACGTCGTTCCATGCACATCCGCTTCCTCATTGCAAGGCCATCGCCAGAAATGCTTTCGGCAGTACGCCGGCCCCGCCTATTGCTCCGTTTGGAGGCGATTGCACGAGCGTGAATTCACTCGCTCCTGAAATTTTCTCAGCGTCTGCCATGGAATAATCATCCCCCTCGAAGCATCAATCTGTCGCAGGAGGCTGCAAGCTGGCTGCGGAGGATGCAGGAAAGACCCCCTATCTGTCTGAGAGATGTTTGCATGAAAATCGCAATCGCCGGTACAGGCTATGTCGGCCTGTCCAACGCCGTTTTATTGTCACAACACAATGAAGTCGTGGCTCTGGATATCCTTCCCGAGAAGGTGGCTATGCTCAACCGCAAGGAGTCGCCGATCGAGGATGCCGAGATTGAGGATTATCTTCGGCACAAGGATCTGAATTTCCGCGCCACGCTGGATAAGGAAGACGCCTACGCCGGGGCGGACTACGTCGTGATTGCCACGCCGACCGATTACGACCCTGAGACAAACTACTTCAACACCCACTCCATTGAGGTCGTCATTCGCGATGTCATGGCCATCAATCCCCGCGCTGTGATGGTGATCAAGTCAACCATCCCGGTTGGCTACACTGAGCGCACTCGCGCGGCGTTGAGCACTGACAATCTGATTTTCTCTCCTGAGTTTTTGCGCGAGGGCAAGGCGCTATACGACAACTTGCACCCGTCGCGGATCGTGATAGGAGAACGTTCCGATCGTGCCGAGGCGTTTGCCAATCTCTTGAAGCAAGGTGCCATCAAGGAAGACATTTCGACGCTGTTTACGGGCAGTACCGAGGCGGAGGCGATCAAACTTTTCTCCAACACGTATCTCGCGATGCGTGTGGCCTACTTCAATGAACTGGATACCTACGCTGCACAACACGGCCTGGATACGAATCAGATTGTCGGCGGCGTATGTCTCGATCCACGGATCGGCGCTCACTACAACAACCCGAGTTTTGGCTACGGTGGCTACTGTTTGCCCAAGGACACCAAGCAGCTACTGGCTAACTACCGCGATGTTCCGCAGAACCTGATCCGCGCGATCGTTGAATCGAACAGCACGCGGAAAGATTTCATCGCCGAGAGCATTCTCAGGCGCGAGCCGAAGGTGGTGGGCATTTATCGGCTGGTGATGAAGGCCGGGTCCGACAATTTCCGCGCGTCCAGCATTCAGGGGGTCATGAAGCGTATCAAGGCCAAGGGTGTTGAGGTCATCGTGTACGAACCCGCGTTGAGCGAAGTGAACTTCTTCAACTCAGCTGTCTTGAACGACCTCGCCGAATTCAAAGGCGCGGCGGACGTGATCGTCGCGAATCGCTTGACGCCGGATCTAGCGGATGTTGCGGACAAGGTCTACACACGCGACCTGTTCGGTGGGGACGCGTGAGCGGCCCGCGGCCTAGTGGGGAGCATGCTGTTAGCACGCTCCCCACCACAATTTGAATTTCGGGCATGGATTGTCTGAGCCGATGTGCGGTTGCGCACGTCACCTGCGGGCGCTGGTTCTTCCTTTCGTGGATCCCGACAAGCAAGATCATCGAGGGTGATCGGATTCGAAGTTGGCTGTTGAACAACCTCGTGATCAATTCGTCGGAAAGCGGGGCTCCGTGCGCGTCAACGTCACCGAACAGGGCGAATCAATTCTGTTTTGCTGGCGAGATGGGCCGTCACCTTCTTTTGCCGACTGCTGGCCGCTTCGCCGGTGTTTCAAACGAACCTTGTCTTGTGATTAACGTGACCGTATGTGTTGGTATGGTTCTGAACTGATCCTGACAAGAGCGGCGCGCGCGGCCGCGATTTTGGCGCGGTCACATTTGCCCAGGGCATCCGTAAGGATCGCTGATGCCGAAGATCTAGCATTCCTTTCTGGTGTGCGTTCAACGTAAATGGATTGTCAGTTTCGGGTAGGGTCGCGGTGTTTGCGCCGCATGAGAGCACACAATAAGCAAGACGGTGCGCCGCGCAGGTTCTGCCGATTGATGGATGCGCCGAGCGATTCGGCGCGCGTCGGCGTCGGTAATGTGTGCCGAGATTTCGTCGACTGACGCTCAGCGTGTCTGGCTATCGGCTCCAGGGGTGTTTCGAGCGCCTGGCAAGCACGATCCCGTTGCAACACCCACGGACGACTCGCATGCAAATGTGCACATGATAACAAGACCGAAGGATCATCAAGATTTGCAAAGAACGTTCGAGAAATTCAGTGTTCCTGAATGGGGCGGCGCAGAATGTCTTCCAGAGAGGGGCGCGTCTGATGGCATGGTCTGTCTTGTCGACGCTAAAAATTGCTTTTGGTACTGCTTGCAATATCGTCGGCCGCAGTCTATGGCACCGACGGGACGGACATTGATATTCGATCGTGCACAAGCAAGCCGTGGATGAGTCATTCGAAGTGTTGTCGCCGAACGATGGATAGTGCGAATCGGCAATTTGTACCGATATTTCGAATTCGATTGCCCGGTGGATGCCGAGGCTCGAAGATTGTAGGTGGTGCGAGTTGCGGCCGTTGCGCGGGCTCGGTCCCGCCGAAAGGGCGGCTTTGTTAGGGTTTGTAACGTGTAAGGTATTACTCGGGTATTAATCTTGATGTATGATCGCGTCGGCGCGATGTAAACTTTCCGGTCTGCTGCCCTTTGTGCCACGCAGGTGTCCATTCAGCGTCGTTTGCTGTATGGCTCGCACATATCTGGCCCCCTGATTCACGCGGTCGTCATAGTCGCATCCGCGTGACTTTGGCCGGCGTCCGACGGGTTGCGGGCATTATCTGATCAGAAGAATTAAATAATCGTAAGCAGTTAACCTGCGATGTTATTTGCTCCTTGATCGAGATATCAGGCAGCGCTTGGCGCTTGGAGATCGATACCCAGACGAACTGGAAAAAAACAAAGTCCGTTTAAAACGATGGAAAAGCATCATGATTCGCAACCGGGGAAGGCAGGTGAGCGCAGGCGGGCCACGAGTCATCGTAATTACTGGCAGTAGTGCCGGGCTTGGGCGCGCGCTGGCATTGAGCTATGCGGCGCCCGATACCACACTGGGATTGATCGGCAGGAATTCGGCGCGACTGGAATCTGTTGCGGCGGAGTGCCGGGCGCGCGGCGCTAAAGCTGTGGTCGGCTGTATGGACGTCCGCGATTCGGCCACGGTCCAGGACTGGATGCTCGATTTCGATGCGCAGCACCCGATCGAATTGATGATCGCGAATGCCGGCGTGGCCAGCACGCTCCGCTCGTCCGACGATTGGGAGCATATGGCGCGCACTGCCGACGTCGTCGACACCAATCTGTACGGCGCGCTGCATGCGGTGCTGCCCGCCATCGACCGGATGCGGGTGCGCAAGTGCGGGCAGATCGCGGTCGTCAGTTCGCTCGCCGCGTTAAGGGGCATGGCCATTTCTCCCGCCTATTGCGCGAGCAAGGCGGCGCTAGTTGCATACTGCGATTCCGTGCGCCCGATTCTCGCCCGCGAGGGCATCGGCCTGTCGGTCGTGATGCCGGGTTTTGTCCGGACCGCAATGAGTGACGTCTTTCCCGGCAGCAAGCCGTTCATGTGGAGCGCGGAAAAGGCTGCCACGCATATCAAGAAGCGCCTCGCGCGGCGCCGTGTGGAAATCGCCTTTCCGTTCACTCTCGCGTTCGGCATCAAGCTGCTGCGCCTGCTGCCCGCCACGATGGCGGACGCAATTCTCGGCCGTCTGTCCTATCTCCCGCGCGGGAAAGTGTGACGTGCCGCCCGGATTCACATTCGCGGCCCTCGCAGTCGCATTGTCCTTTCTCGTCGAGGCCATCGCGTATCCGCGCGCATCGTTGCTCCGTTCACCGTCCGCGGTCGCGCTGCATGTCGCCGCGTTCGCGGTCGTCGCCGGCGCGTCCGTCGCCGTGACGGCGAGACCCCTGTTCTCGGTCGCCGTAGCGTTGGTGCTGATCGCGTTGCTGGCCATCGTCAGCAACGCCAAATATGAATCCCTGCGTGAACCGTTCGTTTTTACGGACCTAAGCCTGTTCAGCCAGGTTTTCTCGCATCCGCGCCTCTATCTGCCGTTTCTCAGCGTCGGCAAAGTGCTCGGCATCGTTGCCGCCGTGGCGGTGGCGGTCACCGGCTTTGGGCTCGAACAGCCTGCCGGCATGCTGGCGCGTGGCGCGGCAGCATTGATCGCGGCGATTGGTGTGCCGGTCTGCTTCGCGTTGTCGCGCAGGATGCCGCTTGCCCTCGACCCGATGTCGGACCAGCGTCGGATAGGGTTCTTCTCCGCATTCGTCGCCTATCTCGTCAACGGGCTTTGGCGTACGGAACGCGACGCCTTCGTTCGCACGGTCGACGCGGGACCTTTCTCGGAAGGGCATCCGGATAACCGGCCCGACGTGATCGTCATCCAGAGCGAATCCTATTTCGACGCCCGCCGTCTGGGCGAATGCGTGCTGTCCGGCCCCTATGCGAATCTCGACCGCGCCCGAAGCGGTGCCTTCGAGTACGGCGAACTGACCGTTCCGGCGTGGGGCGCCAATACGATGCGCAGCGAATTCGCGATGCTGACGGGCTTGCCGTCGGCTGCGCTCGGCTATTCGCGCTTTTTTCCGTATATGTATGTGCGTCGCGCGTGCGCGTCGCTTGCCGGCTGGTTCAAGCGAGGCGGTTATCGCACGCTCGCGGTTCATCCGTACCATGCCGATTTTTTCGGGCGCGACCGGGCATTCCGGTTCATGCATTTCGACCGCTTTCTGGATATTCACGATTTCGGGCAGGCCGCGCGTGTCGGGCCGTATGTCGGCGATGAATCGGTAGCGGATGCCATCGTTGCGCTCCTGCAGGAGCGCGACGACAGGCCGGTGTTCGCGTTTGCGATCACGATGGAAAACCACGGCCCGTTACATCTGGAATTGGTTGAGCCAGGTGAATACGAATCGCGGCATACGCTCGGCGACGACGCGCGCTGGCGCGATCTGACCGCCTATCTTCGACATGTCGAGAATGCCGATCGGATGATCGGCAGGTTGACTGACTATCTCCGCAAGCGGGAACGGCCGACGGTATTGTGTTTCTACGGCGATCACGTTCCTGCCATGACTTCGGTATTCGATTCATTCGAAACCGAACCGACCCAAAGCGATTATTTTATTTGGCGCAACTTCGGGAACGATCTCGGCGAAAGACGAGACGTTCGCGTTGAAACGCTTGGTTGCGCGATACAGCGCGCGATGATGCTTGTCGATTGCATTCGCGCGGGTTCGCGGAACGAGATGCTGCAGACGCCAGCGTGATGATGAAAAAGAAAATTGCAATTATCGGGATGGCATGCCGGTTTCCCGGTGGGGTTGAGGGGCCCGACGACTTCTGGCAACTGCTGCGCGACGAACGCGACGCAGTGACCTGCATTCCGCCGGACCGCTTCGGCACTGAGTTCTATCAGCATCCGTCGAAGCGCGAGCCGGGCAAGAGCTACACGTTCGCCGCGGGCGTCCTCGACGACGTTGCCGGCTTCGACGCGGCTTTCTTCGGTATCTCGCCGCGCGAGGCGACTCAGATGGACCCGCAGCAGCGGCTCATGCTGGAACTCGCATGGGAAGCCTTCGAGGACGCCGGCGTGCGCCCGGCCGACATGCGCGGCAGCAACTGCGGCGTCTTTGTCGGCGCCGCGAGCATGGATTACGGTAACCGCAACATGGACGATCTGAACGTGATCGATCCATACTCGGCCACCGGCAACACCCTCAGCATTGCGTCGAACCGCGTGTCCTGTCTGTTCGACCTGCGCGGCCCGAGCATGTCGATCGACACCGCATGCTCGTCGTCGCTCGTCGCGCTGCACCAGGCCGTCCAGGCGCTGCAGTCGGGCGAAACCGAGATGGCGCTCGCGGGCGGCGTGAACCTGCTGCTGCATCCGTTCGGCTTCGTCAGTTTCTCGAAGGCGTCGATGCTGTCGCCGCGCGGCCGCTGCCGCGCGTTCGATGCGACGGGCGACGGCTACGTGCGCTCGGAAGGCGGCGCGTTCGTGCTGCTCAAGCCGCTTGATCGCGCGCTCGCAGACGGCGACACGATCCACGCGGTGATCGCCGGCTCCGGCGTGAACTCCGTCGGCCATTCGCCGGGCGGCATCAGTGTGCCGGGCGCAGCCGCGCAAACGGCGTTGCTGCGCAGCGTATACGCGCGTGCGGACATCGATCCGCAGTCGCTCGCGTATCTTGAAGCGCACGGCACCGGGACGGCGGTCGGCGATCCTATCGAAGCGCGCGCGCTGATCGACGCAGTCGCGGGCGGCCGGCCCGCGGACGATCCGCTGCTGATCGGCTCGGTCAAGACCAATGTCGGGCACCTCGAAACCGCATCGGGGATGGCCGGCCTGTTGAAGGCCGTGCTGTGCATTCGGCACCGCGCGGTGCCGAAGTCGCTGCATTTCGATACGCCGAATCCCGGCATCGACTTCGAAGGCGGCCGGCTGCGCGTGGTCGATCGCTATACGACGCTCGACACGCACGGCGCGCCGCTGACGGTCGGCGTGAATTCGTTCGGTTTCGGCGGTACCAACGCGCACGTCGTGCTGATGGAAGCGCCGGCCGCGCAATCCATCTCTGCCAACGCACCTGCCGCGTCCGCCACACCGTCGCCGCTCGTGCTGACGGCGCGCAGCGCAAAGGCGCTCGGCGTGCTCGCCGGCCGCTATCTGTCGGCCTTCGATGATGGCGGTGACTGGCAGGCGCTGGCTGCGGCGGCCGTGCGTCGACGTCAATGGCTCGAGCATCGCGCGATCGTCGCGCCGGCCGAATTCGCCGAAGGGCGCGCAGCCCTTGCGGCGCTGGCGGAGCCGTTGTCGGCCGTGCTGCCCGCGTGTGTGGCGACCGGCGAGGCACCGGTCGACGCAGCGGCCGATACAGCGCGGACCGCGCTCGTGTTCTCCGGCAACGGTTGCCAGTGGGCCGGGATGGGCAAGCAGTTGTATGAAGAAGATTCCGTGTTCCGCGCGGCGCTCGACGAAGTCGATGCGCTGTGGTGCGCGGACGGCAGCTCGTCGCTCGTCAACGTGATGCGCGAGGGCATGAGCGCCGAGTGGCTCGTGTCGACCGAGAACGCGCAGCCGTTGCTGTTCGCGATCCAGGTCGGCATGACGAGCGTGATCGATGCGCGCGGGATGCGTTACGACGCCGCCATCGGACACAGTGTCGGCGAGATCGCAGCGGCGTGGGTGACGGGCGCGCTGTCGCTTGTCGACGCGGTGCGCGTGATCAAGGTTCGCAGCCGCGCTCAGGCGCTGACGCGCGGCAGCGGCCGGATGGCGGCGGTGGGCATCGGCGAGACGGCGGCGCGCGAACTGATCGCGAGTCACGGACTCGCAAAGCTCGTCGAGGTTGCGGGCGTGAACAGCCCGGATTCAGTGACGCTTGCAGGCACGCTGCAGGGGCTGCAGGCGCTCGAGGCGTCGCTGCGCGGCGGCGGCAAGTTCTTCCAGATGCTGGACCTCGACTACGCGTTCCACAGCAGCCACATGAACCGGATCGAGCCTGTCGTACTCGCCGAGCTGGCCGGCATTCGGCCGAGGCCCGTGTCCGGCAAAGTCGGCTTCGTGTCGACCGTGACGGGCGGCGCGTTGCCAGGCAACGAGCTGGACGCCCGCTACTGGTGGCGCAACATCCGGGAGCCGGTGCGTTTTGGTGCCGGCATTGCGCATCTGATCGCGGAGGGCGTGCGTCTGTTCGTCGAGGTATCGCCGCATTCGATCCTGCGTACGTACATGAAGCAGACGCTCGCGTCGACCGGGACGGCCGGCGTGTCGCTGCCGACGCTCAAGCGCGACCACGGCAGCGCGGCGATGCTGCGGCACGCGATTCTCGTGGCGATTGCGCATGGCGCCCCCGTCGATCCTGATCGTTTCGCGCCGGGCGCGTCGCATGTGGCGCTGCCGAGCTATCCGTGGCAGCGCGAGCGCTACTGGCTCACGCCGACCGCAGACGGCTACGGCCTCGTGAACCGCCGCCGCGAACATCCGCTCCTCGGTTACCGCCTGCACGAGCACGCGTTTGCGTGGGAGAACCAGCTCGATCCGGCAAAGCTGCCGCTGCTGGCCGACCACGTCGTCGACGGCGGTGTCGCGTTCCCGGGCGCGGGCTACGTAGAAATGGCGCTGGCTGCCGCGCGCGTATATTTCGATACGCCGGACGTGGCGCTCGAGAACCTCGAGATCCGCGCGCCGGTGGTGTTCCAGGCGCAGCAGTCCAAGCAGTTCCGGTTCGTGATCGACGTTCGCACCGCGACCTTCGTGATCGAGACGCGCGATCGAATGTCCGAAGGCACATGGACGCTCAACGTGGCGGGCCGGTTGCTGGCAAGCGGCAACACGCTGGATGCGAGCAGCAGGGTGCCGACGGCGACGCTCGACGAGTTGCTCGCACTGCCGGTGACGAGCGCCGACGCACTGTATGCGAGCACGGCGGCGATCGGGCTCAATTACGGGGCGGCGTTCCGCTGGGTCAGCGCGGTGCGGGTCACCGACGATGCGGCGCTGGCCGACCTCGTGGCCCCGAGCGCGTGCGGCGATGCGCAAGCGCTCGGGGCCTACCTGCTGCATCCGGCGCTGATGGACAGCGGTTTTCATCCATTGTTCGCGTTGCTCTCCGCCTACGCGCGTGACGACGAGAATCCAGCTTACGTGCCGGTGCAGATCGGCCGCGTCGACTACCTGCGCGGCGACACGGTCGCACGCGTGCTGGCGCGGATCGACCGGCGCAGTTCGCACTCGATCGTCGCGACGTTCAACTTCCTCGATGCATGCGGCGCGATCGTCGCGCGGCTCAGCGCTTGCCGGTTCCGGCGTGTGGATCTCGTCGGCCGCCGCCAGAATCTGCCGGCGCGCTTCGTCTACACGCTCGAGGAAACACCGCTGCCAGCCGATCTCGATGCGGCGAGCCTGCCGGCGCCCGGCGTGCTGCTGGAGCAGGTGACGGCCCGGCTCGCAACTGTCGAGAACGGCAGCTTGCGCACGCGGCATCTGACGAAAATCGTGCCCCTCGTCGATGTGCTGGCGAGCCTCTATGCGCTGCGCGCATTTGATACGCTTGGCGTATTCGGCGGCGCCTGGCAGCCTGCGCCGGCACACGCGGCGCTCGTCGCGCGGCTCACGAATATGCTGGTCGAAGATGATCTCGCGCACCGCGACGGCGGCCGTCTCGTGCGCGATGACGACGCGTGTGTGGCGCTGCCGCCGCTCGACGAGCTGTGGCGCGGCCTGCTTACCGAGTCGCCCGGGCATGTCGCGGAGCTGACGCTACTCGCGCATTGCGGCGCGGCGCTGCCCGACGTGCTGAGCGGGAAGCGGGATCCCGCGCGCGTGCTGTCGCCGACAGGGCATAGTCTCGTCGAACACTTCTTTGCCGCATCGCCGACCTGGCGCCACGCGCATGCGCTGCTGAGGGCAAGCGTCGAGCAGGCGCTCGACGCGTGGCGTCCGACGCGCCGGTTGCGTGTTCTCGAACTGAATGCGACCGACGGCGACGTGCTGCAGACGCTCGACCTTCATCTGCCGGCCGCGCGCTGCGATTACGCAATCGCCGCGACGGCCGGCCAGCTCGCGGGCTTCGAGGCCGATACGGACGCCGACGTGCGCACCGTGACGCTGCAGCCGGGCGAGCGCCTTGCGCTGGCGGGCGACGATGCGGGGCCGTACGACCTGGTTGTCGTCAATCGCGGATTGAGCGCTCGCCAGGATCCGCGCGATGCGTTGGGTGTGATCTGGTCATGGCTCGCGCCGGGCGGGCTCTTGCTGCTCGCCGAGTCGCGCCGCGGCCGCTTTGCCGATATCGTGTTCGGCTTGCAGGCGATAACGGCCGATGCCGCTGCGCCGGCGCCGATGATGCCCGCCGATCTGAACGCGGCACTGACTGGCGCAGGGTACGCAGATGTCGTGCGGCACACGGAGCAATCGCTCGATCTCGAAGGCGCACCGACCTTCGTGATCGCACGCAAGCCGGTGGAGAGTGCCGGCAACGCCGCCGTGAAGCATGCGGGCAGCCTCGATGGGCCCGTGCGCGCCGAGCGATGGCTCATCCTGCATGCGCCGGAATCCGCGGAGTTCGGCACGCAGCTCGCCGATGCGCTGGCGCATGCAGGCTACTCGGCCGATGCACTCGGGACCGCGCATGCGGCGGACGCAATCGCTGAGCTGCCGGCCGCGCAACCGTATCACGTCGTGTTCTGCGCACCGGAAACGGCGCTCGACGCTGAGGCGACGGGCGCACAGCTCATGGCGGCGCAACAGTCGGGCGTGATCGCGCTTGCGGCGCTCGTACGCGCGTTCGATGCGCAAGCGAGTGCGGCCGCGCGGCTGACAGTCGTCACGCGTGGCGGTGCGCCGTTCGCCGGCGTGGCGAATGCGCATCCGGAACATGCGACGCTGTGGGGCCTCGGCCGCGTGCTCGCGAACGAACATCCGGAACTGGCCTGCCGACTGATCGACGTCGACCCGTACGGCGGCGTGGCGCTTGATGCGCTGGTGCGCGAATTGACGGGCACTGCGCTCGAGGAGGAAGTCGTGCTGTCCGCGCGCGGACGGCTGGTGCCGCGCATGCTGACGGCCGCGAGTGCCGCAGTGCGCGAAGCGCGCGTTGCCGCGCAGCCGGCGGTGCTCGCGTTCGACGCGCCCGGCTCGTTGCGCCACCTCGAGTGGTTCGCGCTGCCCGAGCGCGCGCTTGCGGCCGACGAGATCGAGATCGAACCTGTGGCGACCGGCCTGAACTTCCGCGACATCATGTACGCGATGGGCCTGTTGTCCGACGAGGCCGTCGAAACCGGCTTCGCGGGCGCGACGATCGGCATGGAGCTATCCGGCCGTGTCGTGCGCGTCGGCGCCCGCGCGACGGGTTTCGCACCGGGCGACGCTGTGCTCGGCTTCGCGCCGGCATCGTTCGCGACGCGCGTGACGACCCGCGCGGCGGCAATTGCGCACAAGCCGGAGCGGTTGTCGTTCGAGGAAGCCGCAACGGTGCCGACCACATTCTTCACCGTGTACTACGCGCTCGTCGAGCTCGCGCGGCTGCGCCGCGGCGAGCGGGTGCTCGTTCACGGCGGCGCGGGCGGCGTCGGGATCGCGGCGATCCAGCTCGCGCGCCATCTCGGCGCCGAAGTGTTCGCGACGGCCGGAAGCGACGAGAAGCGCGAGTTCGTGCGCCTGCTCGGCGCTGATCATGTGCTGGATTCGCGCAGCCTGGCGTTCGCGGACGAGATCCGCTCGGCGACGGGCGGCGCGGGCGTCGACGTCGTGCTCAATTCACTTGCGGGCGAGGCGATGGTGCGCAGCATCGACACGCTGCGCCCGTTCGGCCGCTTCCTCGAACTCGGCAAGCGCGACTTCTACGAGAACAGCCTGATCGGGCTTCGGCCGTTCCGCAACAACATCAGCTATTTCGGCATCGATGCCGATCAGTTGATGGGCGCGTTGCCGGAGCTGACCGCACGCCTGTTCGGCGAGGTGATGGAGCTGTTTGCGACCGGCGTGCTGCATCCACTGCCGTATCGTGCGTTTCCGGCCGAGCGGGCGGAGGATGCGTTCCGCTACATGCAGCAGGCGCGCCAGATCGGCAAGGTGCTCGTCACCTATCCGTCCGGTACGCCGGAGCCGAAGCGTGGCCTTGCGGCGCCGGGACCGCTGGTGCTTGATCCGCTTGGTGCCTATCTGGTGGTCGGTGGCACGGGCGGGCTCGGTTTCGCGAGCGCGCGCCGGATAGTTGAGCGCGGCGCACGTCACCTAACGCTCGCGAGCCGTTCCGGCACGCTCGCTGCGGCGGCCCTCGACGAGGCCACGCGCTGGCGCGACACGCTCGGTGTGACGGTCCATGTGGTCGCGTGCGACGTGACGGATGCGGCCGCAGTCGACGCGATGATCGCTGCAATCGCCGCGCGCGGTACGCCACTCAAGGGCGTGTTGCACTCGGCGATGTCGATCGACGACGGCCTCGTGCGCAATCTCGACGATGCGCGCATGACCGCGGTGCTCGCGCCGAAGGTGGCGGGTGCCTGGAACTTGCACCGTGCGACGCTGCGCCTCCCGCTCGACCTGTTCGTCGTCTATTCGTCGGCGACGACCTATCTCGGCAATCCGGGGCAAGCAAATTACGTCGCTGCCAATACTTTCCTCGAGGCGCTCGTCGAACATCGCCGCGCGGCAGGATTACCCGGTACGTTCATGGCCTGGGGGCCGCTCGAGGACGTCGGCTTCCTTGCGCGCCATGCGGATACGCGCGAGGCGTTGCAGTCGCGGATCGGTGGCGCGTCGATTACGTCCGACGAGGCGATGGTCGCGCTCGAGCGGACCCTGGTCACGGGCGCGGCCGGCGAAGCGGTGGTCCGGCTCGACTGGCACGCTGTTGCACGCGGAATGCCTGCTGCCAAGGCGCGCCGGTATTCGCTGCTCCAGTCGCATGCGCAGGGAGCCGATGCGCGCGACGGCGGCACGCAGCTGCGTGAAGATGTCCTGGCGTTGCCGCGCGACGAAGCTGTCGCGTTGGTGGCGGCTACCTTGCAATCACAGATTGCGCGCATTCTGCACATGACGCCAGACCGAATCGCGCTCGACAAATCGGTGCTCGACATGGGCATGGATTCGCTGATGGGGATGGAACTCGGTCTCGCGGTTGAGGAGGCATTCGAAGTCAAGCTGTCGGTGATGGCGATCGCGGAAGGTGCGTCCGTGACGACGCTCGCTGGGCGTATCGTTGATTCGATCGGTGCGTCGGTCGAGGCAGGTGGCCAACCGGTGAGCGATGTCGCGAAGGAAGCCGTCGAGGCACTCGCCGCGAAACATGCGATCGATGTCGAAGTCCGGGCGCTGCTTGGCGCCGAGCAGACTCCGCCGGCACGCCATGTGTCGCCGACGCTGGAGGTCGCGCGTTGAGTGCACCGACCGGCTGGGCAATGAGACAGGGCACACTCGCGCGCCCCCTGACGATCGACGGCCATGGCCTGCATACGGGGCGCCGGGTGGGAGTGCGGATCCTGCCCGCGCGTCCGGAAGAGGGTACGACTGGTGTTGTGTTCCGGCGGGTCGCACAGGGGCGCACGCTCGCGACATTGGCGGTCGATCCCGCCCTGCGTCGCGCTCAACCGCTTTGCACGATGCTGCGCAACGCCGACGGGGTTGGCGTGCGCACGATCGAGCATCTGCTCGCGTCGCTGCTCGCATGCGAGATCGATCACGCGATCGTCGAACTCGATGCGGAGGAAGTGCCGATTCTCGATGGCAGCGCCGCGCCGTGGGTCGACGCGATCCGCGCATGCGGCCGTCTCGCGCTCGATGCGCCGAAGCGCTTCATCCGTGTGCTGCGGCCCGTCGTAGTCGCGGACGGCGCAGGCGATCAGCGACGCGAAATGCGGATCGAGCCGGCCGCGCGCTACGAGCTGAGCGTGAGGAACGACTTGCGCGGCTTCGGCGACATGCACTGGGATGGCGCGCTGACGCCGGATGTGTTTGCGACCGAAATCGCACCGTCGCGCTCGTACGGGCGTGTGAAATGGGCCGTGCCGGCGATCATCGCCGGCTATGTGCGCGGCGTGCCGATCCTGCGCGGCGCTCGGCCGTCATGTACGGCGTCGATCGTCGGCAATCGCGTGCTCGGTGGAATGCGGCTGCCGGAGGAGTTCGTCCGGCATCGGGTGCTCGACCTGGTCGGCGATCTCGCGCTGGCCGGGGCGCCGCTGCTTGCGCGCGTGAGTGCGGTGCGGCCGAGCCACGAAATGAATTTCCGGCTGATCGATGCGCTGCTCGCCGACCGCGATGCCTGGCGGTGGGCCGAGTTCGCCGAAGCCTGAATCGGCGCCTGTTGAAACGACAAGCGACACCTCATACCTCGTAACGGATTCGCGGCAAACCGCGAACGAAGCAATGGCACTCGGAGAAACTCTTCGCCAGCAACTGGCGGCGAAAGCCCTGAAACGGCAGCTGGAGCGCGCGACGGAAGCCGTCGCGGCGCCCGGCGTGCCCGCTGCACCGGCGGCACAGGCCGCGTCGGCGCGCAGCCGTTTCGAATCGATGCCGCAGTATCAGCAGGTCAGGATCATGCGCGAGATGGGCGAGAAGCTGCGCGTCGACTCGCCGTTCTTCCGCGTGCATGACGGCATCGCCGGCGCGACCACGCAAATCGGCGGTCGCGAATACGTAAACTTCGCGAACTACAACTATCTCGGTCTCGCCGGCGATCCGGCCGTATCCGAGCGGGCGAAGGCCGCGATCGATCGCTATGGCACGTCGGCGTCCGCGAGCCGGATGGTCGCGGGCGAGCGTCCGGTGCAGCGCGACCTCGAGCGCGCGCTGGCTGCGTTCTACGAGACCGACGATTGCGTCGCGTTCGTGAGCGGCCACGCGACCAACGTGACCGTGATCGGTGCGCTGTTCGGCCCCGGCGACCTGATCGTCCACGACGCGCTCGCGCACAACAGCATCGTGCAGGGCGCGCAGCTGAGCGGCGCGAAGCGGTTGAGCTTCGCGCACAACGACTGGCAGGCGCTCGACGCTCTGCTGTCGCGCGTGCGGCGCGAATACCGGCACGTGCTGATCGCGATCGAAGGGCTGTACAGCATGGATGGCGATGTTCCGGACCTGCAGCGCTTCGTCGACGTGAAGACGCGCCACGGCGCGTTCCTGCTGGTCGACGAAGCGCATTCGCTCGGCGTGCTCGGTGCGACGGGCAAGGGCATCCGCGAGCATTGCGCGGTCGCGCCCGACCAGGTCGACATGTGGATGGGCACGATGAGCAAGACGCTGGCCGGTTGTGGTGGTTTCATCGCCGGCTGCCAGCCGCTCGTGGACATGCTGCGCCATCTGGCGCCGGGCTTTCTCTACAGCGTCGGACTCGCGCCGACGCTTGCCGAAGCGTCGCTGGCCGCGCTCGAACGCCTGCAGGCCGAACCGCAGCGGGTGGCGCAATTGCAGGCACGCGGCCGGCAGTTCCTGACCGAGGCGCGCGCCGCGGGGCTCGACACCGGCACGAGCGCCGGCTATGCGGTCGTGCCGGTGATCACCGGCAGTTCGCTGAAAGCCGCGCAGTGGGCCAACGCGATGTTCGACGAAGGGATCAACGTGCAGCCAATCTTCTATCCGGCCGTCGAGGAGAAGGCCGCGCGCCTGCGTTTCTTCATCTGCTCGACGCACGAGTCGGCGCAGATCAGCCGGACCGTCGCCGTGCTGGCCCGCCTGGCGGGGCGGGCAACGTGATGCCGGCCGCGGCGCTCGCACCGTCCGTCGACGCGCCGCATGCCGATGCGTCGACACCGTTTCGCGCCGCTTGCGCGAACGATGCGGCGGCTTGCGCGCCGCTCGTGTTCGCATCCGGTGTCGGCGAATTCGGCTTCTTCCTCGGTGAAAGCGACGCGCGCTGCATTGCGTTCCTGCAACAGGCGTTCCGCTCGCGTCACGGCCGGTTCTCATGGCGCCGGCATCGGGTCGCGGTCGGCGCCGACGGCACGGTGCAGGCCGTGATGGCCATCCATGACGGGCGCCGGACGATGTTCGACGACCTTCACGTCGTGTGGGCCCTGGCGCGCTTTTTCGGCGTGCGCCGCACGATCGGCCAGCTGCTGCGCGGGCTGGTGCTCGAAACGGAGATTCCGGCGCCGAAACGTGCGCAGATCCTCATCGCGCATTGCGCGACGGACGAGCGGCAGCGCGGCACGGGCATCTTCACCGCACTGCTGCGCGACGCGCTCGAGACCGGTGCGTTGCCGGACGACGGCAGCCGCGACATCGTGCTCGACGTGCTGGCCCGGAATGTACGTGCCCGCGAACTGTACGAACGGCTCGGCTTTGCCGTGCTGACGCGGTCACGTCAGCGCTCGCGCCGGCTGCCCGCCGAACTCGCTTCGGTCCGCATGCGGCTCGCGCGCCGCGGCTGACGGTGTCCCCGCCGTCGCGGCCTACTTATGCCGCGGATTGAACGGCCGCTGCTGCACATCCGCCCCCTGCGCGACGATCGCCATGCTTTCCGGCACTTCCTCCCATGCGCCGCGCAAGTCGACGAGCGGCTCCGACACGACCATGAACGCGTCGTCGCCCGCTTCCGCGATGCGCGGATTGTGCGGATAGAGTTCGTGCAGATGCTTGAATGACGTGCTGTGGAACAGCGAGCGCGATTGCCGTTCGCTCGAGTAGCGCACCGCGATGATCCGCTCGCCGTCCGTCGTGCAGATCGTCATGTTGATCGGCTCGGCAACACGGTATCGCGCGGCGGTTTCCTCGATCACGCCGACCATGCGCTCGAGCGCCGGCAACGGCATCTGCTCGAGGCCGTAGGTCAGCGCGAGACGGAACATCAGCTCGGAGTCGGTCGTCCCTTCGAGCGTCGGGAACAGTGCCGGGTCGACCTTCATCGTCAGGTCGCGGCGCAGCTTGTGGAAATCGCGAATCAGCCCGTTGTGCGCGAAGAGCCAGCGGCCGTGGCGGAACGGATGGCAGTTGGTTTCCTGGACGGGCGTGTCGGTTGCCGCGCGGATATGTGCGATGAACATCCGCGAGCGGATCGCGCGCGCGGCTTCGCGCAGGTTGCGGTCGTTCCATGCGGGATGCACGGAGCGATAGCGGAACGGCAGTTCCTCGGGGCGGCCGTACCAGCCGATGCCGAACCCGTCGCCGTTGGTGGTCGTGGCGCCCAGCTCCGAATGCAGGCTCTGGTCGATCAGCGAATGCTTCGCGCGAAACAGGACGGTCTCGAGATGGATCGGATTACCCGTATAGGCGAGCCAGCGGCACATGGAGCGCTCCTTCGCGATGAATCTTCTCGCGCATGGTAGCCGACTTCGCGGCGGCGGCGTACGCGACCGCGGCGCGTCCGCCGGCTGGCCGGCTGCGCCGGCGATCGTCCGCGAAGGATGCGGCGGGCGCCGCACCCTTCAGGTGCGCGTCACTCGCCGAGCGCGTCCATCACGCGGGCCGAATAGACGAGCGCCGCGCCCGCATTCAGCGCGATCGCGACGCCGAGCGCCTCGGCCACTTCCTCCTTGGTTGCGCCATGCTTCGTGGCTTCGGCCGTGTGCACCGCGATACAGCCGTCGCAGCGCGTCGTGACGGCCACCGCGAGCGCGATCAGTTCGCGCGTCTTCGCGTCGAGATGGCCTGTCTTGGCGCCGGCGCCGGACAGCGCCTTGTAGCCGGCCAGCGTGTCGGGCGAGAGCTTCGCGATGTCGCCGATGCGCGTCGAGAGTTCCTTCCGGTATTCGTTCCAGTTCAGCATGATGCGTCCTTTCGAGAAGAGGTGGATCAGGCGGCGGATGCCGCGATCTCGGGCGATGCAGGACTTATTCTGAGCGTTCGCGCTGAGGGTTTCGATACGCTAGAGTGTCAATTTTTAGCGCAAACGTCTCATGGACGCATTAAGTCAACTGTTGTCGCTGGGCCGCAGCCATGTCGAGCTCGACGTGCGCTGCCTGCTCGACGGCCCGTTCGCGATGCCGCACGATCCGTTGCCGCCCGGCGAGGCGGCGTTTCACCTGCTGCTGTCCGGAACGTGCCGGCTGCGCACGGCCGACGGGCGCACGCTGCGGCTGGCCGACGGCGACTTCGTGCTGCTGCCGGCGGGCGACGCGCACGATTTGTCCGATGTCGGGGGTGGCGGCGCGCGGCCGCCGGTCGCGTCGCTGCGCGAACCGGGCGCGGCCGGCGGCGCGGTGCTGCCGGTCAAGTCGAATTGCGATCCCGCGGATCCGGCCGATGCGAGCGTCGACCTGCTCTGCGGGCGCTTCATTTATGCGCGCGGCGCAGGTGAATTGCTGATGCGTACGTTACCGCGCGTGCTGCATGTCGGGCTGCGCGCGGCGTCGGGGCCCGCGTCGCTGCAACTGCTGACGAGCGTGCTGCGTGCCGAGGCATCGAGCGCGCAGCCGGGTGCGCGCGCGATCGTGAATGCGCTGGGGCAGGCATTGCTCGCCTACGCGTTGCGTGCGTACGGCCGCGATGCGCGCGTGCCGGCCGGCTGGCTCGCGCTGGCTGCCGATGCGCGGCTCGGCCCGTCGGTCCAGGCCGTGCTGCAGGCGCCGGCGCAAGCGTGGACGGTCGAATCGCTCGGCGCGGCATCCGCGATGTCGCGCGCGACCTATGCGCGGCATTTCCGCGAGAAGGCCGGGATGAGCGTCGGCGCGTTCGTCGCGCAGATCCGGATGATGCATGCATGCGCGCTGCTGCAGGACACGCAGCGCGGCCAGGCGGAGATCGGGCAGGCGGTCGGCTATCAGTCCGAGGCGGCGTTCGGCAAGGCGTTTCGCGCGGTGCTCGGCACGACGCCGGGGCGCTGGCGGCGCGCGCAGCGGGGCACGTAAGACCGGCAGCGTGATCGTCGTGTGGTGCGGCAACGCGGCTACCATGCGCCAAACGCGTTCCAGCAAAGCGCGTTTCCGAACAAGAAACAACAAGAGAGAGGGCAAGAGCAATGAACCAGACCACCATCCAGCAGCCGTCGTTCGCATTCGTCGCGGCGTCGTGGGCCGAGCTACTGCTTTCGATCGCACTGCTGATCGTCGGTCTCGTCAACGCGACGCTGCAACTGAGCGAGAAGGGCTTCTACGCGATGTCGTTCGTGCTCGCGCTGTTCGGCGTGGTGACCGTGCAGAAGAATACGCGCGACATGCAGAGCGCGAAGCCGCGTTTCACCGACGCGGATTCCACACCGTCCGTGACGGAGTAATGGTGCGCGTCGCGCGACGAACGTAGTCGCGATCTGAAGGCATTGGCGCACCGTCCGATTTCGGTACACCCGTTTCATCCGGGCTGCCGCACGTGATGATGGAATAACCAGAGGGCTAAACCTGACGGAAACGATGCACGGTTTGCGCGTACCCGCCACGTTCCGTGGAGCGCCCGGTCGTGCTGGTACTAGCAGGCTGTTGAAATTGGATACGGTGTAAACGGGCGTTGCGAGCGGTGCGTTAGAGATATCGTGTTCATGATCT
>NZ_QTPZ01000021.1:0-143978 GCF_003853505.1 Burkholderia sp. Bp9015
CCCACCGCCCACCGCCCACCGCCCTCCGCACCCCGCACCCCGCACCCCGCACCCCGCGGCTGGCGGCTGGCGGCTGGCGCGGCAATCCGCATCCGCGCATCACCGGCTCATGCGCGTGCCAATGCCCGGCGAAATGCATCTCCACTCACTGTAGACGCAACCCCACCTTGATTCCGGATCGTATGAATTAAGATGCAGCCGGCACTTCGGGGTGTCCGGCGCTGGGCGACAGAGGCAGTACGCAAGCCGTCGTCCGTACCGGAAGCAAAGGCCGTCCGTGCGATCGAACCGGGCGAGGCTCGACGAAAGCGCGGCATTCCATATCCATTGAATGGCACTGCTTATCAATATGCGCGGCAGGTTCGACCTGCTGCACGGGCAAGCACATGCCGTCAATCCAGAACAAGAGGATTGTGATGAAACCCGTTACCTGGACGGCCATGGCCGTCGTTCTCGCGTTGACCGCATGCGGCGGCGACGACGTCTCGACCAAGAGCGGTGCGTCGCAGTCGACACCGACCTCTCCCGGATCACCTTCCGGCACGACATCGCCCGGCGGCGGCTCGAACGGCGGCTCGAATGGCGGGCCGACCGGCGGCGGAACCACGCAGCCGCAGGCCGGCTGGTCGATGGCCGTCGCGGTGGACGGCAAGGGGCGGGAAGGCGACCCGAGCGTGACGATCGACGCGAGCGGCAATGCACTCGCCACCTGGATGACCGTCGACCCGGCCAGTCCGTACGGCAACGAAATGTGGGGCGCGCGCTATGTCCCCGGTTCGGGCTGGCAAAGCGCGACGCGGCTCGACACGAGCGACGGTACGCATTCGATGAACGGGTTGACCGGCGTTCTGCCGCTGCTGGTCGGCAATGCGAGCGGCCAGGCGGTCGCGTTCTGGACCGAATGGATGCCGGGCCCCAACACGTACGCATTGTGGGCGCGCCCGTACAGCCCGGGCGCCGGCTGGGGCACGGCGTCCGAACTGGCAGCGGACATGAGCGGTTCGTCCTATACGGCCGGGATCGACAGCCAGGGCAACGCGCTCGTCGCCTGGACGCAGTCGATCAGCCTGCTCGATACGCGCATCGCCTGGACGCGTTATACGCAGGCGGGACAGTGGTCGCCCACGGCGCTGATCCAGATGCCGGTGCAGACCGGGCCGGGTGCGGTGACCGGCGATACGGACAACGTGAGGCCGATGATGTCGGTCCTGTCGTCCGGCCGCGCGGTGCTCGCGTGGCGGCAGACCAACCATACGCATTCGGCGCTGTGGACGGCCACGTACGACCCGACCAACGGCTGGACCGACGTCAACCAGGCCGTGTCGAACACGAGCCTGTTTACGACGATCATCTCGCCGGCGGCCGGCATGGACGCGAAGGGCAACATCACGCTGGTGTGGGGGCAGCTCGATGTGACCGGCGGGCATCTCGAGACGACCACGATGGCGCAACGCTTCGTCGCCGGCACCAGGTGGCAGCCGGCCGCACCGGTGGCGCCGGCGATCACGGAGCCGACCGGCTTCATCGCGACGCCGATGCTGACCGTCAACGACAACGGCATCGCGGCCGTGATGTGGGCGGAGGGCGGCGCGGTGCTGCAGGCGAGCGTGTCCGATGCCAGCGGAAACTGGGGGCCGCTGCAGCGGCTGACGGAACACCTGAACGGGGCGGCCGCCCAGTACCCGCCGCTGGTGATCGACGCGGCGGGCCACGTGACGGTCGCATGGCAGGACACGGGCTTGCCGGGCGCGTCGGCCGTCATCGCGGCCCGCTACCGGGACGGGGCGTGGAGCGCGTCGACGGTGGCGCCACAGAGCGCATCGTGGCCGGCGCTGGCCGTCAACGCGACGGGGTCGATGGCACTCCTCTGGCAATCGTACGTCGCGAGTATCGGCAGCCAGCTGCAGTCCAGTTTCTATACCCCGGGCTCGTGATCGCGTTGCACGGGAAACCGAAGGAGAAGCCATGAAGAAGACCTTGCTTTGCACCGTACGGACCGCGCTGGGCGCCGCGGCCGCCGGCCTCGCGCTGGCCGGTTGCGGCACGACGCAGATGAACATGACCGACGTGCAGACATCGACCGCGAAGACGATCGGCCTTGCGTCGTCGGACGAAATCACGATCGCCAACGTGCAGTACGGGAAGAAGAACGGGCTCGGCGGCCAGCAGGTGAGTTACGACGCGACCACCGGCAAGGGACGGCGCTTCACCTGCACCGTGTTCATGATTCCCGGTCTCACGCCGATCGACCGGCCGACGTACAACGACTGGGAATGCCATCCGCGTCGCTGACGCCCGCGCTGCCCGCCGCGCGCCTGTCGATCGACGGCGCGGCGGGCACTGCGACGAACCCGCTGTCCACCGCCGCATTTTGGTCCGATAATCGACGAACCGATCCCTTCCTTTCCTGTCGGCTCGAATGAAAACTGCCATGGATCAAGCGGATGCCATCCCCGTCTTCAAGTTTCGTACCACCGACTATCCGGTGCGGGACCGATTCCACGTGTGGGTCAAGGACATGCTCTGCGACTACCGGCTGGACGACGTCGGCGGCTACGGCGCGTTCAACGCGGAAGCGACCGGCGCGGCGCTCGGCCCGCTGATCTTCTCGAGCCGGCGCTGGCGGTCGCGCGCGCCGACCTACTCGGTGCACCGCACGACGCGGCGGATCCGGCTCGACGGCCAGGATTCGATCCGCTTCACGCTGCTGCTGGGCGGGCACCTCACGTGCCGCACCGGCGGGCCGGAGCTGGTCAAGCGCGCGGGCGACCTGTTCGTCTATGACGTCGCGCAGGTCAACGATTGCCGGGTCGAGGCCGGCGACGTGATCAGCCTCGTGGTGCCGCGCTATCTGCTGCCGGCCCATGCGGCGAACGCGCACGGGCAGACGCTGGCGAGCGGTGTCGGGCGGCTGCTCGGCGACCAGATGCTGTCGCTGCACCGCAACCTGCCGAACCTGCGCACGCACGAATTGCCGAGCGTCGTGCAATCGTTGCTGCTGCTCATGAGCGCGGCCGTCGCCCCGAGCGCACAGGCGTTCGACGAGGCGCGCAGCCCGATCGACACCGCGCTGATCGAGCGCGTGCGGCGCTATATCGACGCGCACCTGCTGGAGCCCGACCTCGCACCCGAGCGGATCTGCCGGGACATCGGCGTGTCGCGGGCGCGGCTTTATCAGCTGTTCAAGGAAGAGGGCGGCGTGATGCGGCAGCTCACGCGCAGGCGGCTGCGTCACGCGTACCACGTGCTCGGCGATCCGCAGCGCCGGCACCAGCGCATCGCGGAGATTGCATGGGCGCACGGCTTTCCGGACGAGAAGTACTTCCATCGGCTGTTCAAGGCCGAGTTCGGCCATACGCCGAAGGAAACGCCGGCATGCGCGGCGGCGCCGGTTCTGCTGCCGTTCGGCGCGGACGATGAAAGCCGCTGGGGAGACGGCGGGCGACTGAAGGGGTGGACGCTACCGTTCGGGGTGCTGAACAACTGAGCAAATGACGCGTGACGATTCAACGCGGAAGTCGCGCCATTCGTTCCATTCGTTCCATTCGCGCTCGCACGTCACGCCTCGTTCGCAGCGCTGTCGCCCAGGTCGCCTTCGATCGCGGCCATCAGATCGTCGACGCTCACCATCAGCGCCCGAACCTGCCGCAGCGATTCGTACTGATGCAGCACCGTGCGCCATGACGGCAGTTCCAGCAGCGCTTGCCAGACGGCGCCGAGGCCGTGCGGATCGGCATCCGTGCATTGCGCGAGCGCGCTCGCGTATTCGAGGCTCGCCGGCGCCGACAGCAACTGCATCCGGCTCGCGGCACCCAGCAGGCGTGGCGCCGGGTCTGCCGACGCATCGCAGCAGTACAGCACTTCGCGCTGCAAGGCCGCGTCGTCGATCGTCAGCGCGCGCAGCGACGCGCCGTGCAGGCGTACCGTGCCTTCGCGCGTGTCGAACGCATAGACGGTGTCCGGATCGGCTTGCGCGAGCAGGCTCAGGCCGCGCAGCAGGCGCGGCAGATCGGTCGTCGCGGCATCCGCGGACGCTTTCGCTTCGACGAGAAATACGACGTGCCACGCGGCCGACGGATCGTCGCCGCGCGCGCGCCCGAGCAGCACCGCATCCCACTCGGTTTTCGCGCGGTCGTGCTTGGCCGGTATCGAGGCCGGCACGCGCATCGACGTGACCACGCGATACGTGCGCTGCGCATCGCTCGCGTCGAGCTGCGCGGCCAGGGCGTCGAGCGCCTGCGCGGCCAGCGCCTCGACGGCCGCGCCCCGCTGTTGCGACGTGACACCTTGCGCGACGGCGAGCGCGCTGCCTTCGAGCGGACCCTGGCGGCTCCACAGCGTGCGGTACTGCCGGACGTCCGGATCCGGCGCCAGCGCATCGAGACGCCGCAGCCGGGCGAGCGCGGCGCTGTCCTTCAGTCTGGCGACGTCCTGTTCGAACGCGGTGTCGGTCGCCATCTCCGGCCGCGCGAGCAGCTGCCGCAGCGCGGCGTCGAGATCGTCCCACGACGCGCCGGCCGCAGCCGCATGCAGCCGCGCGAGCGGCTCGCGTTGCCATGCCTGCGCATGCCGTTCGAGCCGGGCCGGATGCGCGATCGTGTTGACGGCCGAGCGCAGCGCGCGCCGGTCCTGCTCGGCATGCGCGGCGAGCGATGCGTATTCGCGCACGGCCGCCGCGCGATGCCGAAGCACCGCGGCCTGGAAGGCGGGGTCGCCGGTTTGCGGGTCCATCGCGTCGCCGATCATCCGCGCGAGCGCATCGATGAAGCGGCGTTGCAATGCGGGGTCGGGCGTGCGGCCGTCGGCCTGCATCCGGCGCGCTTCCTCGATCGCGACGGCGATGACGACGGCCGGGTTCGCGGCGTCGGCCAGCGACGGCGCGCGCACGAGCGGCGGCAACCGGTAGCGGCGATCGACGGTGCGCAGGACTTCGTCCAGCAGGGCGGGCAACGGTGTCGGCGGCATGGCGAATGACGGAAAGGCACGCGGTTCAAGCGTGACGGGCGTTGTGCAACGGTATCACGCAGCGTCGGCAGGCGGGGCGGGCGCCGCGTTCGTCGCGAGCCGCCCCCGCCGCTGAACGTCAGGCCGTCAGCCCGTCAAGCCGTCAGCGTCACCGACAGGCTGCCGAGTTCGCCGAAGCGCACCGTCAGCGCATCGCCGAGCGGCACGTCGATCGCACCCGCATACGAACCGGTCGTCACGATCTGGCCGGCCTGCGCGCCGGCGCCGCGCGATGCGAGGAAATTGACCAGCCATACCAGCGGCTTGAGCGGATCGCCGTCCGGATGACGGCCGTCGATCGTGCGATTCAGCGCACCCTCGAACGACAGCGCGAGCGTCTCGAGCGGCACGTTCAATCCGTCGGGCACGACGGGACCCACGCACAATCCCTGGTTGAACTGCCCGTCGGCAAGCAGTTCGAACTTCGATGCGCGTGCGGGCTCCGCATAGCGGCAACCCAGCACCTCGAGCACGATGCGCACTTCGCGGATCGCGCCGCGCACGTCGTGCTCGTCGTACGGCTGCGCGCGGGCGGGCAGGTCGCGATCGAGCACGAACGCGATTTCCGGCTCGATCCGCACGATCGGGCCGCCGACGACGCGGTACGGCGCATCGGCCGCGCGGATCGTCGACGCGAAGATCGGCGCGACGATCACGCGGTCGGGCGGCGGCAGCGCGCATTTCCATCCGCCGATGGATTCGCCGAGCAGGTCGGCGACGCGATGCTGGATCGCGAGTGCGGTATCGACGTTCTCGGGGCGCAAGGCGTCGGGCAGCAGCGGGCCGGGCACGCCGGCATGGCGGGCGGCGACGAGATGCTGGGCGGCGCCGTCCACGCGTTCGGTAGTCGTTGTCATGTCGGTTGAGCGAGTTGAAAGTGGGCCGGCAAAAAAGGGCCGGACGAAGGTCGTAACGTCGATGATAGCGCCTTCGGCGGCATGGCCGCTCGGCAGCACGGTTCGGCCACCGGGACGGCGCCCCGGCTGCTCCGCGTGGCGCTTTGCCGCACGACCCGCTTTCGGGGAATCTTGATCGCCGTCAACCTTCGAACCGGCCGTCCGCCGATGATGGGCACATGGCCGCGCGCGACCGCGCCCGGCAACTCACCCCAGCGAGGTTCGCATGTACAAGAAGATCATGGTGGCCGTCGACGGCAGCGCTTCGTCGAAACAGGCGCTTGCCGAGGCAGTGAAGGTGGCACTGGCGGGCGACACGCACGTCAGCGCCGTCTATGTGGTCGACAAGTCGGTGCTGTTCACGTACGCGGGCCGTTTCGACCCGCACGCGCTCATCGAGGAAATCCGCGACGACGGGCGCAAGGTGCTGCGTGAAGCCGAACAGATCATCGCGCTGGCCGGCGCGAAGGGCGAGGGCGAGCTCGTCGAAACCGAGAGCATCGGCGAGGACGTCGCGGAACGCCTGCAGCGTTACGTGACGGAGCGTGGGATCGATCTCGCGGTGGTCGGCACGCACGGGCGGCGCGGCATCCGGCGCGTGCTGCTCGGGAGCGTCGCCGAGCGCTTCGTGCGCGGCGCGAAGTGCCCGGTGCTGCTGATTCGCGGCGACGATGCCGGCGAGCCGGCGTCCGCCGCGGCAGCCTGACGCGAGCGCGCGATGATACGTCGCCAGTACCGGATCGTCGTCGCGGCGATCGCCGTGTTCGTGTCGCTTGCGGGGATGATGGCCGTCGTGACCGGGCTGCTGTTCGACACGACGATCGCGCTGCGCGGCGGTGCGATCGCGTTGATCGTCGGCGTGGCGTGCTTTGTCGTGATGCTCAACCCGGGGCCGAAGGGCGAGGGGTGACGCGCGGCCGGCGTCGGTTGTGCCCATGCGGCGCATGCCTGTGACAGGCTGACCGTTCCCGCGCGAAGCCGTAAACCCCGGCATCGCGCGCGTGTCTCGCAGCGCTCGAGGCGTTTTCGAGCGTCGGCAGTTCTGTCAAACTGGCGCCCATGACACCGCGCCTCGCCTCACCGCCTTCCTCCGATTCCGCGCCTGCGCCCGCAGGCTTTCCCGATGCCGACGAACTGGCCGCGCTGCGTGCGTGGTATGCGGGCATGACCGTGCGTCAGGCCGTCGAGCGCTATCTGCCCGATCGTCTTGGCGACGGGCGGTCGGCGCGCGGCGTGATCGGCGGGATTCGTCGCGGCCTCGTGCGCGTCGCGCGGCAGGCCGGGCGACCCGACCTCGCGGAGCAGCTCGGTCATGCCGACAGCGCGCGCATCCGGATGGCGAAGGCCGCGACCGATGCGATCGGCGTGCTGCGCCATGCGCGCGCGCCGGTGCCGCAGATCAGCGACGACGTCGGCTTGTGGCTGCCGGCGCGCGCCGTCGTCGCGCTGCGTGCGCACGGGATCGCGACGCTGGCCGACCTGACCGTGCGGATTCCGCGGCGGCGTCAGTGGTGGCGCGCGATCGCGGGGCTCGGCATGGCGAGCGCGCGGCATATCGAGGCGTTCTTTTCCGCGCATCCCGACCTGACCGAGCGGGCGCGCGCGCTGATCGCGGCCACGCCGCGCAGCGGCATCGTGCCGTGGGAGCAGCTGAAGCTGCCGCACGAAGTCGACGGATCGAACGGCACGTTCCGCGCCCCGCGCGCAACCAGCACGCTCGACGCGGACAACGATTACGCGGCCGTGCACGCGTGGCTGTCGCTGCACGAATCGGCCGCGACGCGCCGCGCGTACCGGAAGGAAGCCGAGCGGCTGATCCTGTGGGCGATCGTCGAGCGCGGGCGCGCGCTGTCGTCGCTGACCACCGAGGATGCGGTCGCGTATCGCGCGTTCCTGCGCAACCCGGCGCCGCACGAGCGCTGGGTCGGGCCGGTGCGGCCGCGCGGCGCGCCGGACTGGCGGCCGTTTTCGGGCGGGCTGTCCGCGCGCTCGGCCGCGTACACGCTGTCGGTGCTCGGCGCGCTGTTCCGCTGGCTGATCGAGCAGCGCTACCTGCTCGCGAATCCGTTCGCGGGCGTCAAGGTGCGCGACACGCGCGGCGCGAATGCGCTCGACACGTCGCATGCGTTCACCGAAGGCGAGTGGCTGCTCGTGCGCACGATCGCGGACGGGCTCGAGTTCCGCAAGGACAAACCCTCCGGCGCGCCGCGGTCCGGCTGGACGCCGGCCGCCGCGCAACGGCTGCGCTTCATCCTCGATTTCGGCTATGCGACCGGGCTGCGTGCGAGCGAGCTGGTCGGCGCGACGCTCGGCGACATCGAAACGGACGCGCACGGCGATGCATGGCTGAAGGTGATCGGCAAAGGCAGCAAGGCCGCGCGTGTCGCGCTGCCGCCGCTCGCGCGCACGGCGCTCGACCGGCATCTGGTCGCGCGGCGGCTGCCGGTGACGCCGGCGCGCTGGCGGCCGGATACGCCGCTGATTCCGAGCCTCGCGGAAGACGGCGCGGCCGGCATCACGAGCGTGCGGCTGTGGAAGGTGATGCAGCGGTTCTTCGCGCAGACGGCCGCGCTGGTCGATGACGACAAGCCTGCGCTCGCGCAGAAGCTGCGGCAGGCCAGCCCGCACTGGATGCGCCATACGCACGCGACGCATGCGCTCGCGCGCGGCGCGGAGCTGACGACGGTGCGCGACAACCTGCGGCATGCGTCGATCTCGACGACGTCGATCTATCTGCATGGGGACGACGTGAAGCGGGCGCGGCAGATGTCGAGTGCGTTTTCGGCTGACAAATGAGCTGGGGAGCAGGGGGAGCACGGTGCACGAGCGATTGCGCGACGATTGAACGGAACGACACCGCATCGGTGACGGTCAGAACGGTTATTCGATCACGGAGCGCATGAATGGCATCGAGTCAGGGAACCGTCGATTTCATCGTCGAGCAGATGGCTGCGGCGGGCGCCGTGTCGGCCCGCAAGATGTTCGGCGAATACGGCATCTACTGCGACGGCAAGATGGTCGCGCTGGTGTGCGACGACCGGTTGTTCGTCAAGCCGACGCCCGACGGGCGTGCGTTTCTCGGTGCGTGCGAGGAAGGTCCGCCGTATCCGTCGGCGAAGCCGCATCTCGTCATTGGAGGAGAGCGCTGGGACGACCGCGAATGGCTGTCGACGCTGATCCGGATCACGGCCGCGCAACTGCCGGTGCCGGTGAAGCGGAGCCGATAGCGGTCGGCGTATTCTGTGAACCATGCGCGCTTCCCCCGCGCCCCCGCTGGAGCACAAGAATGGAGACATCCACATACCCGCAAGCCCCGCGCTACGCCCGCCGCGCCTGGCACGCGCTCGTCGCGGCGCTATGCGTCGGCTGGAGCGCGCTGTCGTTCGGCGCGGATGGCGCCGAAGGCGCGGCGGCCCTGCTCGACCGTTACCACAGCCTCGGCGAGCAACTGAAGAACAACCCGTTCCACCGCCCGCTGTACCTCGAATCGTCCGAGGCATCGTCATCGCTGAAGGGCGATATCTACGCGGTCGTCGACTATCCGTTCGCCGTCGTCAACGGCAAGCTGAACGATCCCGCGCAGGGCCCCGCGAACTGGTGCGCGGTGCTGATCCTGCACCTGAACACGAAGTACTGTCACGCGTCGACCGGCGGCAACGGTCCGGTGCTCGACGTGAACCTCGGCCGCAAGATCGAGCAGAAGCTGTCGGACACCTACCGCGTGCAGTTCCGCTACCGCGTGGCCGCCGCGACGCCCGACTACTTCCAGGTCGACCTGACCGCCGACAGCGGCCCGATGGGCACGAAGGATTACCGGATCGCGCTGGAGGCCGTGCCGGTCGGCGCGTCGCGCACGTTCCTGCACCTCACGTATTCGTACGGCTTCGGCACGGTCGGCCGCATGGCGATGAAGACCTACCTCGCGACGGTCGGCAGCGACAAGGTCGGGTTCACGGCCGCGAGCGGCGCATCGGCTGCGCAGCCGCAATACATCGGCGGCGTGCGCGGCTTGCTGGAGCGCAACACGATGCGCTACTACCTCGCGATCGACACCTATCTCGCGACGCTCGACAAGCCGCTCGACCAGCGCCTCGCGCGCTGGTTCGACGCGACCGAGCAGTATCCGCAGCAACTGCACGAAGTCGAGCGCGGCGCGTATCTGCAGATGAAGGCGCAGGAGGTGCAGCGGCAGCAGACGGCGCGATGACGCCGCCTGCCGCGCGCTGCTCGGCGTCGATCAGTTCGACGCGCCGCCGACCGTGCGAATGCTGTGCCACTGCCCCTGTTCGACGCGGAACAGCGTGTAGGGCGGCTTGATCAGGTCGCCGCGCTCGTCGAACGAGATCTTCCCGGTCACGCCCGTGACCGACACGCCCGGCAGGCTCGCGACGATCTTGCTGCGGTCGACCGAGTCGGCCTTGCGGATCGCCGCGATCATCGCGAGCGTCGCGTCGTACGCAAACGGCGCATACAGCTCGACGTCCTGGTTGAAGCGCGCCTTGTAGCGCTGCGCGAACGCGATCGCCGACGGCAGCTTGTCGAGCGCCGGCCCCGGTTCGAGATCCTGCGTACCTTCGCCCGCATTGCCGGCGATCTTCAGGAACGCATTGCTTTTCAGCGCGCCGGCGCCGAACAGCTGCGCGCGGATGCCGAGCGAGCGCATCTGCTTGACGAGCATCGCGCCCTGTTCGTCGAGGCCGCCGAAGAACAGCAGGTCGATGTTGTTGCTCTTCATCGTGGTCAGGATGCCGCGGAAATCGACCGCCTTGTCGTTCGTGTATTCGCGGCCGACGATGGTGCCGTGCGCGTCCTTCACGCCTTTCTCGAATGCGTCCGCGAGCCCCTGGCCGAATGCGGTGCGGTCATCGATGATGCCGATCCGCTTGGCCTTCAGCTGCTCGACCGCGAAGCGTCCGGCGACCACGCCGCCGACGCCGTCGTGCCCCATCGTGCGGAACACGTTCTTGAAGCCCTGCATCGTCAGTTGCGGGTTGGTCGAGCCGGGCGTGATCATCGCGACGTTCGCCTGCCGGTAGACGGCCGACGCGGGGATGCTGCAGCCCGAGTTGTAGTGGCCGACCACGCCGACCACGCCGTCGTCGACGAGCTTCTGCCCGACCTGGATCGCGATGCGCGGATCGGCCTGGTCGTCCTGCACGTCGAGCACGAAGCGCACGGGCTTGCCGCCGATGGTCGGGTGTTTCGCGTTCTCCTCGTCGAGCGCGAGCTGCGCGCCGTATTGCAGGTCCTTGCCGACGCGCGCGACCGGGCCCGTCAGCGGGCCGGCGAAGCCGATCTTGACGGTTTCCGGGTCCGCGGCCTGCGCGGACGCGGTGACCGTGCCGATCGAGCAGACGGCCAGCCATGCCAGCCAGTTACGACGATTCATGATGCCTCCTTGCAGTGGTGGAAGTGGCGGCGCGCGTCAGAATCGCGCGGCCCGGTATGGGGTGAGATCCAGCGGCGGCGCGCGTTGCGCGACGAGATCGGCGACGATCCGCCCGGTGATGCCGGCGAGCGTGACGCCGAGATGCTGGTGGCCGAACGCGTGGATCACGCGCTCGCTGCGCCGCGCGCGGCCGATCACGGGCACGCCGTCCGGCAGCGTGGGCCGAAAGCCGAGCCAGCTGCGCGTCGGCGCGCCGAGCGATGGCAATGCCTCGCGCGCGGAGCGGGTGAGCAGCGCGACCAGCGAGCGGTTCATGCCGGCGTCGAAGCCGCCGAGTTCGACGGTGCCGGCCGCGCGCAATCCTTCGTCGAGCGGCGTCATGTAGAACCCGCGCTCGGCCCAGCCGACCGGCCGCGTAACGATCTGCTCGTGCGCGGCGAACTGCACGTGGTAGCCGCGCTCGGTGTCGAGCGGTACGGCGTCGCCGCACGCGGCGGCGAATGCGCGCGAGCGGGCGCCGGCGGCAATCACCACATGATCGAAGCGGCGCACGGTGCCGCCCGCATGCAGGCTCACGCCGTCGCCGACGGGCTCGATCCGTTCGACCTGCGCGCGTTCGAGCGTCGCGCCGCCGGTTGCCAGGTGCGCGAACAGTTCGTCGAGGAACCCGCAGGGATCGGAGAAATGCCAGCTCCCGTGGAACAGCACGCCGCGCGTGAAGATCGGCGCGAGCGCGGGCTCGAGCCGGCGGATCGCGTCCGCGTCGAGCGTGTCGAACGGCACGCCGAGCCGGCGCCGCAGCGCGAGCGACGGCTGCGCGGCGTCGAACGACGCCTGCCGTGCGTACAGATACAGGCATTCGCGCGGCCGCACGAATGCCGCGAGCCGCGACGGCGCGAGCAACGGCGCATAGCCGTCGGCGGCGCGCGTCAGCAGCGCGGCCAGCGCGCTCGCGCTGCGCGCGTGATGCGCGGGCGTCGACGCGACCAGGAACCGTGCGAGCCACGGCGCGCCGCGCAGCAGGTAAGGCCAGCGGATGCGCAGCGGGCTGTCGGCGCCGAACAGGAAGTGCGGCATGTCGCGGAACACGGACGGGCCGTTGACGGGCACGCAGCCATACGGCGCGAACGTCGCGGCGTTGCCGAATGATGCGCCATGGCCGACGCCGGCCGGATCGAACAGCGTGACGCGGTGCCCGTCGCGCTGCAGCCAGGCCGCCGCGCCGAGTCCGATGAAACCTGCACCCACGATGGCGATGTTCGCCATGTCGCCTCTCCTCCGGCACGCGTGATTCACACAAAGATGGGATAAAGAATCACACAGTAATTTTTTGTGTGCAATCAAAAAGCGATTGTATGGCGCTAGCGTTTACCCGATTTCAAGTCACTGTTTTGACTGACCTTTCGGCTGACGTTTGACCGGAAGGGGATGTCATATACAATCGCTGGGCAGGCTTGAACGGCAGACAAACGCTTTTTGTGTGGATACAGGCGACGAATGGCAGCAGACAAATTTTCCGGTGAGCGCGACGGCGACGCGCCGGCGCAGGCGAAGCGGCCGACCTATGTCGAGGTATCGAGCTCGATCGAGGCGGAAATCCGCAACGGCATGTACCCGCCGGGCAGCCGCCTGCCGCCGCAGCGCCAGCTCGCGACGGAGCTCGGCATCAACGTGTCGACCGTGTCGCGCGCGTACAAGGAGCTGCAGCTGCGCGGCCTCGTGATCGGCAGCAAGCGGCGCGGGTCGCTCGTCACCGGCGGCGCGATGCCGAGCATCGAGCCGGCCCGCGCGTCGCTCGCGGCGGGCAACGGGGTGATCGACCTGACGGTGAACAGGCCGGCGACCGGCGAGTTTCTGGCGTGCCTCGCGCAGACGTTCGGCACGCTGCCGGCCGATCCGCGGTTCGCTTCGCTGCAGGAATACCAGCCGCCGCAGGGCCCCGACTGGGCGCGCGCCGCGGGCGCGCAGTGGCTGGCCGCGCCGGGCTTCACGCCGTCGCGCGACCAGGTGGTCGTCACGAGCGGCGCGCAGCACGGGCTTTATGCGGTGCTGAACAGCCTGATCGGCACCGACGGCGTGATCGTCGCCGACCGGCTCACGTATTACGGCCTGAAGGCGCTCGCGCCGGTGTTCCAGTTCGAGATCGTCAGCGCGCCGGCCGACGACGACGGCCTGCTGCCCGACGAGATCGAGCGGATCTGCCAGCGCATGCCCGTCAAGGCGATCTTCGTCGTGCCGAACCTGCAGAACCCGACCGTGACGACGATGAGCCTCGCGCGCCGCATGGCGCTCGTCGACGTCGCGCGTCGCCATCACGTGACGATCATCGAGGACGACGTGTACGGGCCGCTCGTGCGCGACCGGCTGCCGGCGATCGCGGGCTTGTGTCCCGAGCTCACGTTCCATATCGGCGCGACGTCGAAGATCCTCGCGCCCGGGCTGCGCCTCGGCTACCTGAGCTGCCCGCGCGACAGCGTCGCGCTGTGCGCGGAAGCCGTGCGCACCACCGCGTGGATGCCCGCGCCGACGTCGATGCTGATCGCGACGGTGTGGATCGAGAACGGCACCGCCGAGCGGATCATGAGCGCGCAGCTGGCGGAGATCCGTGCGCGCGTCGATCTGGCGCGGGAACTGCTGCCGGCCGGTCACCTGAAGTCGGATCCCGCATGCATGTTCGTGTGGCTGCGGCTGCCGCCGCCGTGGCGGGCCGACGACTTCGCCGCGAACGCGAAGGCGCGCGGCGTGATCGTGATGCCGTCGTCGACGTTCGCGGTCGATCGCGCGGAAATCGAGCACGGCGTGCGCATCAATCTCGCGTGTCCGGCGACCCGCGACGAACTCGTGAACGGGCTGCGGATTCTGGCCGGCACGCTGAAGGACCGGCCGCGCGCGCTGTTCGGGTCGATCTGACGCGCGCCGTTCGCGCCGAGCCAACCCGCAACGACTTCGACGATCCGCCGCGGCAGCGGCGCTGTGCCGTCACGCAGCGCGCGATATCGCGTGCAGCGGCTGGCGGCTGACGGTTCGCTGCCTGTATCGGGCCAGCCGATGGTGATCCTCACGCCGGGCGTCGGCGAACGGCCCGCATGCCGTGTTCTCACCGGAGCGCGACCGCACCTCGTCCGGGCCCGATTCCTCGACCATGGAGACACGCGCTCACGCGCGTGCCAATCGCCGCGGCGTTCTGGCGTGATTTTCACGACGGGACGATCGCGGGTCGGCGCGACCCATTCCTGCCGGGCCCGGACTGCATCGCAGGATGCCGCGGACGCAACCGCGAACTGCGCGATCGCACGGTACCGCTCTCGAATCCCCAGCCACCGCATCAATTTCCCAGCCTCTGCGCCCAATTCATAAGACGTACAGTTCGCTAGAAATCGCCAATTCGCGCCGAACTGTACTCTTGTGTGCGTATCCGATGTGTGTACTCCGCGCCAACTGTTCTGCTTTTAAGATTCGATCATCAAGTGCACAGTGCCGCAAGCCCAGACGTCACGGGCCGCCCGGCGCATCTTCAAAAGCGAGCCACGGCGATGGAAAAGGCAAAACCGGAGGAAGCAGTCAGGCATCACGACAGCCCGGTCGGCGGGCAGAACACGCGCGCATCGGACGCGCACGGAGGGGCGGCGCGCATGCGCGCGCCGGCGGGGAGCATGCGATGAAGCTCTACGAAAAACTCGCGGACGACATCGAACGCCTGATCCGCCAGGGCGTGTACCGGCACGGCGACCGGATTCCGTCGGTGCGGCAGGCGAGCCAGCAGCACCGGATCAGCATCACGACCGTGCTGCACGCGTACCTGCTGCTCGAAAGCCGCGGGCTGCTGGAAAGCCGCCCGCAGTCGGGCTACTTCGTGAACCTGCGGCGCGACGACAACCATGCGCCGGTGCGCGAACTGCGCCCGTCGAAGCCGATCGCGATCTCGTCGTCGGTGGACATGAGCCGGCTCGTGCTGTCGACGCTGCGCTCGATCGGTACCGACGACGCGGTGCCGCTCGGCTCGCCGTATCCGGACCCGAGCCTGTTCCCGTTCGAGAAGCTGAACCGCTACGCGTACGCCGCCGGCCGCGACAAGTCGCTGTGGGGCGTGACCGACGGGCTGCCGCCGGGCCATCCGCGCCTGATCCGGCAGATCGCACGACGCTACCTGGAAAACGGGATGTCGGTCGACCCGAACGAGATCATCGTGACGGTCGGCGCGACGGAGGCGATCAACCTGTGCCTGCAGGCGGTCGCGAAACCGGGCGACACGATCGCGGTGGAATCGCCGACGTTCTACGCGATGCTGCACGCGATCGAACGGATGGGGATGAAGGCGATCGAGGTGGCGACGCATCCGGAATACGGAATCGACATCGCGGCGCTGGCGGCGATCGCGAAGTCTCAGCCGATCGCCGCGTGCATGGTGATGCCGAACTTCCAGAATCCGCTCGGCTTCCAGATGCCCGACGAGCGCAAGCGCGAACTGGTTGAGTTCGCAACTAAAATAGACATGCCGATCATCGAGAACGGTGTGTATAACGAACTGTATTTCGGCGAGTCGCATCCGAGCACGCTGAAGTCCTACGACCGCAGCGGGATCGTGCTGCACTGCGCGTCGTTCTCGAAGAGCCTGACGGCCGCGTACCGGATCGGCTGGGCGTTGCCGGGCCGGTATCGCGATCAGGTCGAGAAGCTGAAGTTCCTGAACACGCTGGCGACGCCGTCGCTGCCGCAGCTGGCGATCGCCGAGTTTCTCGAACGCGACGGTTACGAGCATCACCTGCGGCGCCTGCGCAAGGCGTATGCGCAGCAGGCGAACCTGATGCGCGCGATGGTGTCGCGGTTCTTCCCGGAAGGCACGCGCATCTCGAGCCCGGCGGGCGGCTACGTGCTGTGGGTCGAGTTGCCGGCGCAGGTCGATGCGATGCGGCTATACCAGCTCGCGCTGGAGCAGGGGATCACGATCGGTCCGGGTTACATGTTCTCGATCACCGACAACTACCGGAACTTCATCCGGCTGAACTACAGCAGCCCGTGGTCGCCGGAGATCGAGCAGGCGGTGATCGCGGTCGGCAAGCTCGCGGCGTCGTGCATGCGGTGAGTCGAAGGCCGGTGCGCGTCGCATGCGCCGGCTCGCTCGATGCCGATATCCGGGCTGATGCGCGCCCGGGCGTCGGCGTGCGGCGATCAGCGGCTGCCGCGCGCGATGGCCAGCATCACGCCAAAGCCGACGAGCAACACGCCAAACGTGCGATCGATCCAGTGACGCAAGGACAGCAAGCGATCGCGGACGGCGTCGGCGGAGAAACAGAGCGCCACGAGACTGAACCAGCCCGCGTGCGCCAGCGCGATGAACAGGCCGTAGCCGATCTGCACCGGTAATGGCGTGTCGGGGCGGACCGCCTGCATGAACAGGCTGACGATGAACACGGTGGTTTTCGGATTCAGCGCGTTCGTCAGAAAGCCGGTGCGCAGCGCCGCCAGATCCGACAGGGGCGCGGCCTGCGTCGCGGGGCGGCCGTCCACGGGTTTGGCCGCGAGCATCTTCACGCCGAGGTAGATCAGGTAGAGCGCGCCGACGAGCTTCACGGCATTGAAGAGCCACAGCGACTGGCGGATCAGGAGGCCGACGCCGAGCAGCGTGTAGCTCACGTGAACCGTCACACCCAAGCCGATTCCCCACGCGGTGAGCAGGCCCGAGCGGCGCGACAGCATCAGGCTGTTGCGTGTGACCATCGCGAAATCCGGCCCGGGGCTGACGACGGCCAGCAGCGTGATGGTGACTACGACTATCCATTCCGTCATTGCTTCGTCCTTTTGAAATTCATCGTGATGAGCGAATATTAGGGATCACGATTCGCGAGGAAAAGCGATGTTTTCTGACCAGGATGGTGAGTTTGACTCACATGAAATTAGAGCCAATCTGCCGTCGTTGATGGCCCTGCGCTGCTTCGAGGCGGCGGCGCGCCATGAGCATTTCAGCCGCGCCGCCGATGAACTGCATCTGACGCACGGCGCCGTCAGTCGCGCGGTGCGTCTGCTCGAAGACGATCTCGGTGTGGCGTTGTTCGAGCGGCGCAGTCGTCGGGTCTTCCTGACCGACGCGGGCCGCAAGCTGGCGCAGGCCGTCCATGACGGCCTGCATCTGATGAAACAGGCCGCGCATGAATTGCGGACCGAGGCGGCCCGCGCGCAGCGTTGGGTGCTGTCGTGCGAACCGACGCTGCTGATGCGCTGGCTGATTCCGCGCTGGCCGGATTTCCAGGCGGCTTACGCGGGCGTCGATATCCATCTCGCCGCGGCGGGCGGCCCGTTCTCGTTCGACAACGGCATCGACATGGCGATTCGCCGCAATGACTTTGCGTGGCCCGCCGGCTATCACGCGGAGCGACTGTTCGCGGAGAAGGTCGGTCCCGTGTGCCGGCCCGACAAGGTCGATGCGTGGTTTTCAGGCAGTCGGCATGACCGCGCGTTGAAGCGGGGCGCGCCGCGACTGCATACCCGGACGCGGCCGGACGCGTGGAAGGATTGGGCGGCGGCCGCGCATCAGCCGGCGGGAAGCGAACGCGGGCAGATGTTCGACCATTTCTATTTCAGCCTTCAGGCGGCCGTCGCGGGGCTGGGTGTCGCGATCGGGCCGTGGCATCTCGTTCGCGACGACCTCGAAAGCGGCGTGCTGGTCGCGCCGATGGGTTTCGTCGAGGACGGCTCGCACTATTGCCTGCTGACGCCGGAGCCCGTGAAGGACGGAAGCGCGCAGTCGGATCTGCTCGGCTGGCTGAAGGCGATGGCCTGACGTGTGAGCCGGACCGTTTTATAGCGCCGGCGACATTCAAAAATCCAAAAAAAATGGCGCCGCGGCCATTCAGCCCGCGGCGCCATTGCGTATCGCCACGACGGGCATCACCCGCCGCAGCGCGACAGCATGCTTAGATCTGCACGGTGTCGGCGACTTCCTTGAAGTCTTCGATCTGGTCGAAGTTCATGTACTGGTAGATCTTGTCGCCGTTTGCCGTGAGCACGCCCATGTCGGCCATGTACTCTTCCTTGGTCGGGATCTTGCCCAGACGCGAGCAGATCGCCGCCAGCTCCGCCGAGCCGAGGTACACGTTCGTGTTCTTGCCCAGGCGGTTCGGGAAGTTGCGGGTCGACGTCGACATCACCGTCGCGCCTTCGCGCACCTGTGCCTGGTTACCCATGCACAGCGAGCAGCCCGGCATTTCGGTGCGTGCGCCGGCCGTGCCGAACACGCCGTAGTGACCTTCTTCCGTCAGCTGCTTCTGGTCCATCTTGGTCGGCGGCGCGACCCACAGCTTGACCGGGATGTCGCGCTTGCCCTCCAGCAGCTTCGACGCGGCACGGAAGTGACCGATGTTGGTCATGCACGAGCCGATGAACACTTCGTCGATCTTGGCGCCAGCCACGTCGGACAGCGTCTTCACGTCGTCCGGGTCGTTCGGGCATGCGACGATCGGCTCGTGGATGTCGGCGAGGTCGATCTCGATGACGGCCGCGTATTCGGCGTCGGCATCCGGCGCGAGCAGTTGCGGGTCGGCCAGCCATTGCTCCATCGCCGCGATACGGCGCTGCAGGCTGCGCGGATCCTGGTAGCCCTGCGCAATCATCCACTTCAGCAGCGTGATATTGCTGTTCAGGTATTCGATGATCGGTTCCTTGTTCAGGCGCACCGTGCAACCGGCGGCCGAACGCTCTGCCGACGCATCCGACAGCTCGAACGCTTGCTCGACCTTCAGGTCGGGCAGGCCTTCGATTTCGAGGATGCGGCCCGAGAAGATGTTCTTCTTGCCTTGCTTGGCGACCGTCAGCATGCCCTGCTTGATCGCGTACAGCGGAATCGCGTTGACGAGGTCACGCAGCGTGACGCCCGGCTGCATCTTGCCCTTGAAGCGGACGAGCACCGACTCCGGCATGTCGAGCGGCATCGTGCCGGTGGCAGCCGCGAACGCGACCAGGCCCGAGCCTGCCGGGAAGCTGATGCCGATCGGGAAGCGCGTGTGCGAGTCGCCGCCGGTGCCGACGGTGTCGGGCAGCAGCATGCGGTTCAGCCACGAGTGGATCACGCCGTCGCCCGGACGCAGCGCGATGCCGCCACGGGTGCTGATGAAGTTCGGCAGCGTCTGGTGCGTCTTCACGTCGACGGGCTTCGGATAAGCGGCGGTGTGGCAGAACGACTGCATCACGAGGTCGGCCGAGAAGCCGAGGCACGCCAGATCCTTCAGTTCGTCGCGGGTCATCGGGCCCGTGGTGTCCTGCGAGCCGACCGAGGTCATCTTCGGTTCGCAGTACGTGCCCGGGCGTACGCCCTGGCCTTCCGGCAAACCGCATGCGCGGCCGACCATCTTCTGCGCGAGCGAGAAGCCCTTGCCGCTGTCGGCCGGCTGGTGCGGCAGGCGGAACAGCGTCGACGGGGCGAGGCCCAGCGCTTCACGCGCCTTCGCGGTCAGGCCGCGGCCGATGATCAGCGGAATGCGGCCGCCGGCGCGCACTTCGTCGAACAGCACGTCGGACTTGACCTGGAATTCGGCGATCACGTTGCCGTCCTTCAGCGCCTTGCCTTCGTACGGGCGCAGTTCGACCACGTCGCCCATGTTCATCTGCGACACGTCGAGTTCGATCGGCAGCGCGCCGGCGTCTTCCATCGTGTTGTAGAAGATCGGGGCGATCTTGCCGCCGAGGCACACGCCGCCGAAGCGCTTGTTCGGGACGAACGGGATGTCTTCGCCGGTGAACCACAGCACCGAGTTGGTGGCCGACTTGCGCGAGGAGCCGGTGCCGACCACGTCGCCGACGTAGGCGACCAGGTGACCCTTTTCCTTCAGCGATTCGATGAACTTGACCGGGCCGCGCTTGCCGTCTTCTTCCGGCGTGATGCCGGGGCGCGCGTTCTTCAGCATCGCCAGCGCGTGCATCGGGATGTCCGGGCGGGTGGTGGCGTCCGGGGCCGGCGACAGGTCGTCGGTGTTGGTTTCGCCCGTGACCTTGAACACCGTGATGGTCAGGCTTTCCGGCACTTCCGGACGGCTCGTGAACCATTCGGCGTCGGCCCAGCTCTGCAGCACGGCCTTCGCGTGCGCGTTGCCCTGGTCGGCGAGTTCCTTCACGTCATGGAACTGGTCGAACATCAGCAGGGTTTTCTTCAGCGCGTCGGCAGCGACGGCCGCGACCGCTTCGTCGGACAGCAGCTCGATCAGCGGCTGGATGTTGTAGCCGCCGAGCATCGTGCCGAGCAGCTCGGTCGCGCGCTCGCGCGAGATCAGCGGGCAGGCCGTCTCGCCCTTCGCGACGGCGGCCAGGAAGCCGGCCTTCACGCGCGCGGCTTCGTCGACGCCGGCGGGCACGCGGTGGGTGATCAGGTCGAGCAGCGTCTGCTCTTCGCCTGCGGGCGGGTGCGCCAGCAGTTCCACCAGTTCGGCGGTTTGCTGGGCCGTCAGCGGCAGGGGGGGAATACCGAGCGCGGCGCGGGCGGCCACGTGAGCACGAAAGTTTTCAAGCATGGGGGGACCTGCTGAGATTGCGTTTCAGGGGAAGGGCTTTCCAGGCACGCCGAGGCTGCTGTTCCGGATACTGCTTCACTGCTTGGACGGGATTCTAGTCGCAATATGGTCAGGCGTCAAATGTCTTATGTCTTATATAAGAGTTGCGGCGCGTGGCGGGTGAGCCGTCTTGCCGGGTCTCCGGCGGGGCGCATCGAAGCTGGATGCGAAGCGGGCGGAAAATCGCGAACTGCGTGGGCCGGAGCGGGACGGTTCGACGCAGGGGCGCGATCGTGAATTTGGGCCGTCGCTACGATGCCCTGACGGCGGGACGGCATTTCGCTTGCCCTTGGTGCGACGCTTGCCGTGGCAGCTTCCAGCTCCTATATCATTCGGGTCTGTCCGTGCGCGGGAGCTGTACTTGCAGGCCGAAGGGCGGATTTCTCATGCCCGCATGCCGTCGAAGGCATCGATAGATTTTGGATATGCACCAGGAGTCGCTACGTGGAAAAGTCTGAGTTACGGAATGATCTGGTGGAACTGCGCGAACTCGTCCGCCAGTTTGTCGACGAGCGCGACTGGGACAAATTCCACACGCCGAAGAACCTGGCGACAGCGCTCAGCATCGAAGCGAGTGAATTGCTGGAGCCGTTTCAATGGCTCGTTTCGGGCGACAAGAGCGAACTTGGCGAAGCCAACCTGACGGCCGTTCGTCACGAGATGGCCGACGTATTGGTGTATCTGGTTCGCCTCGCGGACAAGATGGATGTCGATCTTTTTCAGGCGGTGCTTGAGAAGATGGAGCTCAACCGGGCAAAGTATCCGGCTGACAGAGTGAGGGGCGACTCGCGAAAATACTCTGAATATAAAAATCAGGAGAAATGAGGCTGGATGCAGGTCACGGCAAGTCGCGTGGCTTGATGATCCATTTGTCTGTTTCTCGGGCGGGGTTCATGACAACTTCGTTGCGACCGGAAATGTAGTCGACCCCAATTTGGGGGCTGGATGCAGCCTTTTCGTACGCGCGCATCGCGTTCTACATGACGCCGTTGTTCGGCACGCGCAAGGGCGCGCCGACGACGGCCGAAACACCGAACCGGCTCGCCCGGCGCGAACGGATGCCCGCGCGTCCGGCCGTGCGGAAAGTGGCCGGCGCGCCGGCCGGCTACCCGACGTCGATCGACCACCCGTCCCGGATTTTCTTCGCGAGCTCGTCTAGCCGCCAGTCAGGCATCGGGCAGCCTAAGCCCGCCGGTCGCCGCCCGATGCGAACGGATCACCCGCCCGTCACCGGCGGAAAGAACGCCACCTCGCTATCCTCCCGCACGACGAATCCCCCGGTCACCATCTCGAGATTCACGGCCGCCCGCACGGGCCGGTCCATCCGCAACGCTTCGCCGCTGCGCGCGTCGCGTGCGGCGAGCGTGCCGCGCAGCGCGTCGACGGTGACCTCGTGCGCATCGATCTCGACGACTTCCTGATCGATATGCAGCTGTTCGCGAATGCTCGCAAAGTATTTGATCGTCAGTTTCATTGAAATGTCCCGGGCGAAATCGGCGGAATGGGCGGAATCGGCAACGCATTGACCGGCACGCTCAACCCCATCGCCGCATCGCCTGATCGTCGTGCACCTTCGGCTCGACCCAGCCGGCCACGCCGTCGTGCCGGATCTCCTTCTTCCAGAACGGCGCATGCGTCTTCAGGAAGTCCATGATGAATTCACACGCATCGAATGCCGACGCACGATGCGCGGCGGCCACCACGACGATCACGACCGGCTGGCCGAGCGGAATGCGCCCGACGCGATGCACGATCCTGACCGCTTCGAGCCGCCAGCGCGCGCTGGCTTCCTCGACGATGCTCCAGAGCGCCTGCTCGGTCATCGTCGGATAGTGTTCGACTTCGAGCGCGATCACGTCGTCGACGTCGCCCTCGTTGCGCACGACACCGAGGAAATTCACGACCGCGCCGACATTCGGATTCCGAACGATCGGTGCGATCTCGGTGCCGGCGTCGATCGCCGCGTACTGCACACGCACCTCGAAGCCGGCGGCAATCGCCGGCGGCGGCTCGGCGTGCGGCTCGGCGGGTTCGGCATGGGCGGCGTCACGCGACGGATCGTCGGGTGACGCGGCACGGGATTCGGTGAAACTCGTCATGACGGTTCTCCAGTAAGCGGTGCGCGCCGCCGCGCGCGGCAGCCGTCAGCCGCCGACGAGCGACATGCGCACGGTCGGATAGGTCTTGCCCGACGGCCGGGCCGCACGCGTGGCGCGCCGCTCGGAATAGCGGTCGTCGCGCCGCGTCCATCGCGCACGCACGGCGTCGGCGAGGTGGTCGACCGATGCGCCGTCGTCGAGCCACGGCCGCAGGTCGGTGCCCTGCATCGCGAACAGGCACGTATAGAGCTGGCCGTCGGCCGACACGCGGGCGCGCGAGCACGTGCCGCAGAACGGATGCGACACGCTCGCGATGAAGCCGACCTCGCCCGCGCCGTCGATGTGCCGGCAGCGGATGGCGGTGGCGTCGTGGCCCGGTTCGCCGACGAGCACGAGCGGATAACTCGCGTCGATGCGTTCGCGCATCCGCGCGGCCGGCACGACCTTGTCGCCGGACCACGCGCTCGCGCCGCCGACGTCCATGTATTCGATGAAGCGCACGGCCACGCCGCTATGACGGAAGTGGCGCACGAGCGGCAGGATCTGGTCGTCGTTGGCGCCGCGCTCGATCACGGCGTTGACCTTCACGGGCGCGAGCCCGGCCGCCTGCGCAGCCTCGATGCCGGCCAGCACGCGCGCGACCGGCACGTCGGTATCGGTCATCCGGCGGAACACGGCATCGTCGATCGCGTCGAGGCTCACGGTCACGCGCGACAGGCCCGCATCGCGCAGCGTGCGTGCCTTCGCGGCGAGCAGCGAACCGTTGGTCGTCAGCGCGATTTCGATGGGCTTGCCGTCGGCGGTCGTCAGCGTCGCGAGCCGTTCGATCAGCGCTTCGAGATTGCGGCGCAGCAGCGGCTCGCCGCCGGTGAGGCGGATCTTCTCGACGCCGAGCGAGACGAACGCGCGCGCGATCTTCTCCAGTTGCGCGAACGACAGCCGCTCGGACGACGGCATGAACGCATAGTCGGGCCCGAAGCTGTCGCGCGGCATGCAATAGCCGCAGCGGAAGTTGCACTGGTCGATGACGGACAGCCGCAGATCGCGCAGCGGCCGCGCGAGCGTGTCGAGCGGGCGGGGGAAGGCGCCGGGCGATGCGCCGCCGGATGCAGTGGCGGCCGGTGCGGGAGCGATGGCATTCACGATCGGTTTTTCGACCTGCATGAAGTGAGCGGAACGGCGTCGCCGGTCGGCCGCCTGTGTGCCGACGTGTCGGCGCACGGGTCGTGACGAGCCTCTTCGTGAGGATAGTCCGCCGGATTTTTCCGACAGGGACACAATCCCGCCCGAAATGCAGGAATACAGTTCGTGATCCTGCCTGCACGCAAGGCGGACATGACGCGCATGGGCATGCTCACGCGAGCCAGTGCGCGAAATCGTAATACGGCACCGCGTCGCCGCGCGCGATGCGTCGGCCGGCCGGCAGCCGCGCGAGCCCGCTCGCCTGAACGAGCGATTGCAGCGTGCCGGCGCCTTGTTGCCGCAGCGTATCGAGTACGGGCGCGCCGTTGGCGTCGAGGGTGCGGCGCACGCGGACGAAGCGCTCGCGCTGCGCATCGGGTTCGACGTCGATGTCGATCGGCAGCGACGGCACGGCTGGCAGGCAGTCGTCGCGCCCCTGCAGGCAGCGGATCAGCGGCGTGACGAACAGCGCGAACGCGGTCATCGCGGCGCCCGGATTGCCGGGCAGCAGCACCACGGGCCGTTCGTCGAGCCGCGCGAGCGCGACCGGCTTGCCGGGTTTCATCCGCACGCCCGACACCACGAACGCGGCGCCGAGCGCGGTCAGCGCGGGACGCAGCAGGTCCTTGTCGCCGACCGATGCACCGCCGACGCAGACGACCAGGTCGCAGCGCGCGGCCATGCCGCGCAGCGCCTGATCGACGGCGGCCGGCGTGTCGGCGGCGTGCTCGCTCGCCGCGACGCCGGCACCGGTTCCCGACACCAGCGCGGCGAGCATCGGCGCGTTGCTGTTGTAGATCTGCTGCGGCGCGCGCGGCTGGCCGCACGGGACAAGCTCGTCGCCGGTCGTCAGGATGCCGACCCGCAGCGGCGGGCGCACGTCGATGCGCGCGCAACCCTGCGCGGCGGCGACGCCGACGTGCATCGCGCCGAGCCGCATGCCGGCCGGCATCAGCAGGGCGCCCGCGCGCACTTCCTCGCCGCGGCGGCGGATATGCGATCCGCTGCGCTGCGGTGTGTCGAACGCAACCCAGCCATCCTGTTCGTGCGCGTGCTCCTGCATCACGACGGTGTCGGCGCCCGGCGGAATCAGGCTGCCGGTAAAGATGCGCGCGGCCGTGCGCGGCGCGAGCGGCGCCGGCGCGTCGCCCGCATAGCAGCGCTGCGCGACGCGCAGCGGCTCGCCGTGTTCGAGGTCCGCGTGACGGACCGCGTAGCCGTCCATCGCGCTCTGGTCGGCGGGCGGCTGGTCGAGCACGGCGGTGAGCGGCGTGGCGAGCACGTGGCCGGCCGCCTGCGCGACCGGGATGGAGACGGCCGCATGCGGCGGCGCAAATACGCCGGCGAACTGCCGTTGGGCGGTGTCGAAATCGGTCAGGGGTTTCATCAAGCGGTGAGCGCCTGCGCTTGCGCAGGCGTCGGTTCGGGTAACGGGAGCGGGTCGGGCGACACGTATTCGACGAAGCCGTCGTCGCGGCAGAAGCCGAGCAGCCGCACGCCGGCTTCGCGGGCGACGTCGATCGCGAGCGAGGTCGGCGCAGAAATCGTCGCGATCATCGGGATGCCGACGCGTGCGGCCTTGCGCACGAGCTCGTAGCTCGCGCGGCTGGACAGGAACACGAAGCCCGCGCCCAGGTCGGCGCGGCGCCGCGCCAGCCGGCCGATCAGCTTGTCGAGCGCGTTGTGGCGGCCGACGTCCTCGACGACTTCCAGCACCGTGCCGTCGCGCTCGCACCACGCGGCCGCGTGGATGCCGCCGGTCGCGTGCATCAGCGGCTGCCGCTGCGGCAGCGCGCGGGCGGCGCGCGCGACGGCGTCGGCGCCGATGCCGGCCGCCGCGCCCGCGGCCGCGATGCGCGGCGGATGCAGGTCGAGCTGCGCGATGCTCTCGATCCCGCAGACGCCGCAGCCGGTGCGGCCGGCCAGCGCGCGCCGGTGCGCCTTCAGCGCCATGAACGCCTGCTGCGCCACGGTGAGCCGCACTTCGGCACTGCCGGGCCGGCATTCGCTTTCGATATCGAAGACGTCCGACGCGCGCTCGACGATCCCTTCGCTCAGCGCGAAGCCGAGGCCGAACGCGTCGAGGTCGATCGGCGTCGCCATCATCACCGTGTGCGCGATGCCGTTGAATACGAGTGCAACCGGCGTTTCGTCCACCACGCGATCGACGGTGTCCCGCGCGTCGCCGGCACGATGACGCGTCACATGACACGCGCGGGTGCCGGCCGGATCGTCGGGGCGGTCGCTGGGCTCCATGCGGGTTTCTCCAGGGGGATCGGCCGGCGCGGGCGCCGGGCGATCGAAACGGATTCTGCGGGGGCGGTGCGCGGGGTCGCGCTCGCTCGCCACGGGCAGGCCAGGAGCCGATGGTACGGGCGTTCGGCGGTGCCGCGGATGCACAGCGTTGCAGAGCGGAAAGCAGTACAGCCGAGAGCCTCGCGGCGCCGAAACGGGTTTTCCGTACACACATCTTCGGCCCCGGGGAAAGCACAGTTTCAGCGCACGTCCGCGCGATTGCGAGTATCGTCTGAAACGCGATATCGTCATTCACGCTTCGTTGCCGTGCACTGCGATCCGTCGTTGTGTGCACGTGCCGTCGCGAAGCCGTCGCGCGATTTCCTGCTTCGAGCTGACGTCCTCACAACCACGAGCAAATTACGGTCATGGAAATCTTCGATGCGTTCCATCTCGCCCGATTGCAATTCGCGTTCACGGTGTCGTTCCACATCGTGTTTCCGGCGATCAGCATCGGCATGGCGAGCTTCCTGGCGGTGCTGGAATGGCGCTATCTCGTCACCGGCGACGCCGCCTACAAATCCATGTTCCAGTTCTGGTCGAAGATCTTCGCGATCGGCTTCGGGATGGGCGTCGTCTCCGGCGTCGTGATGGCCTACGAGTTCGGCACGAACTGGGCGGGCTTCTCGCGCGTCGCGGGCAACATCACCGGCCCGCTGCTCACGTACGAAGTCCTGACGGCCTTCTTCCTCGAGGCCGGCTTCCTCGGCGTGATGCTGTTCGGCTGGCAGCGCGTCAGCCCGCGCGCGCACTTCTTCGCGACGCTGATGGTCGCGGTCGGCACGCTGATCTCGACGTTCTGGATCCTCGCGTCGAACAGCTTCATGCAGACGCCGCAGGGCTACAAGATCGAGAACGGCCTCGTCGTGCCGGTCGACTGGTTCAAGATCATCTTCAACCCGTCGTTCCCGTATCGCCTCGTGCACATGACGATCGCCGCGTTCATCGTCGCGGGCTTCATCGTCGCCGCGTGCGGCGCGTGGCACCTGCTGAAGGGGCGTCGCGACGAGCCGGTCAAGCGCAGCTTCTCGATGGCGCTGTGGATGCTGCTGCTGCTCGCGCCGATCCAGATCGTCGTCGGCGACGCGCACGGGCTGAACACGCGCGAATACCAGCCGGCGAAGATCGCGGCGATCGAAGGGCTGTGGGAAACCGAGAAGGGCGGCACCGCGCTGAACCTCGTCGGCCTGCCCGACATGCAGGCCGAGACGACGCGCTATGCGATCCAGGTGCCGCACCTCGGGAGCCTGATCCTCACGCACAGCTGGAGCGGCGAGATTCGCGGACTGAAGGAATTCCCGGCGCAGGACCGTCCGTATTCGCCGATCGTGTTCTGGACCTTCCGGATCATGGCCGGCCTCGGGATGCTGATGCTGCTCACCGCGCTGCTCGGCCTGCTGCTGAGAAAGGGCGGACGCCTGTATGAAACGCGCTGGTTCCAGTGGTTCGTCGTGTGCATGGGGCCGTCGGGCATCGTCGCGCTGCTGGCCGGCTGGATCACGACCGAGGTCGGGCGGCAGCCGTGGACCGTCTACGGCGTGCTGCGCACCGTCGATTCGGTCGCGCCGCTCAGCGCGCAGCAGGTCGGCGTGTCGCTGCTGATCTTCGTGGTCGTGTATTTCCTGGTGTTCGGAACGGGTATCTACTACATGCTGAACCTGATGAAGCGCGGACCGGCTGCCCACGCCGGATACATCGAGCTGCACCGGCATCCGGGGCTGCGCAAGAGCGCGCTGTCCACGCCGCTGAACGTCACCGAAGCGGAGTAAGCCATGCAGATCGATCTTCCTGTCGTGTGGGCCGCGATCATCGGCCTCGGCGTGTTCCTCTACGTGATGCTGGACGGCTTCGACCTCGGCATCGGCCTGCTGTTTCCGTTCTTCGACGCCAAGGTCGAACGCGAAGTGATGCTGAATACCGTCGCGCCGGTGTGGGACGGCAACGAGACCTTTCTGGTGCTCGGCGGCGCGGGCCTGTACGGCGCATTCCCGGTCGTCTACTCGACGCTGTTGCCGGCGAACTACCTGCCGCTGATCCTGATGGTGGTCGGGCTGATCTTCCGCGGCGCGGCGTTCGAGTTGCGCGCGAAGGCGAACCGCACGCAACACCTGTGGGATCTCGCGTTCATCGGTGGCTCCGCGCTGGCCGCGTTCTGCCAGGGCGTCACGCTCGGTTCGCTGCTGCAGGGCATCCGGATCGTGAACAACCAGTTCGCGGGCGGGCCGTTCGACTGGCTGTCGCCGTTCAGCCTGTTCTGCGGGATCGGCGTGCTCGTCACCTATGCGACGCTCGGCTGCGGCTGGCTGATCCTGAAGGTCGACGGCGAACTGCAGCGCAAGATGCGCGTGCTGATGAAGCCGCTCGCGGGCGTGCTGCTCGCCGTGATGGGCGTGGTCAGCCTGTGGACCGTGATCGGGCTGCCGGCCGTCGCGCACCGCTGGTTCGGCAGCGGCTACCTCGGCTGGTTCCTGCCGGTGCCGGTCCTCGTCGTCGCATGCGTGTGGGGCATCTTCCACACGCTGAAGCGCCGGCACGAGGCAACGCCGTTCCTGCTGACGCTCGCGCTCGTGTTCCTCGGCTATACCGGCCTCGTGATCAGCATCTGGCCGAACATCGTGCCGCCGTCGCTGACGATCTGGGATGCGTCGTCGAGCCATTCGAGCCAGCTGTTCGCGCTCGTCGGCACCGTGATCGTGCTGCCGATCATCCTCGTGTACAACGCGATGCAGTACCGCGTGTTCCGCGGCAAGGTGCGCGAGGGCGACGCCGGCTATCACTGACCGGCGCGGCCGGTGACGGCGTGCGGCGTGCGGCGTGCGCGGGCGTATCATCTCGCGCAGCCGCCGTGCGGCTCGTCACCCGGCCCGGTTGCGATCGGACAGCGGCCCGCCACGCGCGGGCCGTCGCACATCGGGCGGCGGCGCGCCGCATTGCGTATTCCCTTGGCAGTCGAGACAACACCATGATCGTCAGACCACGACAAAACTGGCTCAGGATGCTGTTCGTATGGAACGGCTCCGTGCTGCAGTCGATCATTCCGCAACTCGTGTTCATGGCGGTCGTCAGCACGCTGGCGGTCTTCACGAACGGGCGCATCTTCGGCGAGAAGATTCCGCTGAACACCGCGCCGTTCACGCTGTTCGGGCTCGCGCTCGCGATCTTTCTCGCGTTTCGCAACAACGCGAGCTTCGAGCGCTTCAAGGAGGCGCGGCTTCTGTGGGGCAACCTGCTGATCGCCGCGCGCACCGTCACGTCGCAACTGCGGCGCTACCTGCCCGACAGCGTCGGCGACGCGGAGCGCAACCGGCTCGCCGATCTGCTGATCGCGTTCACGTATGCGCTGAAGCATCAGCTGCGCCATACCGATCCGGCGCAAGACCTGCAGCGCATCCTCGGCGCCGAGCGCGCCGCCGCGTTCGCGCACAAGTGCTACCAGCCCGTCGCGATTCTCGACGAACTGCGCGGCGGGATCGTCCGCGCGCTGGGCCGCGCGCCGGGCAGCGACGCGACGTGCTGGATGTTCGATGCGCAGCTGGTCGAACTCGGCAAGGCGGTGGGCGGTTGCGAGCGGATCCTGACGACGCCGATTCCGTTCTCGTACAGCGTACTGCTGCATCGCACCGTCTATGCTTATTGCGTGCTGCTGCCGTTCGGCCTCGTCGATTCGACGGAGTTTTTCACGCCGCTGATTTGCGTGTTCATTTCGTACACGCTGATCGCGCTCGAAGCGATCGCGAACGAGGTCGCGGAGCCGTTCGGCCTCGCGCCGAACGCGCTCGCGCTCGATGCGATGGCGCGCACGATCGAACGGTCGGTGCTCGAGCTGGGCGATCGCGCGATGCCGGAGGAATTCGTGCCGGCATCGACGTATCAGATCACGTGAGCGGCACGGCGACGACGCGCGCGGCGGCACGCGTGATTCGGAGAACATCACATGCGCATCTACGTGACGAGCATCTTTGTCGACGATCAGGACAAGGCACTCGCGTTCTATACCGACACCCTCGGCTTCCGGTTGAAGAACAACGTGCCGGTGGGCGAGTACCGCTGGCTGACGGTCGTGTCGAAGGATCAGCCTGACGGCACCGAGCTGATGCTCGAGCCGAGCCATCATCGCGCGGTCGGGCCTTTTCGTCAGGCGCTCTACGAGGACGGCATTCCGGCGGCGTCGTTCCAGGTCGACGATCTCGACGCGGAGTTCGCGCGGCTCGACGCGCTCGGCGTGCGCTTCACGCTGGCGCCGATGGACGCGGGGCCCGTGCGCGTCGCGGTGCTCGACGATACGTGCGGCAACCTCGTGCAGCTGATGCAGATGAAGTGACGCGTGGCGGGCGCGGTGTTCGACGTGCCGATCAAAGCGTCGGTGACGCTGCGTGAGCATCAGTTCCTGATCGCATCGGCGTCCCACGCACCCAGCGCGATGGCTTTGCCCAGCATGCCGACGGTCAATGCGTCTCGATCGAACGTATGGGGCTTCCTGAGAATGAAGTTGCGAACCAGGTGTTACAGGAGCCCTTCACCCTCCATCAGGAAGTAACGCCCGAAATCGTAGTCGCGGCGATCCACACCGAATCGGGCGAAGAAGCGCTCCATGAAGATGTCCGCGTCGTCTCCGGCTTGTCCGAGATCGTCGGCGATCGAGGTCTCCGCGGTAATCCGCTGTTTGCTCGATATTGCCGCCTCCTCGCGAACGAGCTTCCAGTGCTTCCCAAATGCGGCGGTCGTCCGTCATGGAATCCTGTCCTCCGGTTTTGCGATCTGGTTGTACCGCTAGCCGGTTCGAAGTGACATGTTTGTGTAGACTCGTGCTCGTTCAACGGAGCCAATCCCATGCAACTTCTCGACCACGTGTCCATCGGCGTTCCTGATATCGACCAGGCACGCCCTTTCTATGACGGCATCATGGCCGCACTTGGCGCGGCCAAGGTTTACGACCGGCCCGCCGCACTCGGTTACGGCGAACGCTGCAATGCAAACGACACCGCCTCGACTTTCCTGGCCGTGTATCTCGATCCCGCCGAAGTCGGAACGAGCAAGCGGCACTGGTGCTTCAAGGCCGCTTCTCGCGAGCAGGTACATGCATTCTTCGAGGCAGGGCTTTCCGCGGGCGGCCAGTCCGACGGCGATCCCGGATTGAGGCCGCATTATCACGCCGACTACTACGCGGCGTTTCTCGTCGACCCTGCCGGCAACCGGATCGAGGCTGTGTGCCACGTAGCGCCGTCGGCGCACGAGCGGTCGTGACGGTGCTTGCGGGCGACTGACCGCGGCTTCGCGGTGTGCCGGTGGACATCGGGGTAAGCGCGGCGCCGGCATTGCGCCACGCCACGCCACGCCGCCCGGCCGCGTTTGCCGCGCACGGCTCAATCGAAATACGTGAGCCCCATCGCGCCTTTCACCTCGGCCAGCGTCGCGCCGGCCACCTCGCGCGCATGCATCGTGCCGCGCTTCAGGATCGCCATTACCTCCGCCTTGTCCGCCTCGAATTCGCGGCGGCGCGCACGGATCGGCTCGATCAGCGCCTGCAGCCGCTCGTTCAGCACGCGCTTGACGACGCTGTCGCCGAGGCCGCCGCGGCGATAGTGCGCCTTCAGTTCGTCGACCTTCTGCACGTCGGGCTCGAACGCGTCGAGGAACGTGAACACGACGTTGCCTTCGACCTGGCCGGGATCGCTGACGCGCAGGTGGTTCGGATCCGTGTACATGTCCTTCACGGCCTGCGTGATCTCGTCCGGCGTCGAGCCGAGCGTGATCGCGTTGCCGAGCGACTTGCTCATCTTCGCCTTGCCGTCGATGCCCGGCAGCCGCGTGACCGCCGACAGCACGGCCTCGCATTCCACCAGCACCGGCTTGTCGACCGTCGCGTTGAAGCGGCGCACGAGTTCGTTGGTCTGTTCGATCATCGGCAGCTGGTCGTCGCCGACCGGCACGTGCGTCGCCTTGAACGCGGTGATGTCGGCGGCCTGGCTGACGGGATAGGTCAGGAAGCCGGCCGGGATGTCGCGCTCGAAGCCGCGCAGGCGGATCTCTTCCTTGATGGTCGGATTGCGCTCGAGGCGCGCGACCGTGACGAGGTTGAGCAGGTATTGCGACAGCTCGGCGAGCTCGGGCACCTGCGACTGGACGACGATCGTCGAGATCGCCGGGTCGATGCCGACGGCCAGGTAGTCGAGCGCGACCTCGATCACGTTCTCGGTGACGCGCTGGCGACGGCCCATGTTGTCGGTCAGCGCCTGCGTGTCGGCGAGCAGCAGGAACTGCGTCGCGTCGTGCTGCATCTGCACGCGCGCGCGCAGCGAGCCGATGTAGTGGCCGAGATGCAGCGGGCCGGTCGTGCGGTCGCCGGTGAGGATGGTCGGTCGGGTCGGGTGCGTCATGGTGTGGATTGGCTCCGGGTTATCGAAGCCACCAGCCATGATTCGGGCGCAGAAACGACAATGCCGCCATGGCTGGCGGCATCACGTTCGGGACATGCAAAAGGAAACGGGCCGCCTGGGTCAGGCGCGCCACCAGCGATGCACGTTCGGCGAGGCAGGTTTGGTTTCCATTGCGCGAGTATAGCGTAGTGCGGGGACGGGCGTGCTGCGTCAGCGTATGACCGACTCCATCGCGAGGTAGGCGGTTTCGGCCGACGGCCACAGCAGGTACAGCAGGCCGGCCATCAACAGCAGCGCGCCGGCGCGTACCAGCGGCGTGCGATCGATCTCGCCCAGGATGCGGAAGTGCTGCTTCAGTTTCTTCATGCTTGCAGGCGCAACGTGCGCTACTCCAACGGTTGCTGCAACGGGTCGGGTGGGGCCGACACCGGGGTGTTGCGGGGTTCGACGGGGGGCTGAGCCGGTGGCTCGGCGCGGCAAGGGGATCGCGTGCGGGAGATCGAAAAGGGGAACGATCAGGTGCGCCGGATGCGTCTCGCCTAGTGATGCGCATCCTACCAGTTCGACGGCGTGCGCATAGTCAAGAATTGTGGGGTGGGGACAGGTTAAAGGGACGCAACGTAAAATCAGCGGCATATGAACGGAGATGCTGTCCCGACTGCGGGCCATTGCCGACGGCCCATGAAATTGCCGGATGAGGGCCTTGTCAGCAGGCCGTTTGTGCCGTTCCATACCGCGCACGTGACCGTGCATTCATTTCTTGTCGTGCAAGGTATTCGATATCGTGCGAATTCGATTGCGTCTGATTACCGTGGACCGTGGCCGGCTGATCCGATTGGCTTCCGTTGTTCTGATCGCTGGATGTGCCGCCTGTTCAAGGAACGATTCGCTTCCTCGCAACATGTCGCTGACTGCGTTCAATCCGCACCGCGAAGCGTTCGAATGCAAGCATGAAGCCGACGTTGTTCCTCGGATCGATCCAGAGGCAGATCGTTGGAATACGCGAGCGATCGCGCTCACCAGTTCGTTGCTGTGGCCGAATCAGCGCGACTATAGGGGGGCCGTCGAGTTATGGGCGAAGGCCGCCGAGCGCAAACACTGGAAGGCGATGCTGAATCTGGCGAATGCGTACGCTCGCGGCGAAGGTGTGGATGGTGATTCCGAACACGCCGTTCAGATCGCTGAACAGGCGATGAAACTCGGCATTCCGGCGGCCTACGATCTGATGGGCACGTATTACATGGACGGGATGGGGGTGAAGCAGGATGCGAGCAGAGCCCATGCATTCTGGCAACTGGCTGCGGATATGGGGAGTCCGAATGCGATGGCATATCTGGGGGGCAAGATGGACGCGATTTATGACGATCCCAAAGCAGGCTTTTGGGGTAATCGCAAGATTGCGCTTCAAATGCTGGAATGCGGATATGCCCAAGGTAGCGGGGATGCCGCCTATGCGCTCGGGACAACACTCGTGGGCGCGGACAAGTCGCTTGGCGAAGACAACGACCGAGCCCTCAAGATTCTGCATGATGGCGTGAAATACGGGAGCGCCAAGAGCGCCGGGTATTTGTTCGGCGCATTCGACGATGGTGATCCGGTGGTTGGTAACGTGAAGGATCGTGCTCGTGCCGAGCGTTACAGCGTACTCGCCGACCGCCTCGAGCGCGATCCGGACCTTCGCCTGCCGAACCTTGACAAGGTCGTGCCGCTGCCGCCGGCCAAACTGCCCAAGTGGGACGGCAACAAAGCGACGTTGATCGATGCGGCGAAACCGGCGCTGCCGGTTTCGGACACGCTTCCCGTTTCCTCCGGGCATCGCATTGACCGCGCACATACGCAGGAATAGCGTTGGACCGAACGCGGCGCGGTATGCCCGTTCCGCCAGCCATGCTCGATCGCCCCAGCTTTTTTCTCGTCAACAACCACAAAAATGATCGTTTCGCCCTAGCGAGCCTGTCAGCAGAATGTCTCCATTCCCCCTCGCGCGACGACACGAGCATCGCCGCGAGCCGCACTTCAAGGAGACAGCCGTGGCAGTGGAAACAACCTCAATCGATACGCTGGTCGTCGGGGCCGGCCAGGCCGGCGTGGCCATGAGCGAGCACCTGGGCAAGCTCGGCGTGCCGCATCTCGTGCTGGAGCGCGACCGCATCGCCGAGCGCTGGCGCACCGGGCGCTGGGATTCGCTGGTCGCGAACGGCCCCGCGTGGCACGACCGCTTTCCGGGCCTCGAATTCGACGGCCTCGATCCCGATGCGTTCGCCACGAAGGACCAGGTCGCCGACTACTTCGAAGCCTATGCGCGCAAGTTCGACGCGCCGATCCGCACCGGCGTCGAAGTGAAGAACGTCGTGCGCAACATGGGCAAGACGGGGTTCATCGTCGAAACCTCGGACGGCACGATCGAGGCGAACCGCGTGGTCGTCGCGACGGGTCCGCTCGCGACGCGCGACAGCGCGTACCGTCGCCGGCAGACGGGCGCGGCTCTGCCGCCGTCGGCGGCGCGGTAAGGCGCGTGCCGTTCGCCACGTGAAAACGAAGCGGCCGCCGCATCGGAGGCGATGCAGCGGCCGGGAGAGCGGGGAGGCGGGGCGGCAGGCAGGTTCTCGGCGTCACGGCATGTCACATGCGTGCCGTACGTCGCGAACCTGCCGCGCCCGCGGATCACACGACCGCGGAACGCGCGACCCGCACCGGCACCGACTTGTACGACGGCGTGCCGCTTTCCTTGTCGATGTAATCGAGCGGCACGAGCACGTTCGCTTCCGGGTAGTACGCGCCGACCGAGCCCGGCGCGATGTCGTACTCGATCGCGGTGATCTTCTCGAGGCGCAGCGTGCGGCCCGAGGCGGTGATCGTCTCGATGTCGACGAGGTCGCCGTGTTCGAGCCCGTACTTCGCGAGATCGGCCGCGTTCATGAACAGCACGTCGCGCCGCCCGAACACGCCGCGATAGCGGTCGTCGAGCCCGTAGATCGTCGTGTTGTACTGGTCGTGGCTGCGCAGCGTGATCAGCCGCAGCACCTGTTCGGCGCCGAGCACGTCCGCGTCTTCCTTCACGCCCGTGTAGACCGAGAACATCGCCTTGCCGGTCGGCGTGGGCCACACGCGCTCGGTGGGCGGCAGCGGCAGGCGGAAGCCGCCCGGCGTGCGGATCCGTTCGTTGAACGCCTCGAAGCCGGGCACCGTCTTGTCGATCAGGTCGCGGATACGGTCGTAGTCGGCGATCAGGTCGAGCCACGCGACCTTGCTGTTCGGCAGCGTCGCATGCGCGATCCCCGCGACGATCGCGGGCTCCGAGCGCAACGCGTCGGACGCCGGCTTGAGCTTGCCGGCCGACGCGTGGACCATCGACATCGAATCCTCGACGGTGATCGATTGCCGGCCGCTCGCCTGCATGTCGAGCTCGGTGCGGCCGAGCACGGGCAGGATGTAGGTTTCCTTCGCAACCAGCAGATGCGAGCGGTTCAGCTTCGTGCCGAGATGCACGCTGAGATCGAGCTTCGCCATCGCGGGGAACGACAGCTCGGGATCGGGCAGCGCGACCGCGAAGTTGCCGCCGAGGCACAGCAGCGCCTTGGCCTGGCCGTCGACCATCGCCTGCATGGCCTGCACGGCGTCGTGCCCATGATGCGCGGGCGGCTTGAAGCCGCACACGTCCTCGATCTTCTGCAGGAACTCGGCCGACGGCTTCTCGGTGATGCCGACCGTGCGGTTGCCCTGCACGTTGGAGTGGCCGCGCAGCGGGCATACGCCCGCGCCGGGCTTGCCGAAGTTGCCGCGCATCAGCAGCAGGTCGGCGATCAGGCGCACGGTCGCGGTGCCCTTGTTGTGCTGCGTGACACCCATCCCGTACGTGACGATCGTCGCGTTCGACTTCGCATAGGCGAGCGCAACCTGTTCGAGCTGCGCCTGGCTCAGGCCGCTCGCGCGCTCGATGTCGTCCCACGACGTGGCCTGCAGGTCGGTGGAGAACGCGTCGAAGCCGCTGGTGTGCTGCGCGATGAAGTCGCGGTCGAGCACGTCGCCGCGCTCGGCCTCGAGCTGCAGCAGCGCCTTCATGATGCCCTTCAGAGCGGCCGCGTCGCCGCCCGCGTCGACCTGGTAGTACGTCGACGCGATGCGCGTCGAACCGAACGACGCCATCTCGATCATGTCCTGCGGATCGGCGAAGCGTTCGAGCGCGCGCTCGCGCAACGGGTTGAACACGATGATCGGCACGTTGCGGCGCGAGCACTCGTGCAGCGTGCCCATCATCCGCGGATGGTTCGTGCCGGGGTTGTGGCCGATCGAGATGATCAGCTCGCAGTGGTCGAAATCCTCCAGCGAAACGGTGCCCTTGCCGATCCCGATCGACTGCGGCAGGCCGACGCTGGTCGGCTCGTGGCACATGTTCGAGCAGTCGGGGAAGTTGTTGGTGCCGAGCTCGCGCGCGAACAGCTGATACAGGTACGCGGCTTCGTTCGACGCGCGCCCCGACGTATAGAACTCGACCTGCTCGGGCGGCAGCGCACGCAGCACCTCGCCGATGCGCGCGAACGCGTCGTCCCATTCGACCGCGCGGAACGTGTCGGTCGCGCGATCGTAGACGAGCGGATGCGTGAGCCGGCCCATGTTCTCCAGCTCGTAGTCGGACATCCGCAGCAGCGACGACACGGTGTTCGCCGCGAAGAACTCGGGCGTCACGCGCTTGGTCGTGGCCTCCCACGTGACGGCCTTCGCGCCGTTCTCGCAGAACTGGAACGTCGACTTGTGTTCCTTGTCGGGCCACGCGCAGCCGGGACAGTCGAAACCGTCGGGCTGGTTGGTCCGCATCAGCACGATCGGCGCCTCGATGGTTTCCATCTGCGTGCGCACGGCCTCGGCTGTCGCGCGAAGCGCGCCCCAACCGCCGGCGGGCCCATCGTACTTCCTGATGCCTGGCACTTCGCGTCGATTTGTCATGTGAATCTCCATGAGCCGGGCCCGCTGCGGGGTGGCTCGGGTTGCGCCGCGTCGCGGCGTGGGGCGGCGCCGTCCGGCGGACGGCGCCGGTCATGCGGGCCCGGACATGCGGGCCCGCGTGGTATCAGTGCGCGTCCTTCTTCGCACCGGACGACTTCTTGCCGGATGCCTTCGCGACGGGCGGCGGCGTATCGGCATTTGCTTCGTCATCCTTTTCATTGGCCGATGCCTTCGTGGCCTTTCCGTTCGGCCTGGCCTTGCCGTCGGCGTCCTGCTTCGCGTCCTTCACATCAGGCGGCGCGAGCTTGTTGAACGTCACCGTGTCGCCGGCCGTGTCGTAGTCGACTTCGACGCGGTCGCCCGACTGAAGCTTGTCCGCGAGGATCTCCTTCGCGAGCTTCGTTTCGATGATCTGCCGAACTTGCCGCTTCAGCTCGCGCGCGCCGAACTCCGGCTGGTAGCCGGCTTCGGTCAGGTGTTCGACGAGCGAGTCGCCCATCACGAGCGTGATGTCCTGCGCGGCGGCGGTGCGCACCACGCGGTCGAGCTGGATCTGCACGATCGAGCGGATGTTCTCCTTCGACAGCGCATGGAACACGATCACCTCGTCGATCCGGTTCAGGAACTCGGGGCGGAAATGGCCCTTCAGCACCTGCATCAGCTGCTCGCGGATCGCCTTGTCGGTCTTGCGCGCGGCTTCCGGCTGCGTGAGGTTGTCCATGATGATCGCGGCGCCGAGGTTGCTCGTCGCGATGATGATCGTGTTGCTGAAGTCGACCACGCGGCCCTTGCCGTCGGTCAGCCGGCCGTCGTCGAACACCTGCAGCAGCACGTTGTAGACGTCCGGATGGGCCTTCTCGATCTCGTCGAGCAGGATCACGCTGTACGGGCGGCGCCGCACGCGCTCGGTGAGCTGGCCGCCTTCGTCGTAGCCGACGTAGCCGGGCGGCGCGCCGATCAGCCGCGCGACCGCGTGCCGCTCCATGTACTCGGACATGTCGATGCGGATGATCGCCTGCTCGTCGCCGAACACGGTCTCGGCCAGCGCCTTCGCGAGCTCGGTCTTGCCGACGCCGGTCGGCCCGAGGAACAGGAACGTCGCGATCGGACGGTGCGTCTGGCCGAGCCCGGCGCGCGACAGCCGCACCGCGTCGCTGACGGCGACCACCGCGTCGTTCTGGCCGACCACGCGCTCGCGCAGCTGCTCCTCCATCTTCAGCAGCTTCTGGCGCTCTTCCTGTGTAAGCTCGGACACCGGGATGCCGGTCAGCCGCGACACGACTTCGGCGACCGATTCGACGGTCACCTCGAGCGTCTCGGAACCGGTCTTGCGCTGCCAAGCTTCCATCTTTTCGTCGAGCGACTTCTGCTTCTCGTTGATCTGTTCTTCGAACTGCTTCGCTTCGTCGAAGCGCTTGCGCGACGTCGCGTAGTCCTGCTCGCGCTTCAACTGCGCGATCTGCGCTTCGCCTTCCTGGATGTCGACGGGGCGCGAGGTCGCGCCGATCCGCACGCGCGCGGCGGCCTGGTCGATCAGGTCGATCGCCTTGTCGGGCAGGAAGCGCGCGGTGATGTAGCGGTCGGCGAACTCGGCGGCCGCGACGAACGCGTCGTCGGCGAACGTCACCTGATGGTGCGCCTCGAGGCTGTCGCGCAGCCCGCGCAGGATCACGATCGTCTGCTCGACGCTCGGCTCCGGCACGAACACCGGCTGGAAGCGCCGCTCCAGCGCCGCGTCCTTCTCGATGTGCTTCTGGTATTCGTTCAGCGTGGTCGCGCCGATCAGGCTCAGCTCGCCGCGCGCGAGCGCCGGCTTCAGCACGTTCGCGATGTCGAGCCCGCCTTCGCCGCCGCCCTGGCCCGCGCCGACGATCGTATGCAGCTCGTCGATGAACAGGATCAGTTCGTCATGCTTGGCGGTCACTTCGTCGATCAGCTGCTTCGCGCGCTCCTCGAATTCGCCGCGATACTTCGCGCCGGCGACCATCGAGTTGATGTTGACTTCGACGAGCCGCTTGCCGCGCAGCACTTCGGGCACGTCGCCGTTCACGATCCGCTGCGCGAGGCCTTCGACGATCGCGGTCTTGCCGACGCCCGGCTCGCCGATCAGCACCGGGTTGTTCTTCTTGCGGCGCGCGAGCACCTCGATCGTGCTCTCGATTTCCTGCGCGCGGCCGAGCACCGGATCGAGCTTGCCCTGGCGCGCGATCGCGGTGAGGTCGCGGCCGAACTTGTCGAGATTCGGCGTGCCGGTCGGCGCATCGACGCGGCCGTCTTCCGCGCCCTTGCCGACGACCTTCACGACCTTCTGGCGCAGCGCCTCCGGCGTCACGCCGTATTTCTTCAGCAGCGTGCCGGCGATGCTGTCCGGCACCGACGCGAGACCGATCAGCAGGTGCTCGGGGCCGATGTACGAGTGACCGAGGTCGCGCGACGCCTGGAACGCGTACTGCACGGCCTTCTTCACGCGCGGCGAGATCGACAGCTTGTCGAGCGACGCATCGGGGGAGGCCGTGCCGGTATGCGCGTGCTCGTCGATGTACGACTTGATGTCCTGCGGCGACAGCTTCAGTTCCTTCAGCAGCGCGGCGCACACGTCGGTGTCCGCGAGCGCGTACAGCAGGTGTTCGGTGTCGAGTTCGCTGCGGCGCAGCTCGTGCGCCTTCTCGGCCGCGCGCTGCAGCAGTTCGAGCGTCTGCTCGCTGAATGCGTCGGTCGGGTCGACCGACTCGCGCGGAATCTCCGCGGCAAGCGGCGACGTGTCGCCGGACTCGCCGAACAGCGACGACGCGCCGCCGCCCAGCAGCGAGTCGAACGGGTTCAGCATGCTCTGATGCCGCATCAGCTGACGGAAGTGGTAGTCGCAGATCGAGATCGTCTTGCGCTCGCCGTCCTGCATCACGGTGGCGCGCGCGACGGCCGGCCGGGCGTGACAGATGTCGCAAAGTGCGGGCATGGTGGTCTGGCTCCTGTCAATGAACGTGAATCGAAAGGGAAGTCCCGATGCGCGAGGGCGCCGGGGCGTGCCTGCCGCACGACGCGACCGGCGGCGCGCGCGCCATGCCGGCGCCCTTGCGCCACGCGCGCAGGCATGGCGACCTGCCGTGCTCGACGCCGGCAATACCGTTGCTTCGCGGCGCCTGCGCCATCACTTCGACTGCGTTCAAAATAGCGAATCGGCCCGGGGCCTCCAAGACACAGTTCCGCATCGGCCCGGCCGGGAATTGCACCCTCACAAGCGTGCGAGCATGAGACGCAAGGAGTACAGACGAGCGCGCATGCGGGTGCGGCGTGCGGGCTGCGCAAACGTGGCGGCGTGCGACGCGCGCGAAGCGCGGTGCGACATCGGCGCGCAGGGCGCCGGCAGGGAGCCAACGGGAAGGGGGACGCGCGACGCAACGCGGCGCGCGCGCATCGGCGCGAGCGCGCAGCGCGGCAGCGTGCGCGCACGGGTCAGGCCGGGCCGCGCGCGCACCGCAACCGGTGCGTGGCGCGCGGCCGCTGGCGAAGCGGGCGGCTTGCACGGTGCGGGCCGGACATGGCCCAACCGTGACGAGGCGGCGGCGTCAGTCGGAGAGCGTCATCGCAAGTTTCTGCCGTGCGATCTGCTTCACGTCGGTTGACAGTGCCGCATTCTGCAGACCATTGGCCCAGACGGAGAACGAATCCTCGATCAGGTTGCGGGTGTCGGGCGGCAGTTCGGCCAGCATCAGCGCCACCACGGTGAACAATACGGCGGTGTCGCCGGCCTGGCGGCTCGCGTTCGCGTCGACGGCCTGCTTCAGGCTGTCGATCGACGCTTGCAGTGCCTGTAGTGCTTCATTCGATTCGCTCATTTCTCGCTCCATGCAGGATGGTTCGATCGGCGACGAACGTGCGGCCGGCCATGCGGCCGGTGGGCGCGATGCCGGTCGGGCATCGCGCGGGCGGAACGTCAGGTCGCCGGGTTGCCCTGCGGCGCCACGGCCACCGATGCCTCGCTCGTCAGCATCAGGAACGTGAACGTTTCGCGCAGGTAAAGGCGAACGACCTTGTCGGTATGGCTCGTGTAGCCGATCGACACGTCTTCGCCGAGGTGCAGTTCATAGTCGCCGCCGCGGGTGGACAGCACGCAGCCGCCGCTGATCGCCGGCGCCCAGATGATCTCGCCGCTGACGATGCGCTTGATGTGGCCGAGGACCGGATAGCCCTGGTCGCGCGCCTCGCTGAGCGCCGTGTAGGCGTCCGAGCCGAGCACGACCGAGTACGGGCCGTCCACGCCGGCGAGCCGCAGCGCTTCCAGCGCGTCGCTGATCGCGTCCGGATATGCGCTGACGTCGGCCGGCAGCGTGAGCTTGCGGTTCGACGTGCCTTCGCGGATGCCGACGATGTCCGCGGCCAGATAGCCGTCGAAGATCGCGCCGTCTTCCGCGAACGCGAGCCGTTGCGCGGCATCCTTCGCCGGCTGCCAGTCGGCATCGCGCGCGCCGCGCTCGACGCTGTCGATCGCGTCGCGGCTCAGCTCGAACGGCACCGTCAGCTCGACGATCGTGCGGACTTCGCGCAGCCGTGCGCCGACCAGCTCGCGCGGTGCCGCGACCTCGCGCAGGTGCCCGGTGCCGACGGCCGACAGCTCGGGGCCGGCCGGGCCCTCGACGTCGACAACGCGGCGCCCGGCCACCGAGCGCTTGAAGGTGCGTGCGACTTCTTCCTCGATCTGCTCCCAGGCGGACGAGGAAATCGGCGCGAGTTCGCGGTGCAGGTTATTCATAGGCTTTGGCTCCTTTCAGCGATCCGATGTTCAGCGAGCCGTCACGACGCGACTCGGGCGATGCGGGGGCCGGCTGCGCGGCGGTGGCGGTGGCTTCGGCGCCCGGTGCGGGGCGATCGGCGAGCGCCTCGAGCAGGTCGGCCGACGGCACGAAGAACAGCGAGCCGGTGACCGCGCGGCTATAGTCGAGCAGCCGGTCGTAGTTGCCGGGCGGGCGGCCGACGAACATGTTCTCGAGCATCTGCTCGATCGGCGCCGGCGAGCGCGCGTAGCCGATGAAGTAGGTGCCGAATTCGCCGGAGCCGGGGCGCCCGAACGGCATGTTGTCGCGCAGGATCTTCACTTCCTGGCCGTTCTCGTCGAGCGTGGTCAGCGAGCTGTGCGAGCACGACGGCTTCACGTCCGGCGCGAGCTCGATGTCGGACAATTTGGTGCGCCCGATGATGCGCTCCTGCGTCTCGACCGCGAGCGCATTCCAGCCGGCCATGTCGTGCAGGTACTTCTGCACGATCACGTAGCTGCCGCCCGCGAATTCGGCATCTTCGTCGCCGATCACCGTGAAGTCGACCGCGTCGCGGCCCTCCGGGTTCTCGGTGCCGTCGACGAAGCCGATCATCGCGCGCTGGTCGAAGTTGCGGAAGCCGTGCACCTCGTCGACGACCGTGACCGCGTCGCCGAGCGCGCCGAGCAATTGGGTCGCGAGTTCGAAGCACAGGTCCATCGCGTCGGCGCGGATGTGCAGCAGGATGTCGCCGGGCGTCGCGATCGCGACGCGCTGGCCGGCGCCGAATTCGCGGAACGGATGCAGCGACGCGGGGCGCGGATCGCCGAACAGCGCATCCCAGGCGTCGGCGCCGAAGCCGCATACGCAGGACAGGTTGCCGTCCGGCACGCGCTTGCCGACCGAGCGCACGAGCGCGGCGATGTCGCCGCACCACGCGCGGATCGTGTCGGCGCGCTCGGCGCCGGGGTTGACGGTGGCAACGAGGAAGATCGCGCTGCGCGTGACCGGGCTGTGAACGGCCTGGGAAAGCGGGGGACGGGTTTGCATCGCGGCCTGCCGGTCAGTCATGTCGGGACGGACGGGCCGCGGATGCCGCGGCGCGCGAAGACGAACGGTTGGACTGTGTCATGCGACTGTTCTCTTTGTGACATGCGGATGAAGGACGTTGCGCGGGCATCGCGCAACGGGCCGCAGCGGCGGCGGCCTGCCGCCCGGGCGCGCAAGGGGGAGGCAGGCTCGGTGGCCGCGCGTTCGCCCGGCGCGCGACCTCGCCGCACCGCGTAACGTCGTCGAGCATGCAATCTAGCAGCTTCGGCGGGTCTTTGGAACACGTATCGCCAATCTGTCATTCGAATGGGTTGATCGGGGTCCGATTCTGCGTCGCGGGCCTGCAGCTGTACTCCTGAAACCCGCGGCGCTGTGCTCTTGAGCGGGCGTGGCGCGTGCAGTAGATTAGGTTCGCTCCGCCCGCCGACGAGGACCATCATGATGAACCTGCTGGAAGCGATGCGTATTTATGTCGCGGTGGTCGAGCATGGCGGGGTGTCCGCCGCGGCGTCCGAACTGAAGCTCGGACGCGCGCAAGTCAGCGAGCGGCTGGACCGCCTCGAACGGTATCTCGGCTGCCAGCTGTTGCTGGCGCGTGCGGGCGGCGACGTGGCGTGTACCGATGCGGGCGTCGCGTTCCACCAGTGCTGCCGGCGCACGCTGTCCGCGGTCGCGCAGGCCACCACCGCGGCCGGTGCGTGCGCAACCTTTCCCGATGCGCGCGTCGCGGGCTTTCCGCCGCCCGAAACCATCCGCCGTGTCGACCCAGCGTCGATCGCGGCACAACCCTCATTGCACCGGTCATCGCCTTGAATACGTCCACTGTTTCCGCCGATACGGCCGCCGAGCGCATCCGCCGCCGCTTCGGACACTTCCTCCACGCGGCCGAGCTGGCCGGGCTGATCGTGATCGGCCTCGCGACCGCGTTCGCGATGACGCAGGAAGCGTGGAAGGTCGTGCTCGCGGGCGAGGTGTCGCTGACCGACCTGCTGCTGATGTTCCTCTATCTCGAAGTGCTCGCGATGAACGTGCGTTACCTGCGGCTCGGCCGGCTGCCGGTGCGCTTTCCGCTGTTCATTGCGATGACGTCGCTCGCGCGCGACCTGATCCTGCGCGGCGCCACCGACAGCCCCGAGCGGATGCTGATGACCACGTTCGGAATCGTGCTGCTCGCGGTAGGCGTGTTGATCCTCAGCTTCGGCCAGCATCGCTTTCCGGCGGAGGTCGACGACGTCGAGGACGATGTGCACGCGCGTCGGTGATGCGTGTGTGTGCGGGGCCGATCGATGGGGGTGTCGGTTCGGTAGTTCATTTCGTTATACCGAGATTGATTCGGTGCGGCGCCGACTCGCGGCTGCCGCGTTTCCATCTGTTCACCACACGTGTGCGATTTGAGGTTTGATCGCCAAACTGTCACTTACATTCGCCGAAATGACGCAGTAGGATGCCGATCCTTCTCATGATGGATTTCGCATTGCTATCCGCCTTCAATTTCGGTAATGGACGTGGCTCGCACCGGAACGCCCGCGGCCGGACACGGCTATGCGGCTTCGTGCAGCGGCACGGCACGCGCACCTGCGCGTCGCAGGCTGGTTCACCGCTGGCGGGGCGAGGCGGATGAAGCTCTACGAGAAATTCGCGAACGACATAGAGAGACTCATCCGGCAACGCGTGTATCGACATGGCGATCGTGTGCCGTCGGTGCGGCAGGCGAGCCAGCAGCACCGGATCAGCATCACGACCGTGCTGCACGCGTACCTGCTGCTCGAAAGCCGCGGGCTGCTGGAGAGCCGCCCGCAGTCGGGGTACTTCGTGAACCTGCGCAACGACGACGGGCACGCGCCGGTGCGCGAGCTGCGGCCGTCGAAGCCGATCGCGATCTCGTCGTCGGTGGACATGAGCCGGCTCGTGCTGTCCACGCTGCGCGCGATCGGCACCGACGACGCGGTGCCGCTCGGCTCGCCGTACCCGGACCCGAGCCTGTTCCCGTTCGAGAAGCTGAACCGCTACGCGTACGCGGCCGGCCGCGACAAGTCGCTGTGGGGCGTGACCGACGGGCTGCCGCCCGGCCATCCGCGCCTGATCCGGCAGATCGCACGGCGCTACCTGGAAAACGGGATGTCGGTCGACCCGAACGAGATCATCGTGACGGTCGGCGCGACCGAGGCGATCAACCTGTGCCTGCAGGCGGTCGCGAAACCGGGCGACACGATCGCGGTGGAGTCGCCGACGTTCTACGCGATGCTGCACGCGATCGAACGGATGGGGATGAAGGCGATCGAGGTCGCGACCCATCCTGAATACGGAATCGACATCGCGGCGCTGGCGGCGATCGCGAAGTCGCAGCCGATCGCCGCATGCATGGTGATGCCGAACTTCCAGAATCCGCTCGGCTTCCAGATGCCCGACGAGCGCAAGCGCGAACTGGTTGAATTCGCAACGAAAGCCGATATGCCGGTGATCGAGAACGGCGTATACAACGAACTGTATTTCGGCAATGCGCACCCGAGTGCGCTGAAGGCGTTCGACCGCAACGGGATCGTGCTGCACTGCGCGTCGTTCTCGAAAAGCCTGACGGCCGCGTACCGGATCGGCTGGGCGTTGCCGGGCCGTTATCGCGAACAGGTCGAGAAGCTGAAGTTCCTGAACACGCTGGCGACGCCGTCGCTGCCGCAGCTGGCGATCGCCGAGTTCCTCGAACGCGACGGTTACGAGCATCACCTGCGGCGGATTCGCAAGGCGTATGCGCAGCAAGCGAACCTGATGCGCGCGATGGTGTCGCGGTTCTTCCCGGAAGGCACGCGCATCTCGAGCCCGGCGGGCGGCTACGTGCTGTGGGTCGAGTTGCCGGCGCAGGTCGATGCGATGCGGTTGTACCAGCTCGCGCTGGAGCAGGGGATCACGATCGGGCCCGGCTACATGTTCTCGATCGCGGACACCTACCGCAATTTCATCCGGCTGAACTACAGCAGCCCGTGGTCGCCGGAGATCGAACGCGCGATCGTCACGGTCGGCAAGCTCGCGTTATGACCTGAATCGCGTCGCGCACGTGATGCGGCGGATAGCCGTCGACCGGGTCGGGATAGAGCACGCATAGAACGGTCGCCATCGGGTCGCTCCTCGTGACGGGATGAAGGCGGGGCGGTACGCGGATTGCTCGGCTCGCCGGCCCCCCGCGCACGGGCATCCGGCGTGTTGCGCCGCAACGTCGATGACGTTCTACGCCGGTCGCGGATCGCGTACAAGCCACAGTCCGTGTTTGCGTGCGCTGCGGGGTCGTCTGTACCTGTTCTTTTCGGGAAGGACGCCGATAATGGGATCGTTACCCCACACTCCGGGAGCCACGCCATGTCCGGAAGCGACGCCTCGTCTTCACGTCCCGATCTCGCGCAGGGGATCGCGCTCGACGACCTCGCCGACGGCGCGATGATCGAGGGCCAGGTCGGCGACGCCACGGTGCTGCTGGTGCGCCGCGCCGACGAACTGTTTGCCGTGGGCGCGCAATGCCCGCACTACGGCGCGCCGCTCGCCGACGGGCTGCTGGTCGGCGATACGATCCGCTGTCCGTGGCATCACGCGGCGTTCTGCCTGCGCACCGGCGAGCTGTTGCGCGCGCCGGCGCTCGACGGCCTGACGTGCTGGCGCGTCGAGCGGCGCGACGGCCGCGCGGTCGTGCTCGATGCGCGGCCAGCCGCATCGCCGCCCGCGCTGAACGCGGCGGGGCTGCCCGCATCGGTGGTGATCGTCGGCGGCGGTGCGGCCGCGATCGCGGCGGCCGTGACGCTGCGCCAGGAAGGCTATCCGCATGCGATCACGCTGCTGAGCGCGGACAGCGAGCCGCCGTACGACCGGCCGAACCTGTCGAAGGACTATCTGGCCGGCACGGCCGAGGCCGACTGGCTGCCGTTGCGCGGCGCGTCGTTCTATACCGACCAGCGCATCGACGTGCGCTGCGGCATGCGCGTCACGCGGATCGATCCCGCGCAGCACGCGGTCGAGCTCGCGGACGGCAGCCGCGTCGGCTACGGCGCGCTGCTGCTGGCCACCGGCGCCGAGCCGAACCGGCTGACCGTGCCGGGTGCGGATCTGCCGCACGTGTGCGTGCTGCGTTCGCGGGCCGATTGCGAGGCGCTGATCGGCAAGCTGAAGACGGCGCGGCGCTGCGTCGTGATCGGCGCGAGCTTCATCGGCCTCGAAGCGGCCGCCGCGCTGCGCACGCGCGGGCTCGACGTGCAGGTGGTCGCGCCCGACGCGCATCCGATGGCGCGCGTGCTCGGCGAAGCGCTCGGCGACACGATCCGCGCGCTGCACGAAGCGCACGGCGTGGTGTTCCATCTCGGCGCGACGCCCACGCAGATCGCGCCGGAGCGCGTGACGCTGTCGAACGGCGACGCGCTGCCGGCCGATGTGGTGGTGGTCGGCATCGGCGTGCATCCGGACCTCGCGCTCGCGCAGGATGCGGGGCTCGCCGTCGATCGCGGCGTGACGGTCGACCGTTTCCTGCGGACGAGCGCACCGGACATCTACGCGGCCGGCGACATCGCGCGCTGGCCCGATCCGTTGACGGGCGAACGCATACGCGTCGAGCACTGGGTCGTTGCTGAGCGGCAGGGCATCGCCGCGGCGCGCAACATGCTCGGCCAGCAGCGGCCGTTCGACGCGGTGCCGTTCTTCTGGAGCCAGCACTACGACCTGACGGTCCGTTATGTCGGACATGCGGAGCAATGGGACCGCGTCGAGATCGACGGCGACCTGCGCACGCATGACGCTTCGGTCGCGTTCTGGCGCGGCAACGCACGGCTCGCGGTCGCGACGATCGGCCGCGATCTCGACTGCCTGCGCGCGGAAGCGGCGCTCGAGCAGCAGGGCACGACGCGCGCGTGAACGGGCTGCCGACTGTGCGCTGACCGGTACACGCTCTGGAAAAAAGAGTTGCGCACACAACTGTCATCGCATCGTCGCGGCTTGCGCAGAGACCGCCGAGCCGGACAGACTCCCGTGACTCTCGACTGCGGTTTCTCGACCGAGGTGATCGCGGCGCCGTTCGCGATCATGAACCCGAGCGTGAACATTCCGGTATTTCCGGTGCCGACATGGAGGTGCAGTCGACACGATGCGCCGCACGGCCGCGCTGCCGGCCGCGATCGGCATGTCGATCGACGACGACGCACCGGCCGGCTGACCACGCACCGCACCGACCCCTGCGCGCACGGGCGCGCGCCTTGCTCGAACAGTGTGACGGTACTTGCACCGTTACCGCTTTCGACAAGGAGGGCCTGACATGAAAGCAGTCGTATTTCACGGCATCGGCGACATTCGCATCGATACGGTACCCGACCCGCAAGTCGTCGACGTGACCGATGCGGTCGTGCGCCTGACGGCCAGCGCGATCTGCGGCACCGACCTGCACATGGTGCGCGGCACGCTCGGCGGGATGAAGCCCGGCACGATCCTCGGCCATGAGGGTGTCGGCATCGTCGAGACGGTCGGGCGCGACGTGCGCAACCTGAAGCGCGGCGATCGCGTGCTGATTCCGTCGACGATCGCGTGCGGCAGCTGCGTGTACTGCCGCGCGGGCTACACCGCGCAATGCGACGTCGCGAACCCGGGCGGGCCGCGCGCGGGCACCGCGTTCTACGGCGGCCCGGCCGACACGGGGCCGTTCGACGGGCTGCAGGCCGAATACGCGCGCACGCCACTCGCGAACGCGAGCCTGATCCGGTTGCCGGACGCGATCGACGACGACCGGGCGATCCTGATGTCCGACATTTTTCCGACCGGCTACTTCGGCGCGCAGCTCGCGGAAGTGAAGCCGGGCGACACGGTGGCCGTGTTCGGCGCCGGGCCGGTCGGCCAGTTCGCGATCGCGAGCGCGAAGCTGATGGGCGCCGGGCGCGTGATCGCGATCGACCGCATCGCGTCGCGGCTCGAGATGGCCTGCGCGCAGGGCGCCGAGACCATCGACTTCTCCGAGGAAGACCCCGTCGACACGGTGCTGCGGCTCACCGGCGGGATCGGGGTCGATCGTGCGATCGATGCGGTGGGCGTCGACGCGATGCGCGCGACGCATGGGCCGGCCGCCGCCGACCACGACGCGGCGCGTGCATTCGATGCGGAAGTCGACGCCGTCGCGCCGCGCCGCAAGCCCGACGGCCGCTACTGGACGCCCGGCGACGGGCCCTCGCAGGTACTGCAATGGGCGGTGCGCGCGGTCGCGAAGGCGGGCACGGTCGCGGTGATCGGCGTGTATCCGCCGCAGGCGCGCGTGTTTCCGGTCGGCGAGGCGATGAACCGGAACCTCACGATCAAGATGGGCAACTGCAATCACCGGACCGTCACGCCGCACCTGATCGAGCTCGTGCGCAGCGGTGCGTTCGACCCGGCGTCCGTGCTGACGCGCTGCGAGCCGCTGACGAACGCGATCGACGCGTATCGCGCGTTCGACGTGCGCGAGCCGGGCTGGCTGAAAGTGAAGCTGACGCCATGACGCTGCGAACCGCAACGAGGAGTGCTGCCATGAACGGGTTCCATGATCTCTACGACAACTGCATGTCCGCGTGCGATGCGTGCGCGCATGCATGCGACGCGTGTACGGCGGGGTGCCTGGCGGACCCCGACACGCACGCCCTGGCCGCTTGCATCGCGCTCGACATCGAGTGCGCGCAGCTGTGCCGCCTTGCCTCGGCCGCGATGGCTCGCGACAGCGTGCTCGCGCCGCAGGTGTGCGCCCTGTGCGCGCGTGCGTGCGAGGTGTGCGCGGCCGAATGCCTGCTGCATGCGCACGACCATTGCCGGCGCTGCGCGCTGGCATGCGATGCGTGCGCGGCGATGTGCCGCGCAATGGCATGAGCGGCTACGGCGCGCCGTGAACCTTGCGCGCGACGCGCTCCAGCAGCGCGTCGAGCACCGCCATCTCGACGGGCTTCACGAGGTGATCGTCGAAGCCCTCGCTCGCGGTGCGTGCGAAGTCGGCCGGGCTCGCATGGCCGGACAACGCGACGCAGGTCGTGCCGGCCAGCGCATCGATCGCGCGCAGTTCGCGCAGCAGCGTGAAGCCGTCGACGTCGGGCATCGACAAGTCGACGAGCATCAGGTGCGGAACGATGTCGCGCGCGAGCGCCAGCGCGTCGTCCGCGTGGTACGCGACGCGCGGCGCGTGGCCCTTGATCTGCAGCAGCACGGCGAGCGTGTCGGCGGAGTCGCGATTGTCGTCGACTATGACGATGCGCAGCGGCGCGCCGGCCGGCGGCTCGGTCGTGCGCGGCGCCGGCGCCGGCGCGTCGCCCGGCGTCGGGCGCATCGCGCGCTCGAGCGGCAGCCGCACCGTGAACGTCGCGCCGTGGCCGGGGCCGGCGCTTTCCGCGGTGATCCTCCCGCCGTGCAGCTCGACGAACGACCGGCAGATCGCGAGGCCGAGCCCGAAGCCGTCCGACGCGCGCCGGCCCGGCACGCTTTCCTGTTCGAACAGGTCGAAGATCGATTCGAGCGAACCCGGCGCGATGCCGACGCCGTGATCGGTGATGCGAATCGCGACGACCGCCCCTTCGGCGCTCGCGCTGACGTCGATGCGCGCGCCCTGCGGCGAGAATTTCGACGCGTTGTCGAGCAGGTTGTGCAGCACCTGCACGAGCCGCGCGGCGTCGCCGCGCACCACCAGCGGATCGGCCGGCAGGTCGACGCGAATGTTCTGCTCGCGTGCGGCCAGCTTCGGCTGGACGCTTTCCACGCCGCGGCAGACGACGTCGCGCACGGTCACCGGCGCGTGGTCGAGTTGGACCTTGCCGGCGGTGATGCGCCCGACGTCGAGCAGGTCGTCGACCAGCCGCGTCAGCTGGCCGACCTGGCGATGCACGGCGTCGCGGCATTGCGCGAGCGCGGGTGCCGGATCGGGCAGGCTCTGCAGCACGCCGACCGAATTGCGCAGCGGCGCGAGATGGTTGCGCAGCTCGTGCGCGAGCATCGCGATGAACACGCTGAGCCGGTGCGTCGACACCTCGAGTTCGGCGAGCCGCTTGCGCTCGGTCATGTCGCGCGTGATCTTGATGAAGCCGGCCAGCTGGCCCGCATGGTCGTGCACGGCCGTGATCGTCACGCTGGCCCAGAACAGCGAACCGTCCTTGCGCACGCGCCAGCCTTCGTCCTCGAAGCGGCCGTGCACGACGGCTTCGCGGAGCCCGAATGCGGGCCGCCCGGCGACGATCGCATCGGGCGGATAGAAACGCGAGAAATGGTGGCCGACGATCTCGGCCGTCCGATAGCCCTTGATGCGCTCCGCGCCCGCGTTCCACGTCGCGACGTTACCGTGCGCGTCGAGCATGAACACCGCATAGTCGGTGATCGCACCGACGACGGTCTCGAAACGGAACTCGGCGAAGCGGTGCAGCAGGTCGCGTGCATCGGCGGGCCCGAGCGGCGGGTGGAGATCGGAAATGGCGTCGTCTTTCTTCATCGGAACGGCAAGTCGGATGCGGGCGGAGAAACGCCGCCCCGCCGCGGCCGGACGAGCCGGCTGCGGCCATTCAAATCGGATTGACACCCCGAAAGCATAAGGGAGGTCGAATCGCCTGATCAATGGGGGCGCATGGCCTGTGCCGCGTCGCGCCCGCAGTGCGAAATCCTGCCGGTGGCGGCCCGGCGACGGCGGCGCGGCATGCCGATTGCGTCGCCCTCCGGTCCGCACGCCGCGGCCGGCCCGGCGCGAAAGCCGGCCTCCGGCGGCGGCGCGCCGCTTCACGGCTACCCGAGGGCATCGACATGAACAGCACACTGAACCCCGACAACGAACCGGCCGGCCCGGACGACGACAACGTACGGCGCGGCCGCGACGGCCGCGCGCTGGGTCCGAGCGATTCGTCCGACAGCGGCAGCGACACGGCCGGCGCGCGGCGCCATCCGTTCGACGTCGATTCGCCGCTCGACGAGCACGCGCTGGAGCGCGGCGACGCGGCCCTCGACAGCGATACGGACCGCGCGGGCACTGGCGAGCGCGCGTCGGCGGACGGCGACGCGGGGCTCGAGGAAGGCGCCGATATCGAGCCGGATCGCACGGAACGGCTGAGCGAGCCCGGCGGCACCGAGGATCCGGATGCGCCGGACGAACCGGGTGCGGGCGGCGCATAGGGTCGCTGTACCGCGACCCTCCGCGCAAAAACTGCAATTGCGTTGCAGATAGGGGCGTCCGGCCAGGGGCACCGCGCAAAGGGTGCCCGGCCAGGTGCGCCCTGCCAGGGACACCCGCCGAGGCGCGACGATCCGCATTGCCCCCGTCAGCGCGCTGCGCGGCGATCGCGACGTGGACCGCGATCGTCGGCGCGGGCGTGCCGCCCTGGGCTTCGCCGCGCCCCCGCGGTGTGCTGGCCAACGGGCGGCACGCGACTTGCATCAACCTGACCGACGTGCGCCGCGACGCGACATGGGTCCGGGTCCGCACGCGGCACACGCGCGATCAGGCACAGGCGCGATCAAGGAGGGACACGATGCAACGACGATCTCCCGGACGGCAAGCCGAACGGAGCGGCCCGCCCGACTGGCAGGAGCGCGGCGAACGCGCGTACCGGGACACCGGCGAGCGCGATTTTCGCGGCGACGAATCCCGGCGCCACGATGCCGACTACGAATCCGCGTACCGGCGGTTCGCGAGCGAGGACGTCGGCCCGGAAGACTGGGGCAGCGAATGGAGCGAGCGCTCGGCCCGCTCGTCGGCCGAACAGCGCGGCGCAGACGCCGGCGCCGACTGGCGCGGTGCGCCGGGCGGGCCGGGCGGCCCCGGCGGTTCGCGCGATCCGGCGTGGGAGTCCGGGCGCGGCTACGGCAACCGCGGCCGCACAGCGGAAGGCGGCCAGGGACGTGAAGGCGCCCATGCCGACCAGCCGCGGTTCCGCGGCCAGCACCGGACGGGCTGGCATGGCGGCGAGGGCGACTACGACGCCTACAACGGGCGCGACCAGCGCCGTGCCGATACGTCCGGCCTGTCGCGCTTCGGCGACGCCGCGCAACGCGAGGCCATGCGGCATCGGCGCGGCCCGAAAGGCTACACGCGTTCGGACGAGCGGATTCGCGAGGACGTCTGCGAGCGGCTCGCGCATGCGCTCGACATCGACGTGAGCGATGTCTCCGTGCAGGTGCGCGACGGCCGCGTCGAACTCGACGGCACCGTGCCGCAGCGCTGGATGAAGCACGACATCGAGGACATCGCCGACGGCTGCATGGGCGTGCGCGACGTCGAGAACCGCGTGCGCGTGCGCCGCGACGGCGAACAACCCGATACGGGCATGGTGCTGCATCCGTCCCAACGCACGGTCACGCCGACGCAGCCTGCGGCGCGCGATCCCGAACCGGGTAGCGGCGCCGGTCGCGAGCGCGATCCGCGCCGTTGACGGCCGATGCGCGGGACGACTCGGCCAAGGCCACGGACACAGCCAATGCGCGCATGACGACCGGCTCTGACGACGGACCGCGTGACGACGGCGACATTCGCGACGATCGCGACTCGAGCGCCAGCGCGCCGCGCGACGGTCGCGGCCGCGACGCACGTGGCCTGCGCGCGCGCATCGCGGTCGAGCTGTGGCGCGCGATCCGGCATTACCGCGCGCGCGTGCTGGCCGCGCTGGCGCTGCTGCTGCTCGCGAAGGCGGCGGCCGTTTCGGTGCCGCTGCTGCTGAAGGACATCGTCGACGGGCTGGGCCGCACGGCCGGCCAGCCGGTCGCGCTGCCGGTTCTGCTGCTGTTCGCGTATGCGGTCGTGCGCTTCGCGGCGAACGCGCTGAACGAAGTGCGCGACATGACGTTCGTGCAGGTCACGCAGCACGCGGTCGCGTCGTTTACGGTCCGCACGTTCGGTCATCTGCACCGGCTCGGCGCGCGCTTTCATTCGCAGCGCGAGACCGGCGCCGTCGTGCGCGACCTCGAGAAAGGCACGGCCGGGATCGGCTACCTGCTCGGCGTCGCGGTGTTTACCGTCGTGCCGACCGCGATCGAGATCGGCTCGGTGCTGGTGATCGTGATCGGCAAGTATGGCGGCGGCTTCACCGCGATCATCCTCGTCACGTTCGCCGTCTATGCGGCCTACACGACCGTCTTCACGCGCCGGCGGATGCGCTACCAGCGTCGCGTGAACGTGCTCGAGGCCGAATCGAACGCGCGCGTGGTCGACAGCCTGCTCAACGTCGATACGGTCAAGTACTTCGCGCGCGAGGACGTCGAGCGCAGCCGGCTCGAACGCGTGCTCGACGCATGGCGCGAGGCCGGCGTCGACAACCAGTACGCGCTGTCGGCGCTGCATATCGGGCAGAGCGCATGCATCGGTGCGGGCATCGCGGCGGTGATGCTGCTCGCCGGCCAGCATGTCGCGCGCGGCACGATGACGGTCGGCGATCTGGTGCTGATCAACGCGTACATCATCCAGATCAGCCTGCCGCTGAACGCGCTCGGCTTCGTGTTCCGCGAGGCGCACGACGCGATGACGAACATCGAACGATTGTTCGGCCTGCTCGACGCCCGCGGCAAGCCGGGCGAGGAGGGCGACGCGCCCGGCGCGCAGCCGCTCGCGGTGCGCGGCGGCGCGATCGAGTTCGAGCACGTCGACTTCGGCTACGAGCCGAGCCGCCAGATTCTGTGGGACGTGTCGTTTCGCGTCGAGCCGGGACAGTCGGTCGCGGTGGTCGGCGGGAGCGGCTCGGGGAAGTCGACGCTCGCGCGGCTGCTGTTCCGGCTGTACCAGCCCGATGCGGGGACGATCCGGATCGACGGCCAGGACCTGCGCCTCGTGACCGAGCGCAGCCTGCGCGATGCGCTCGGCATCGTGCCGCAGGACACGATCCTGTTCAACGACACGCTGGCCTACAACATCGCATACGGCAAGCGCGACGCGACGCGTGGCGACGTGATCGCGGCCGCGCGCGGCGCGCAACTCGACGCGTTCATCGAGCGGCTGCCCGATGCGTACGACACGCGTGTCGGCGAGCGCGGCGTGCGGCTGTCCGGCGGCGAGCGGCAGCGTGTCGCGATCGCGCGCGCGCTGCTGAAGGCGCCGCCGATCGTCGTGTTCGACGAGGCGACGTCGGCGCTCGATACGCGCTCGGAGCGCGCGATCCAGCAGGAACTGATGCGCGTCGCGCGGCACCGCACGAGTCTCGTCATCGCGCACCGGCTGTCGACGATCGTCGACGCGGACCGGATCCTCGTGATGGAGCATGGCCGGCTCGTCGAGCAGGGCACCCACGACGAACTGCTGGCGAGCGACGGCGTGTATGCGCAGATGTGGTCGCTGCAGGCGAAGCAGCGCGAACTGGAGCGCACCGAGGCGAAGTTCGCGCTGCAGCCGGTGCGGATCAACCCGCTGGTGGCGCAGGTGCTCGATGCGCTGGCGGAAGCCGCCGCGCGCCGCGGCGTGCCGGTGTTCCGCGAGCTGTCGAACGAGGACCTGGTCGTCAAGGCCGATCCGGCCGCACTGCGGCGCTTCGTGTGGGAGCTGTGTCGCGGCGGGATCGACACGAGCGGCGGCGGGCGGGTCGAGGTGCGCACCGCGCGGCACGACCCCGACGCGCGGATCACGATCACGTGCACCGGCGTCGACGCGCCGGAGCTGTCGCTGGCCGATCTCGAACGGCTGCAGGGCGCGATCGAGGACGCGGGCGGCTACGTCGTTCGCGAGCGCGACGACGTCGGCGTGACGTTGCACCTGTCGCTGCCGCTGTGCGCGGTTGCGCCGGCGTCGCTGCAACCGGCCGACGCTGCCGCGCCGAATCCCGGGCCGGGCGCCGTTGCGGCCGCGGACGCGAAGCCGCTCGACGGCGTGCGCATCGCGTGCGTCGACGATCACGACGAGGCGCGCGAAGCGCTTGCCGCGCTGCTGCAGGTCGCCGGTGCGGACGTGCGTGTGTTCGCGTCCGGCCACGCGCTGCTCGACGAGATGCGGAACATGCGCCGCGCGGACTGGCCGGCGCTCCTGGTATGCGACATCGACCTTGGCGCCGACGAGGAAGACGGCTACACGGTGATGCGCCGCGTGCGCCAGCTCGACGCCGAGCGTGCGCGCGACGGCCGGGCGCCGCTCGAAGCGCTCGCGTTGTCGGGCCATGCCCGCGAGCGCGACCGCACGCGCGCGGTCGAAGCGGGTTTCCACGCCTATCTGACCAAGCCCGCGGCAGCGGCCGACCTGATCGCGACGCTGCGGGCGCTCGCGCTTTCCTCCGGAGATATCCATGCCGAACCTTTCGAATCCGACGCCCCCCGAAGTCCTGACCGAGCGCCGCGCCGGTAGCGCGTTCGCCGACCGCCAGGCCGCGGTCGCCGCCGTCGAGCTGCTGTTGCCGACGTTGTCGGCCGCGTTGCAGAGCGACTTCGTCGGCGACAGCGGCTGCCTGCACGTCGTGATCATGGATCCGGCGCTCGGCCCGCGCGACGCGGCGTTCGAGGATGCGATCCTGTACGAGTTCTCGCTGCCCGATCCGAAGGACTGGGATGCCGATTATCGTGCGTACGCCCGCGCGAAGGCGCGGCTGTCGTGGGAAACCGGCCGCGACGGCCACGTCGTGCAGGCGCTCGAGCCGTACCGGCTGCGCGCGGGCGACACGAACCTGTGGGGCGGCGTCGCGCAGCACGGCATCGTGGTCGGCGTGTCGGGTGCGCAGCCCTGGTTCGACGAGGCGTTCGCGGGCTGCATCGCGCACTGCCTGCGTGCGCTCGCGAAACACCGCGCGCAGGCGACGCCGGACGCGCTCGCGATCTGAGCGCGGGGCGAGCGGGCCGGTTTTTACAGCCGGTTATAAAAAAGCCAGCGGGCGCGCGGGGGGAGCGCGATGTGGCGCGGGCGTTCGCGCAATGGCACGGTTTTCGCTGTACCTCTGGTACGACGTTTGTCACGACAAGTGTCAACGCCTCGATATTCCGGACGCTTACAGGAGGTGCATGTTGAACGCGACTCACGATCCAGCGCGAGCGTCGCTCGCCGGTCGCACCGCGCTCGTGACGGGCGGCGGTCGCGGCCTGGGCGAGGCCATTTGCGAGGAACTGGCGCGACACGGCGCACACGTGATCGTTGCCGATCTCGACGGCGATCGCGCGGCGGCCGTCGCGCAGCGCCTCGAGCGGCATGGCGGTCGCGCGGTCGGTCGGCCGCTCGACGTGCGCGACGAGGCGTCGGTGCTGCAGGTCATGCACGACGCGCGCGAGGCGCTCGGCGACGTCGACGTGATCGTCAACAACGCGGCGATCGACGTGACCGCGCCGATCGACGACGTCAGCGTCGCCGCCTGGCAGCAGGTGATGATGACCAACCTGTTCGGCCCGTACCTGATGTGCCACGCGGCCGTGCCGATGATGAAGGCCCGCGGCAGCGGCCACATCGTCAACATCGCGTCGACCGCATCGAAGCGCGCATGGCCGAATGCGTCCGCGTATCACGCGACGAAGTGGGGGCTGCTCGGGTTGTCGCATGCGTTGCATGCGGAGCTTCGGCCGGCCGGCGTGAGCGTGTCGGCGATCGTCGCGGGCGGGATGCACACGCCGTTCCTCCTCGATCGCTTCCCCGACATCGACGTGGACACGCTGCAGCCGCCGGAACACGTCGCGGCGGCCGTGCGTTTCGTGCTGACGCAGCCGCCGGGCACCGTCGTGCCGGAACTGATGGTGCTGCCGATGAAGGAGACGTCATGGCCGTGAGTCGCGCGCGACGGCTGCCCGGCGCGGTGCTGCTCGACAAGGACGGCACGCTGCTGGAGGACCTGCCGTACAACGTCGACCCCGCGCGGATGCAGCTTGCGCCGGGCGCCGCGCGCGCATTGCGCACGCTCGGCGCGACGGGCATGCCGATCGCGGTCGTGTCGAACCAGCCGGGCGTCGCGCTCGGCTACTTTGCCGAATCGAAGCTTGGCGCGGTCCGTCAGCGTCTCGCCGAATTGTTCGAAGCGAACGGCGCGGTGCTGGCGGACTTTTTTTATTGCCCGCATCACCCGGCGGGCAGCGTGCCGCGCTACACCTGCGACTGCATCTGCCGCAAGCCGCGCCCGGGGATGGTGCGCCGCGCGATCGCCACGCTCGGCGCGGTCGCCGAGTGGAGCTGGATGATCGGCGACATTCTCGACGACGTCGAGGCCGGCCGCGCCGCGCGCTGCGGCACGATACTCGTCGACCGCGGCAACGAGACGCAATGGCGGCTCGATGCCGCGCGCACGCCGCACCATGTGGTCGACCGGCTCGACCTCGCCGCCGACCTCGTCGCGCGCGAGGCCGTGCGCCGCCACGGCTCGTGGGTGCGGCGATGAGCGCCGCCTGGGATCGCGCGCGGCGCATTCTGTGCGTGCGCCTCGACAGCCTCGGCGACGTGCTGATGACGACCCCCGCATTGCGCGCGCTGAAGGAGAGCGGGCGCGGCCGCCGGCTCACGCTGCTGACGTCGCGCACCGGCGCCGCGCTGGCGAAACACCTGCCGATGGTCGACGACGTGTGGACGTACGACGCGCCGTGGGTCAAGCATCCGGACGTGCGCGGCGATCCGGTCGTCGATCTCGACATGATCGACCGGCTGCTGGCCGGCCGCTTCGACGCGGCCGTGATCTTCACCGTATACAGCCAGAGTCCGTTGCCGGCCGCGATGATGTGCTGGCTCGCGGGCATCCCGCTGCGGCTCGCGCATTGCCGCGAGAACCCCTACGAACTGCTGACCGACCGCGTGCCCGAGACCGAGCCGGATTCGCGCGTGCGCCACGAAGTCGCGCGCCAGCTTGCGCTGGTCCGCGCGATCGGCGCGAAGACGTGCGACTGGCGCATGGCGTTCGAGCCGGGCGATGCGGCGCGACGCGCGCTGCACTCGCGCTTGCGCGCGGCGCTGCTGCGCATCGGCGGCCCGCGCCGGCCGGCGCCGGCGCGCACGCGCTGGCTGGTCGTGCATCCGGGCGCGAGCGCGGCATCGCGGCGCTGGCCGGCCGAGCGCTTCGGCGACGTGGCCGCGCGGCTCGCGCCGCTGTTCGACGGCATCGCGGTGACGGGCGGCACCGACGAGCGCGCGCTCGTCGATGCCGTGTGCGAACGCGCGGGGCCGCGCGCCGTGCCGCTCGCCGGCGTGCTGCCGCTCGGCGAGCTCGGCGCGCTGATCGAGACGGCCGACCTGCTGCTGACGAACAACAGCGGTCCCGTGCATCTCGCGGCCGCGCTCGGCACGCCGGTCGTCGATCTGTACGCGCTGACCAATCCGCAGCACACGCCGTGGCGTGTGCCGCACCGCGCGTTGAACGTCGACGTGCCGTGCCGCAACTGCTACCGCAGCGTCTGCAACCAGCCCGGCCATCCGTGCCTGCTCGGCGTGAGCGTCGACGATGTCGTCGAGGCGACGCACGGCTTGTTGCGCCGCAGCGCGCGCCATGCGCAACACGCGGCCGCGCGCGCCACCTTGCACGCTGCCGAGCCAGTCGCGGCGAACGCGTCGAGCGTGTCGAACGTGATTCCGTTCGCGCAAGTCATCACGAGGACCTGACGCATGCCTGCTCCGACCTATACGCTCGGCATCAATGCCGCCTTTCACGACAGCGCCGCGTGCCTCGTGCGCGACGGCGCGGTGATCGCGGCGGCCGAGGACGAACGCTTCACGCACGTGAAGCACGCGAAGCGGCCGGTGCCGTTCTCGACTTGGGAGCTGCCGTTTCACGCGATCGACTATTGTCTGGCGGAAGCGGGCATCGCGCTCGCGGACGTCGACCATGTCGCGTATTCGTACGATCCGTGGCTCGAACTGGACCGTCACGGCGACGCGCCCGAGCTGACGCTGCCGCTCGCACCGTCCGCGCATGCGCGGCGTGCCGACGGCGCATCGCCGTGGCATCCGTTGTTCCTGTCGTCGATCGTGAACGCGCCGCGCCAGCTCGCGGGCGGCGCGCCGCACCACCTGCAGCGGCGCTTTCGCGGCGTCGCGCACGACGGGCCGTTTCGCTGGCATTTCATCGAGCACCATCTCGCGCACGAGGCGAGCGCGTTTCTCGCGGCGCCGTACGAGCACTGCGCGGTGATGACGATGGACGGACGCGGCGAACGCGCGACGACGAGCTACGGCGTGTTCGACGGCCAGTCGTACCGGCGGCTCGGCCAGGTCAACCTGCCGCATTCGCTCGGCCTGCTGTACGAGCGCGTGACCCGCTACCTCGGCTTCCTGCATTCGTCGGACGAGTACAAGGTGATGGCGCTCGCGTCGTACGGCAAGCCGGTGTTCGCGGACGCGATGCGCAAGCTGGTGAGCTACAACGGCGACGGGCGCTACGAGGTTGCCGACGGCGATCTCGTCGCGCTGTTCGGCGCGCCGCGCGAGCGCGGCGGACCGATCGAGCCGCATCACTGCGACATCGCGCATGCGCTGCAGCTGGTGCTCGAGGAAACGACGCTGCAGGCGGTCGACTGGCTCGCGGCCGAGAGCGGCGAGCAGCAACTGGCGATGGCGGGCGGCGTCGCGCTGAACTGCGTGATGAACGCGAAGATCCGCGATCGCGGCCCGTTCGACGACGTGTGGGTTCAACCGGCGGCAGGCGACGCGGGCACCGCGCTCGGCGCCGCGCTGTGGACCGATTTCCGGATGCGCGGGATGCGCGGCGACTGGCGGATGGATCACGCGTATCTCGGGCCGTCGTACGGCGACGATGCGATCGAGGCGTTCCTGAAGGAGGCGCGGCTGCCGTACCGGCGGCTCGCGGACGTCGCCAGCCAGACGGCCGCGCTGCTCGCGGCAAACCGCGTGATCGGCTGGTTCCAGGGCCGCATGGAGTTCGGGCCGCGCGCGCTCGGTGCGCGCTCGATCCTCGCGTCGCCGATCGATCCGGACATGCAGCGCAAGCTGAACCGGATCAAGGATCGCGAGGACTTCCGGCCGGTTGCGCCGGTCGTGCTAGAAAGCCACGCACACCACTGGTTCAACGGCGGGCGGCGCACGCCGCTGCGCGCGCCGTTCATGCTGTTCGTGTACGACATCGCGCCCGGCGCCGAGGCGACGATTCCGGCGGTGCGCCACATCGACGGCACCGCGCGCGTGCAGACCGTCGACGCACACCAGCATCCGCTGCTGCATGCGCTGCTGTCCGAGTTCGACGCGCTGACCGGCGTGCCGGTGCTCGTCAACACGTCGTTCAACACGCGCGGCGAACCGATCGTCTGCACGCCGCGCGACGCGCTCGAGTGCTTCTGGACTTCGCCGCTCGACGCGCTCGTGATCGGTTCGTTCCTGCTGGAGAAGCCGAGATGAACATGCGCGACACGCAACTGCCGCCGGTCGTGTCGGTCGTCGTGCCGACGTACCGGCGGCCCCGCCTGCTCGAACGCTGCCTCGACGCGCTGTGCGCGCAGGTGTTCGATCCGACCACCTACGAGATCGTCGTCGTCGACGACGACCCGGCCGGCAGCGCATGGGAAACCGTCGACGCGTGTCGTGCGCGCATGACCGACGTGCCGGTGATCCGCTACATGACCGCGCCGGATACGCAGGGGCCGGCGGGCGCGCGCAACATCGGCTGGCGCAGCGCGCGCGGCGCGCTGATCGCGTTCACCGACGACGACACGATTCCCGATCCGACCTGGCTGCGCCACGGCGCTGCCGCGCTGCTGGCCGAACCGTCGGCGGCGGCCGCGGCCGGGCGCATCGACGTGCCGTTGCGAGCGCGCCCGACCGACCACGAGCGCGACGCGGCCGGCCTCGCGCATGCGGAATTCGCGACCGCGAACTGCTTCGTGCGGCGCGCGGCGCTGGAGCGCGTAGGCGGGTTCGACGAGCGCTTCACGCGCGCATGGCGCGAGGACGCCGACCTGATGTTCGCGCTGCGCGAGCATGCGGGGCCGATCGTCGGCGTCGATGCCGCGCGGATCGTGCATCCAGTGCGTCCCGCGCGCTGGGGCGCGAGCATCGGCCAGCAGTCGAAGGTGTATTTCGACGCGCTGCTGTACAAGAAGCATCGCGCGACCTACCGGCGTCATATTCGCGCGATGCCGCCGTGGAATTACTACGCGGCCGTGCTGTTCGCGCTCGGCGCGCTCGGCTGTTTCGCGGCCGGATGGCGCGTGCCGGGCATCGCATGCGCGGCGGCCTGGGCCGTGATCACGGCCGCATTCTGCGCGAAGCGGCTGCGCGGCACGCGGCTCACGCCGTCGCATGTCGCCGAGATGATCGTCACGTCGATCGCGATTCCGCCCGTGTCGCTGTACTGGCGCGTGCGCGGTGCGCTCCACTTCCGGGTGTTCTTCCTATGATGCTCGAATCCGTTTCGTCGTCCGGTCCGATGCGCATCGCGGTGTTCCGCGCGCTGCAGCTCGGCGACATGCTGTGCGCGGTGCCGGCGCTGCGCGCGCTGCGGCGCGGCGAGCCGGATGCGCGCATCACGCTGATCGGCTTGCCGTGGGCGCGCGAGTTCGCATCGCGCTTCTCGGACTACATCGACAATTTCATCGCGTTTCCAGGCGCGCCGGGCCTCGGCGAGCAGCCGGACGCCGAGCCGGCCGCGCGCGAGGCATTCGTCGCGGAATGCCGCGCGCGCGACTTCGATCTCGCGATCCAGCTGCACGGCAGCGGCGTGCAGACCAACGCGATCGTCGCGTCGCTCGGTGCGACGCGCACCGCCGGTTTCGTGCCGCCCGACGGCGGCACGACCGCGCTCGACTGTGCGCTCGTCTGGCGCGACGGCGAGCCCGAGGTCACGCGCTACCTGGCGCTGACCCGCAAGCTCGGCTATCCGGACTGGGGCGACTACCTGGAATTTCCGCTGGGCGGCCTCGACTACGCGCTGTGGCACGTGCTGTGCGACGAGCATGCGCTCGATCCGGGCCGCTACGTGATCGTTCATCCGGGCGCGCGGATGGCGTCGCGGCGCTGGCCGGTCGAGCGTTTCGCGAGCGCGGCACGCCAGCTCGCGGACGACGGCTGGCAGATCGTGTTGACCGGCACGCGCGCGGAACTCGCGCTGGCCGGCGCGTTCGTCGAACATCTCGCGCGGCCGTGCGTGAACCTGTGCGGGCGCACGCCGCTCGGCGCGCTGGCCGCGCTGATCGGCCGCGCGCGGCTCGTGCTGTGCAACGACACGGGCGTGTCGCATGTCGCGGCGGCGTTCGGCACGCCGAGCATCGTCGTCGCATGCGGCAGCGACACGGCCCGCTGGGCGCCGCTCGACGCCGAACGCCATCGCGTGCTCGCGCACTATCCGGCCTGCCGGCCGTGCGCGTTCGACACCTGCCCGTACGGGCACGAGTGCGCGACGGCGATCGGCGTCGACGACGTGATGGAGCGGGCGGGCAAGCTGCTCGCGGAGGAGAGACGTCATGTCACGTAAGCGCTTGCGCGTGCTCACCTGGCACGTGCATGGCAACTATCTGTATTACCTGTCGCAGGCGCCGCACGATTTCTACATCGTGACGAAGCCGCAGCATCCGCCCGGTTACGCGGGTCGGGTCGGGCACCTGCCGTGGGGCGACAACGTGTACGAGGTGCCCGTCGAGTGCGTGCGCGACACCGAGTTCGACTGCGTGCTGTACCAGCATCACAATCACTACGCGCACGACCGGTTGCGGCTCCTGAGCGACGCGCAGCGTGCGCTGCCGGCGCTGTTCGTCGAACACGATCCGCCGCGCGAGCACCCGACCGACACGCTGCACCCCGTGCAGGACCCGAACGTGTTGCTGGTGCACGTGACGCCGTTCAACGCGCTGATGTGGGACAGCGGCGTCACGCCGACGCGCGTGATCGAGCACGGCGTGCTGCTGCCCGACGGTGTCGAGTATCGCGGCACGCTGCCCAAGGGCGTGACGGTCGTGAACCACCTCGCGCGACGCGGGCGGCGCCTCGGCGCCGACCTGTTCGAGACCGTGCGTCACAGCGTGCCGCTCGATCTGGTCGGGATGGGCTCGGCCGAACTCGGCGGCATCGGCGAGGTGCCGAATCCGGCGCTCCCGCAGTTCCTGTCGCACTACCGCTTCTTCTTCAATCCGATCCGCTACACGAGCCTCGGGCTCGCGGTGATCGAGGCGATGATGATCGGGCTGCCGATCGTTGCGCTCGCAACGACGGAGATGGCGCAGCTCGTGAGGAGCGGCTGCAACGGGGTCGCCGATACGCGGCCTGCCGTATTGATCGACGCGATGCGCATGCTGCTCCGCGATCCGGATCTCGCGCGCGAGTGGGGCGCGGCGGCGAAGCGCGACGCGTGCGAGCGGTTCGGGATCGAGCGGTTCGTGCGCGAGTGGGACAGCGCGTTGTGCGACGTCGCGGCGTAGACCGGGCGGCCGCCGTCGCGGCCCGGTTACGGGTTCGTTGCGCCCGGCGGCATACCGGCGCTCGGGCTGCCGGCCGCACCGGCGGCACCGGCGGTGCCGCCGGCGCCGCTTGCGCTGCTCGCGGCGGGCGTCGGCGCAGCCGCGCCGCTCGCCGCGTTGCGCTCGTGTTCGGGCAACAGCGCGAGCCGGTTGTACAGCGTCTTCAGGCTGATGCCGAGCGCCTTCGCGGTGCGCGGCTTGTCGCCGTTGAAATGGCGCAGCGACGCGACGATGAAGCGCTGCTGCGTATGCGCGAGCGTCGTGCCGATATGGAGCGTCATCGCGTTGTGACGCACCTCCTCGCGCGGCGGCTGGCGGCGCGGCAGCTGCAGTTCGATCTGCTCGTCGGCGAGAATGAACGCGCGCTCCAGCGCGTTGCGCAGCTCGCGCACGTTGCCGGGCCACGTATAGGCGCGCAGCGCCTTCATCGCCTGCAGCGACAGACGCTTGCGCGTGCGATGCCGCGCATTCAGCCGCTCGACGATCTGCAGCGCGATGTCGCCGACGTCGTCCTCGCGCTGCCGCAGCGCGGGCACGTGCAGCGCGATCGTCGCGATCCGGTAGAACAGATCCTCGCGCAGCCGGCCGCTGCGCACGGCCTCGACCGGATCGTGATGGGTGGCCGCGACGATCCGCACGTCGAGCGGAATCGCTTCGTGACCGCCGACGCGCACGATCGTGTTCGTCTCCAGCGTGCGCAGCAGTTTCACCTGCAATTCCGCCGGCATTTCCGCGATTTCGTCGAGAAACAGCGTGCCGCCGCGCGCGGCTTCGAACATGCCCACATGTTGCGCGATCGCGCCGGTGAAGCTGCCTTTTTCATGTCCGAACAAATGGGATTCCGCGATGTCCTTCGGGATCGCCCCGCAGTTGACGGGCACGAACGGCCCGCGCCGGCGCGGGCTCATGTCGTGGATGAGCCGCGCGACGATGTCCTTGCCGGCGCCGCTCTCGCCGACCACCAGGACGCTGACGCGCGTCGCGGCGACACGCGCTACCTTCAGCAGCAGGTCCTGAATCGTTGACGAGCGGCCGAACAGCCGCGCGCCGTCATCGTCGGATTTCGACATGAGTGTATCGAGTTGGAAGTATTGACCGAAACCGTCGAGGAGCACGCGAAAAAATGACCGCCACGCATCATTTTTTCATGTGGAAAGCATACCTTTTATGCCCGTTTCGCCGGATTGAATCTGGCAATGCGGTGGTCGACGACAGATAGATTTATTCGATGATCGGCGAAGGCACGACGCACTTCTTCTATACTTCTAGGCACGCGTTTGTCACTGCAGGACAGCTAATTTGCTCATTCGTGTGCGGTGCGGATGTGCCGCCGGGTTCCGGCGTCGTACCCCGCATCGCACGCCCGCCGCGGTTTCGGCCGACGCCTTGCGCCCGGGCCGCACCCACCAGGAGCTTCGATGCCTTATGTCCTGATCGTCGAAGACGACGCCGATACGCGAACGATGCTCGCGACCCTCGCGCAAGCGCAGCAGCTTGCATGCGACACGGCCGCGACGCTCGAAGAAGCGCGCACGCTCGTCTCGACGCACACCCCCGATCTCGTGTTGTGCGATCTCGTGCTGCCGGACGGCAACGGCATGGATCTGTTCGACGCGTTGCCGAAGCGCGCGCATTGCGAAATGGTGCTGACCACCGGTCACGCGAGCCTCGAAACCGCGATCGACGCATTGCGGCGCGGCGCGACCGACTATCTGGTGAAGCCGATCAACATGCAGCGGCTGAACAGCATCTTCGCGCGCGTGCCGCGCACCACCGCACTGCATGAGGAAATCGCCGAACTGCGCTCCGAACTGAAGCGTCTCGGCCGCTTCGGCCGGATGCTCGGCAGCTCGCCCGCGATGCAGGCCGTCTACGATGCGATCGGTCGCGTCGCGCGCACCGAGGCGTCGGTGCTGCTCACCGGCGAGTCGGGCACCGGCAAGGAACTCGCCGCGCAGACGGTGCACGACCTGAGCCTGCGCCGCCGCGGCCCGTTCCTCGCGGTGAACTGCGGCGCGATCGCCGCGAATCTCGTCGAGAGCGAAATGTTCGGCCACGACCGCGGCAGCTTCACCGGCGCCGAGCGGCAGCACAAGGGCTTCTTCGAACGCGCGGACGGCGGCACGCTGTTCCTCGACGAAATCACCGAGATGCCGGTCGAATCGCAGGTCAAGCTGCTGCGCGTGCTGGAAACCGGGCGGCTCACGCGGCTCGGCTCGACGCGCGAGATCGACGTCGACGTGCGCATCGTCGCGGCGACCAACCGCGATCCGGAAGCCGCGATGGCCGACGGCAAGCTGCGGCCCGACCTCTATCACCGGATCAACGTGTTCCCGATTCCGCTGCCGTCGCTGAGCGAGCGCGGCGACGACATCCCGATGCTCGCCGACGCGTTCCTGCAGCACTACAACGAGGAAAGCGGCCGCAATCTGCGCTTTGCGCCCGCCGCGCGCGAAGCGCTGAAGTCCTACGCATGGCCCGGCAACGTGCGCGAGCTGCGCAACTTCGTGCAGCGAGCGAGCATCTTCGCCGACGCGGACGTGATCGACACGCTGCCGCCGCCGATCATGGACGAACTGTCGAACATGGTCGACGCGCACGAGGATCGCGTGACGGTGCCGTTCGGCACGCCGCTCGAGGAAGTCGACCACAAGCTGATTCTCGGCACGATCGCGAAATGCGGCGGCGTGAAGGCGCAGGCGGCCGAAGTGCTGGACGTGAGCCTGAAGACGATCTACAACCGGCTCGCGCAACTGGAAGACGAAGCGGAAAAACCGGACTCCTGATGTCATGCCGGGCGCGCTCATGCGCGCCCGCCCGCGCGGCGACGCGCGTCGTCGTCGAGCCGGCGGCGCATGCGTTCGACGTGCGGCGGCAGCGCGCACCGTTCGCGCAGGATCCACGGCAGGCCCGCGAAGGCGGGCACGATGCCGCGTTCGCGCCACAGGCGCGGCAGCATGCGGACGGTATGCGCGAGCGCGGCGCGGGCCGGCCATCTGAGCCACGCGGTCCACACCGCGTTGCGGGCGGACACGCTCGCGCGCGTCTGCACGTCGCGTTGCTTCGAAGGGTAATGATGAACCGTCAGACGCGGTGCATAGACGAGCCACGCGCCCGCGCGATACAGGTCGAGCGCGAGCAGCGCTTCCTCGCCGCCGAGGAAGTAGCGCGGATGATAGCCGCCCGCGGCCACGAACGCGTCGCGCCGGAATGCGCTCGCGCCGGCCAGCAGCCCGAGGATCGGGCGGCCCGGCAGCGCGACGGGCGCATCGAGCGGGCTGTCGGCCATCAGCCGGCAGGTCGGGTCTTCGCGCCGGTCGGGGCCGACCAGCACGCGCGCGGTGACGGCCGCGACATGCGGGTACGCATCGAGCAGGTTCGCGGCTTCGGCGAGCGAACCGGGCGCCCACCACGTGTCGTCGTCGCAGAACGCGACGTGGCGCGTGCGGGCGACGGCCGCGCCGAGGTTGCGGCCGGCGGCCCCGAGATTGGCCGGCGCATGCACCAGCGTCGCATGAGGAAAGCGGCTGTGCATGAGCGCCGCGGTCGCGTCGTCCGAGCCGTTGTCGACGACGACGATCGCCGGCCGGTCGGGCAGCGCGGAGAGCCGCGCCAGCGTGCGCGCGAGCTCCAGCGAGCGCCGGCAGGTCAGCACCACCGCGGTCACGCGTGGTTCGCGCGGCGGCAGCACGACACGCGCGGGCGTCACGCGGACGTGCCGTCGCATTCGAGCCGCCAGTATGTTTCGGGTTCACGGAGATCGGCACGCATATGAGGCTCCAACAGCGCAATCTGGCTCGCATACGCGTCGACGGCAGCGGCCTTCGCTGCCGCCGCGTCCATGCCGTTGCCGCCCGGCGCGCCGACCGGGTGGCCGATCCAGCCGTGCTCGCGCCAGCCGGTCACGCGCCGGGCCATCAACCCGTCGATCCGCCGGTACGGCACATCCTCGTAGAAGCGCCACACGCGCGCTGCGTCGCCGGCCCGGCCGTGATCGCGCAGCAGTGCCAGCACGGCCCGCTGCACCTGCAGGTGATCGCGATGGAACAGGCCGGCCGGCGCCAGCACGCCGAAGCCCGGGTGCGCGTCGATCGCGTCGGCCACGCGCGCGGCGATTGCCGCCGACGCGGCCGGCGTGCCGTACTGGTCGTCGAGGAAGTCGAGCCAGACGGGCCGCGCATCGAGCAGCGCGAGCGCATGACGGTCCTCGTCGCGGCGCCTGCGCATCGCGTCGTCGGCCGTGCGGAATCCCGCGCGACGGTCCCACGGCGGCGCGGCCGTACCGTGTTCCGGAATGCCCGCGAACACCGTGACGACGACCGAGCCCGGTGCCTGCGCGAGCAGCTGCCCGCAACTGAATACGGCGTCGTCGAGGTGCGGCGAGACGACGAGCCAGCGTGTCGGAGCGGTCATGGTATGAAGGTCTCCCAGGTCAGCACAGGCGGCCGAGCAGGTGACGTGCCCGTCCGGCTGCGCGTGGCCGGCTGCCGCCGGCGGGTCGGCAGGAGCGTGTCCGATGTTTGAATTTGCACGGCCGCAGGTCGGAAATTACGCAACCGCCGTGATGTTCGTCGCGATCGCCACCGTGCTGCAGGCGCTGGCGATCCGCTTCGGCGGCGTGAACCTGTCGCTGATCCTGTACTACCCGATGCTGGCCGGCGCGGCCTGGGTGACGTCGTTCCTGTTCGGGATCGTGTCGACCGTGGTCAGCGGGCTGCTGATCTGGACGCTGTTCCTGTCCGATCCGGCCGCGTACACCGGGCCGCTGTCGGCCCGGCTCGTGCAGCTCTTCGTCTTCCTGCTGGTCGGCATGCTGGTCTGCGCGGGCGCGGCGATGCTGCACCACGCGCGGCTCACGAATGACGTCGCGCGCCGGCGTGACGCGGCCGCGCGGCGGCAGCTCGAAGCCGTGCTGCAGTCGCTGCCGCACGGCGTGATCGCGACCGACGGGAAAGGCCGGGTGACTTACCTGAATGTGGTGGCGGCCGAGCTGGCAGGCTGCGGCGTGGACGAGGCGACGGGCCGGCCCGTGAGCGACGTGCTGCGCCTGTTCGATCACGACGGCCGGCGCGTGCAGGCCACGCCGCTCGAGCGGGCGCTCGGCGGCGTGCATGCGTTGTCCGACCGGCACTGGCTGCACGGCGCGGCCGGCAGCACGCCGGTGCCGATCGCCGAGGCGGCGGCGCCGATCGCCGATGCGGACGGCAACATCGACGGCGCGGTGCTGCTGTTCTGCGATGCCGGCGTGGCGCGCGCGCGCGCCGACAAGTCGCGGCTGCAGCTCGCGGTCGTCGAGGCATCGCCGGACGCGATCGTCGGGGTCGACGGCCAGGGCCGCATCGTCAGCTGGAACCCGGCCGCGCAGCGGATCTTCGGGTACGACGAGTCCGAGGCCTACGGGCGCCCGTTCGAATCGCTCGTCGCGATGCGCTGGCTGCAGCGCAATCCGTTGGCCGAAACGTTCGACGCGATGCGCGAACCGGTCGGCCCGCTCGAACTGCTGTGCGTGCGCCGCGACGGCCGGCGCTTTCGCGCAACGGTGTCCGCATGCCCGGTGCGCGGCGACCTGCGCGCCAGCGTCGCGCTGTCGCTGACGCTGCGCGAGACCGGCGCACAGCGCCGCCGCGACCTGCGCGCGCACCGCTCGCTGCAGGGCGCGCGCGACGCGCGCGACCAGGCCGATACGTCGAACCGCCTGAAGGACGAATTGCTCGCGACCGTGTCGCACGAACTGCGCACGCCGCTGAACGTGATCTACGGCTGGGTCGAGGTGCTGCGCAATTCGCGCGAAGAAGGATTGCAGCAGCAGGCGATCGACGCGATCGATCGCAGCGCGCGTTCGCTCACGCGCATGGTCGGCGACATCCTCGACGCATCGTCGCTCGCGACCGGCAAGCTGCGGATCGATTCGATGCCGGTGGACGTGGTGCGCCTGTTCGCCGATGCGACGGGCACGTTCCAGACGGCCGCGTCGTCGGCCGGCATCGCGCTCGAATTCGACTGCGCCACGTCCACATGCGTGGTGTCGGGCGACGCGGAGCGCTTGCGGCAGATGCTGTCGAACCTCGTGTCGAACGCGCTGAAATTCACGCCGGCCGGCGGCGCGGTGACGGTCACGCTGTCGCGCGACGCCGGGCACGCGATGCTGACCGTCGCCGATACCGGGCAAGGCATCGCGCCGGATTTCATCCCGTACGTGTTCGACATGTTCCGCCGCGCGGACGAGTCGCCTGCCTCGTCGCGGCGCGGGCTCGGGCTCGGCCTGTCGATCGTGCGGCATATCGCCGAGCTGCACGGCGGCACGGTCAGCGTCGCGAGCCCGGGCCGCAATCGCGGCGCCACGTTCACCGTGACGTTGCCGGCCGGCTGGCAGCCGGCGGGGGCGATGGCGTGGAGCGTCACGCCGGACGACGTCGCGCGCGGTACGCCGATGCTCGAGTCGCAGCGCATCCTGATCGTCGACGACGACCCGACCACGCGTGCGAGCCTGACCGCCGCGCTGGCGACGCTCGGTGCGGTCGTCGCGGTCGCGTCGTCGGGCCGTGACGCGCTCGCCATCGTCGCGGAGGTGAAGCCGACCGTCGTGCTGTCCGATCTGGCGATGTCCGACGGCGACGGCTTCTGGCTGCTCGATGCGTTGCGCCGCGGCGGCGCGAACGGCGGCAGCCCGCCCAACCTGCGCGTGCTCGCGGTCACCGCGCACGCGGGCCTCGGCGACGAACGCCGTGCGCTCGAAGCGGGCTTCGACGGCTATCTGTGCAAGCCGGTCGACGTGCGCGAGCTGGCCCGCCGGATCGCGCGCGTGACGACGCGCGACGGCTGACGCGCGTCGGCCGATGCGCGGCGCCCGTCGCCCCGGGCGCGCGACGACGCAGCGTCGTGTCACGTCGTGCCGTTCACGTCGCCGCCCCCGGCCGGTTCCGTGTGCTGATCTGCGCGAGCATGTGCGACGCGATCCGCGTGCTGCGCACGAGATCGCCCGGCGTGTGATTCGCGACCTGCCGATGGATGAAATACCGCGCGGTATGCGCGAGCCCGCTCGCGAGCGGCGTCGTCGCGCGCCAGCCGAGGCGCCGGTGCGCGGCGTCGAGATCGGGCCGGCGCTGACGCGGATCGTCGGACGGCAACGGACGGAACTCGATCGCGACCGTCGCGCCGACGATCCTCACGACCTCGCGCGCCACGTCGATCATCGCGATCTCGTCGTCGCTGCCGAGGTTCACCGGCTCGCAGGCGTCGCCGGGTTCGTCCATCAGCCGGATCAGCGCATCGACCATGTCGTCGACATAGCAGAACGAGCGCGTCTGCCTGCCGTCGCCGTAGACGGTCAATGCTTCGCCGGCCAGCGCCTGCGTGATGAAGTTCGACACGACGCGCCCGTCGGCCGGATGCATGCGCGGCCCGTACGTGTTGAAGATCCGCGCGATCCGCACGTCGACGCCGTACTGGCGGTGATAGTCCATGAACAGCGTTTCCGCGCAGCGCTTGCCTTCGTCGTAGCACGCGCGGATGCCGATCGGGTTCACGCGGCCGCAGTAGCGCTCGTCCTGCGGATGCACGTCGGGATCGCCGTACACTTCGCTCGTCGATGCCTGCAGGATGCGCGCCTTCACGCGCTTCGCTAGGCCGAGCAGGTTGATCGCGCCATGCACGCTGGTCTTGGTCGTCTGCACCGGGTCGCGCTGATAGTGCACGGGGGACGCAGGGCATGCGAGGTTGTAGATTTCATCGACCTCGACGTACAGCGGAAACGTCACGTCGTGCCGCATCAGCTCGAAGTTCGGCGCATCGCGCAGGTGCGCGATGTTGTCCTTCGCGCCCGTGTAGAAATTGTCGACGCACAGCACGTCGTGCCCGGCCGTCACGAGGCGTTCGCACAGATGCGAACCGAGAAACCCGGCGCCGCCGGTGACGAGTACCCGTTTGCGATCGTAGCCCTTCATCATGCATTCTCCTTGCGGTGGGCGAGTACGCCCGGCGTGGTCGCGACGGGCGTGCGGCGGCTGCCGGCCGCCGTGCCGGCACGTTGCGGATGCGCGACGTCGCGGTAGATGTCGACGAGGCGGTCGGTCACGCCGCGCCATGTGTAGAAGCGGTGGGCGCGCAGATAACCGGCCCGGCCGAGCGCATCGCACAGCGCCGGTTGCGCGCGCAGCTGCACGAGCCGCCCGGCGAGCGCGGCCGGGTCGCGCGGCGGCACCAGGTAGCCGGTGACGCCGTCGTCGACCGTCGTACGAATGCCGCCGACGTCGCTGCCGATCACCGGCGCGGCACATGCCATCGCCTCGACCGGCGTGATGCCGAACGGCTCGTACCACGGCGTCGTCACGAAGACGTCCGCCGCGCTGTAGTACAGGTGCAGCGCGTCGCGCTCGCGCCGGCCCACGAACGTCACGCGTTCCGCGATGCCGGCGTCGTGCGCGAGCGCGGCGAGGCGTGCGAGTTCCGGATCGCGCGCCGGGTCGGGTGTCGCGTGGCTGCCGCCGACGATGTAGAGCCGCGTCGGCCGGTTCGGGTCACGTGGCATCCGCGCGAGCGCGTCGATCACGGTGTCGATGCCCTTGCGCGGCACGAGCCGCCCGAGCTGCAGCACGACGAATGCATCGTGGGGCCAGCCGAGCCGCGCACGCGCATCGACGCGCGGCACCGGCCGGAATTCACCCGCATCGAACCCGCAGGGCACGATCTCGATGCGCGCGGCGTCGGCGCGATAGTGCGTGGTCAGGTCGAGCGCATCCTGCGGGCACTCGGCGATCAGCCGGTCCGAGCGGCGCGCGAGCGTGTCCTCGATCGCGAAGCGTTCGTCGGGGAAACCGTCGGCCGCGCCCTGATGCAGCCGGCGCACGCGGCCGAGCGCATGGAACGTCATGACGAGCGGAATCCCGAGACGCTGCTTCACGCGCAGCGCGGCCTCGCCCGACATGAAGAAGTTCGCGTGCATCACGTCGACGGGGTCGGGCTCGCGCCGCATGCGCGCGGTCATGTAGTCCGCGAACGCACCCATGTACGGCAGCAGCCGTTCCTTCGGCACGGCGGCGGGCGGCCCGGCCGGTACGTGGATCACGCGCATGCGCGGGCCGATCTGCACGACTTCCGGCAGGTGCGGATCGTCGCAGCGGGTGTAGACGTCGACGTCGAGGTCGCGCTCGGCCAACTGCTTCGCGACGTTCGCGACGTAGATGTTCTGGCCGCCCGCGTCCACGCCGCCGATCACCCCCAGCGGTGACGCATGTTCACTGATCAACGCGATTCTTTGCATGGTAGTGCTCCCGAGGTCGGGGCCCGCGCCGGCGAGCCCCGTTGCGTCCCTCTGCGGCAATCGCCATGCCCGTCACTTTGCGGGCGGCACGCCCCGCCCAGGTGCCGAAAAAATTACAACGGGTTGGATGAAAGGGCGTCCGATCGGCGGGCCGAGCGGGGATGCGGCCGGTTGCGCGCGGCACGCGATTTGCGACACCCGGACGTCCGCCGGCCACGCCGGCCTCACGATAGGAGGTCACGATGAAGGTATTCCCGCTGCAAGCCCGCGCACCGCGATTCCGCCGTCATCCCGCCAGCCGTCTCGGCATGGCGGTCGCGATCGCCGCGGCCACCGCCTGTATCGCCGTCGCGCCGAATGTGTTCGCCGCCGGAGACGACGGCTCGGCATCGTCATCCATGTCGTCGTCGTCATCGTCGTCGATGACGCATTCGAGCACCGGCACGAAAATCCGCGACGCGACCATCACGACCAAGGCGAAGGCCGAGCTGGTCGGCACGAGCGGCCTGTCGGCCGGCGACATTCACGTGAAGACGCGTCACGGCGTCGTGATGCTGACCGGCAGCGTGCCGGACGAGCAGCAGCGCACGCAGGCCGTCGGCGTGGTCAGGCAGATCGACGGCGTGCAGGACGTGCGCGACCAGCTGACCATCCGCCCGAAATAACCGGCCCCGCAGAAGGAGTCCAGTGATGAACTGCATGCTCAAACCGGTCGGCGAGCAGACGATCGTGATCACGGGCGCCACCAGCGGCATCGGCCTCGTCACCGCGCGCAAGGCGGCACGGCGCGGGGCGAAGCTGGTGCTGTTCGCGCGCAACGCGGACGCGCTGAACACGCTGTGCGAGGAAATCCGCCAGCACGGCGGCCTCGCGGTGCCGGTCGCCGGCGACGTCGGCATTCTCGAGGACCTGCAGCGCGCGGCCGCGACGGCGGCTGATACCTATGGCGGCTTCGACACCTGGGTCAACAACGCGGGCGTGTCGATCTTCGGCACGGCGGCGGCGGTGCCGCTCGAGGATCAGCGCCGGCTGTTCGACACCAACTACTGGGGTGTCGTGCACGGCTCGCTCGTCGCGTCGGATCATTTCCGGCGCAAGAGCGATTTCCACGGCGGCGCGATCATCAACATGGGCAGCGAGGCGTCCGACGCGCCGGTGCCGCTGCAGAGCGCGTATGCGGCATCGAAGCACGCGGTGAAGGGTTTCACCGATTCGCTGCGCCTCGAGCTCGAGTCCGATCGCCTGCCGGTGTCCGTCACGCTGATCAAGCCGGCCGCGATCGACACGATGTTCGTGATGCACGCGAAGAACTACATGAACGTCGAGGCGCGGCTGCCGCCGCCTATCTACGACCCGGAGCTCGTCGCCGACGCGATCCTGTTCGCGGCGGCGCACCCGCGCCGCGCGCTGTTCGTCGGCGGTGCCGCGAAGCTCACGTCGGCCGGCGCGTATCACGCGCCGCGCCTGTTCGATCGCATCGCGGCCACGCTGTTCTCGCGCGGCCAGCGCACGGTGCGCCCCGCGCGGCCGCGCGACGACAACGCGCTGTACGAGTCCCGCCATGCGCTGCACGAGCGCGAAGGGATGGACGGGCCCGTGCTGCGCGCTTGCGCATACAACGCGGTGGTGCAGCGGCCGAAGGTCGCGGGCGCGGTCGCGCTGGGCGCGGCGGCGCTGATGGTTGCCGCGTTCGCGCGGTCGCGGCGCAGCCCGACGTAATGGCGTGCCTTTCCGTTTTTCAATCGAAGGAGGTTTCCATGTCATCCCGACAACATACGGGCCACGAATACAGCCACGCGCGCGCGCATGAAGGCGAGCGCGAGCAGCAGGATCACGACAAGGGCGGCCACCAGAGCGGGCACGGCAAGGCGCCGAGCCCGGTCGACGTGCAGAAGGCGCTGAAGGGGATGGACTATCCGGCGAGCAAGGCGGAGGTGGTCGAGTGCGCGGAGCGCTCGCATGCCGACCCGCGCGTACTCGACATGCTCAGGCAGATCCCCGACCGGGAATACGGCACGCCGGCATCGGTATCGAAGGAACTCGGGCGGCTCATGTGAGCGCCCCCGCGTCGCGTCGCGCCCGCGCTCGCGTGCGCGGCACCCTACGGCCACGAGGAGCACGACCATGGCGATGATCGTCGCAGGCCGCTTCACGACGTTCGATGAAGCGGAAGGTGGGGCGCGCCACCTTTACGAGCGCGCGTTCGGCCCGGACGACGTGTCGATCTTCTTCCTGAACCCGGGCGGCCAGCACGCGCGCTTTCCGATCGGCGGCGACGTGTATGCCGATACGGCCGCGAAGCCCGGCGGGCGCGGCGCGCTGGTCGGCGCGCTGCGCGGGCTGCTGATCGGCGCGATCGTCGGGCTGATCGTCTATGCGTTCGGCGTGCGCTACTGGTTCGTGCCGGCCGCCGGTGCGCTCGCCGGTGCCTATCTCGGTGCGTTCGGCGGCGCGCTCGGCCGGATGCGCGGCGAGCAGGCCGAAGGCAAGGGCGCGCTCGCGAAGACCGAAACCGGCGTGATCCTGGCCGCGCGCGTGACGTCGACGACCGCGGCCACCGCGGAAGACGTGCTGCGTGCGACCGGTGCGCAAGCGATCGAACGTGTCGAAGGCGACTGGCAGGACGGCGAATGGCGCGACTTCGATCCGGTGCGCCGGCCGGACGGCACGACGCAGGGCACGCCGCGCTGAGCATGCCGTTTCTGCACGCGCTTGCAACGCGGCGCGCGGCGCGCGGGCATCGCGCGTGCACCGGGCCGGGCCGCCGCGCGGCATGCCGCTTGCGACGTCTCGCCGACACCCGTTCAAGGAGGAACCCATGACGACGGCAAAGACCCTGCCACCCCAGGAACAGGCCCGGCAGCCAGGCACCGAGCGGGACATGCATCCGAAGCCGCGCGACGAGGCGGCCGACTACGTCGGCAGCGGCAGGCTCGCCGGCAAGGTCGCGCTCGTGACGGGCGGCGACAGCGGGATCGGCCGCGCGGTCGCGATCGGTTTCGCGAAGGAGGGCGCGGACGTCGCGATCGTCTACCTGAACGAATCCGACGATGCCGCGCACACGAAGCGCCTGATCGAGCAGGCGGGCCGGCGCTGCGAGGCCATCGCTTGCGACGTCGGCGACCGCCGGCAGGCGCGCGATGCCGTCGCGCGCACGGTCGAGCGGCTGGGGCGCCTCGACGTGCTGGTCAACAACGCGGGCGAACAGCATCCGCAGCCGGGCATCGAGGACGTGACCGAGGAACAGCTCGAGCGCACGTTCCGCACGAACGTGTACGGCATGTTCTTCTGCACGCAGGCCGCGCTGCCGCACATGAAAGCGGGCGGGCGCATCGTCAACACCGCGTCGGTGACCGCGTATCACGGCAGCCCGAAGCTGCCCGACTACTCGGCGACCAAGGGCGCGATCGTCGCGTTCACGCGTTCGCTGTCGATCGAGCTGGCCGAGCGCGACATTCGCGTGAACGCCGTCGCGCCGGGGCCGATCTGGACGCCGCTGATCCCGTCGACCTTCACCGCCGAACAGGTCGCGACGTTCGGCTCGAACGTGCCGCTCAAGCGGCCGGGGCAGCCGGACGAGCTGATCGGCTGCTATGTGCTGCTCGCGTCGGACGGCGCGAGCTACATGACGGGACAGACCTTGCATCCGAACGGCGGCTCGATCGTCGGCGGGTGACGATCGAGCCACACCAGGAGAAAGCGCATGAAACAACCCAACTGGACGATCGCGGCGCTCGCCGCGGGCGTACTCGCCATGGCGGGGCTCGCGCAGGCACAGGCGCCGAGCGAGCCGCCCGCGTCGAATTCGCATGTGCCGGGCGGCGTGATCAACCCGTCGTCGGGCGCCGCCGGCGCGGGCGATCCGGGCATCGCGAAGACGCCGCAGCGCGGCGATGCGGAATTCGTCGACAAGGCCGCGCTGGCCGGCAAGGCCGAAGTGCAGGCGAGCCAGCTCGCGTTGAAGCAGGCGCAGTCGCCGGACGTGCGCGCGTTCGCGCAACGCATGGTGGCCGACCACGGCAAGGCGAACGCGAAGCTCGACGAGGTCGCCGCGCGCGCGGGCATGAAGCCGCAGGTCGAGCAGATCCACGACCCGGACGTCGAAGCGCTGCGCGGCAAGAGCGGACACGACTTCGACACGGCGTATGTGGCCGCGGCTGGCCCGGACGCGCACAAGAAGGCGGTCGCACTGTTCGAAGAAGAGGCGCGCGGCGGCCAGGACGCGCAGCTGCGGGCGTTCGCGACCGCCGCGCTGCCGACGCTCAGGCATCACCTGAGCATGGCGGAAGCACTTCAGCGCAAGGTGGGCGCGCAGTAACGCGTGCCCGGTTCAACCCCAGGGCCGCGCGGGCGGCCCGTTTTTTCGGAGAAGCAGTCATGGGCCAACGGCAATCGAAGCACGAAGGCATCCTGGCGTTGCTGTGCCAGGCATACGAAACCGAGCTCGGCGGCGCGAAGATCTACGAGGCCGCGCTCAAGTGTGCGACCGACGAGGACCTGCACAAGGAATGGGAGAAGTACCACCGCGAAACGATGCATCACCAGGAAGTGCTGCGCAAGGTATTCGACACGCTCGGCCTCGATCCGGATACGCAGTCGCCGGGGCGCGCCGCCGTCGCGGCGACCGGCAAGTCGCTCGTCCAGGTGATCGAGCAGGCGAAGAAGCAGGCCGACCCGGCGGTCGCGCAGATCGTCGCGGCCGAGTGCGTGGTGCTCGCCGAGACGAAGGACCACCTGAACTGGGAGCTGATCGGCTATGCGGCCGACCAGTTGCGCGATCGCGACGCGGCGAAGGCGCTGAAGGCCGCGCACGACGAGGTGGAGGCGGACGAGGACCATCACCTGTATCACACCCGCGGCTGGGCGCGCGAGATGTGGATCGACTCGATGGGCTTCAAGGCGGTGCTGCCGCCGCCGGAAGAAGTGAAGAAGGTCGAGTCGGCGGCCGATGCGGCGCGGGCCGAAAAGTCGCGCGGCAAGATGATGTGACGCTGCCGGTCGGGCAGCCGGGCGACGCCGCTCGCGCGGCGTGCCCGGTTGCCACCCGACCCTCAGGGGCGTTCGCTTTCCACGCCGTCCGTCACGCGTGAACGGTTGCAGGCGCAACCATGCCGCCCCAATCAGCTCAAGCTCAGCATGTCCGCGGCCATCACGACCACCGATGCCGCCATCAGCGCGACCGCCAGCCACCCGAACACCTTCGACGCGATGCCGCTGCCCGGCTGGCCGGCCGCATCGCGCCGCTGCGACAGCAGCATCACGAGCACCAGCATCGGCACTGCCGCGACGCCGTTGAGCACCGCGCTCCAGTACAACGCCTTGATCGGATCGACCGGGCTGAAGCAGATCGCGATGCCGACGACCACGCAGCCGGCCAGTACCGCATAGAACGCGGGTGCGCGCCGCACCGGTTCGTTCAGCCCTTCGCGGAACCGCCACGCCTCCGCGCAACCGTATGCGGCGCTGCCCGCGAACGCGGGGATCGCGAGCAGCCCGCAGCCGACGATGCCGAACGCGAACACGACGAATGCCGCCTCGCCGGCGATCGGGCGCAGCGCCTCGGCAGCCTGCGCGGTGGAGCCGATGTCGTGCTTGCCGTGCGAGAAGAACACCGCCGCGCCGATCACCATGATGCAGAACGACACCGCGTTGGTGACGATCATCCCGGTCCAGGTGTCGAACGTGATGCGCCGCCCGGTTTCACGGCGCACGCCGGGCGTGCACGCGGTGTCGCCGTTGCGGCGCTCGGCCTGGGTTTCCTCGACTTCGAGCGCGGCCTGCCATACGAACAGGTACGGGCTCAGCGTCGTGCCGAGCACCGCGACCGCCGTCGTCGCATAGTCGTGCCTGAACGCGATGTGCGGCAGGACGATCGCGTGCAGCAGGCCGCGCCAGTCGATGTGCACGAAGCCGAGTTCGAGCACGTAGGCGAGCAGGCCGAACGTCATCCATTTGAGCCAGCGCGCGTAGCGTTCGTAGGACAGCAGCACCTGCAGCGCGAGCGACGCGATGCCGTAGACGGGCGCATACCAGTAGCTGCGGCCGCCGGCGACGAGCGCGGTCGCATCACCCATCGCGGCGAGGTCGGCGCCGACGTTCACGACATTGACGATCACCACCATGACGATCAGGGCCTTGGCGAGGCGGACGGAGAACTGCTCGCGGATGCCGGCCACGAGGCCTTCGCGGTTGGCGCGCCCGATGAATGCCGCCGCGAGCTGCACGGCCACCATCATCGGCAGCGTGATCACGATCATCCACAGCATGTGGAAGCCGAACTGGCTGCCGGCCTGCGCATAGACGGCGACGTTGCTCGGATCGGCGTCGGACGCGCCCGCGAGCAGGCCGGGGCCGAGCCGCCGGTACCAGGGCTTCGCGGCGGTGGTGGCGGCCGGGTCGGTTGTGGCGGCCGGGGTGTCGCGCGACGCGCCGCCGCGCAGGTTGCTCATTCGGCGTCTCCGGATGCCTCGTGCGCGCCGCCGTTGCCGCGCGCGAGGCGCGACGCGGTGCGCAGCGCGTCGACGAGCGTCCGGTACGCATGCTCGCGCGAATCGGCGCCGCGCGTGCGCAGCACGTAGGACGGGTGATAGGTCGCGACGACGAGACAGCCATCCGGCGAGCGCACCGGCTTGCGCGTGCGCTCCACCGTCGCGTCGTTGTCCTGCAGCACCGCGCGCAGCGCCGTCGCGCCGAGCGCGACGATCACGCGCGGGTTCACCGCGCCGAGCTCGCGTTCGAGCCAGTAGCGGCAGGCGGCGACCTCGCGCTGCGCGGGCGTCTTGTGCAGCCGCCGCTTGCCGCGCGGTTCCCATTTGAAGTGCTTGACCGCGTTGGTCAGGTAGACGCTCGTGCGTGCGATACCGGCCTCGTCGAGCGCGCGGTCGAGCATGCGGCCCGCCGCGCCGACGAACGGGATGCCCGCGCGGTCCTCCTGGTCGCCCGGCTGTTCGCCGACCAGCATGATGCGTGCGTCGACGGGCCCGGCGCCGGGCACCGGCTGGGTCGCATGTTCCCACAGCCCGCAGCGGCGGCAGGCGTCGAGCGTGGCCGGTGTGTCGGCGGCGGCCGGGACCGCCGCCGGTTTCGTGCTCGCGTCGCGCTTCATGCCAGTCCTCCGGTGCAGGCCGACGCCGCGCGCGCGAAGCGGCATGCTCGGGCGCGCGCGACAGGCCGATCGAAGGCGTTGCCGGGGCGGAACATCGGCAGTGTGTGCATCGGCGGCTCCCGTATCGTCGATATCGACGAGATGCAGCAACCGGCATGCCGCGTGCGGTCGAGATGGACGCGTCGTGTGTCGGAGCCGCATCCGGTGATGGCGGGGGACAGGGGATCCAGGCAGCCCCCGGCGATGTTCCAGCCGCCTTGCACGGTACGACTTGCAAAACGGCATCGAGCGGCCCGGAGCGGCCTAGAGCGCCGTCGTGCGGTGCTCAGCCGCCTGCCGTGCGCGCAGCGGCGGCGCGTCCCGCCGCGAACGCCGCCACGCCGGCGCAAACGAGCAGCGCCGCACTCATCGCGAAGGTCGCGCGATAGCCGTGCAGGTCGTACAGCAGGCCGCCTGTCGTCGCGCCGAGCGCGATCGCGAGCTGCACGACCGCGACCATCAGGCCGCCGCCGGCTTCCGCGTCATGCGGCAGCGCGCGCGCGAGCCACGTCCACCAGCCGACGGGCGCGGCCGTGCCGGTCAGTCCCCACAGGGCAAGCAGGCCCGCGGTGGCGGCGGTCGACGCGCCGCACCACACGAGCGCGACGGCGATCGCGGCCATCAGCAGCGGGGTGACGCCGAGCGTGCGGTACAGCCCGTTCTTCAGGCACGCACCGATCAGGATCGTCCCCGCGACCCCGGCCACGCCGATCGCGAGCAGCATCAGCGACAGCGTGGCATTGCCGACGTGCGTCACCGTTTCGAGGAACGGCCGCAGGTACGTGAACAGCGCGAACTGTCCCATGAACAGCAGGCTGACGGCCGCCATGCCGAGCGCGACCGGCACGCGGCCGAGCAGTGCGAGCGCATTGGCGGGCGCCGCGTGCGATGCGGCTTTCATCGGCGGCAGGCTGACGAGTTTCCAGCCGAACGCGAGCGCCGCGACCGGCACGACGCAGAAGAATGCCCAGCGCCAGCCGACGATGCCGCCGAGAAAGCTGCCGAGCGGCGCCGCGACGACGGTCGCGAGCGCGTTGCCGCCGTTCACGATCGCCAGCGCGCGCGGCACCTCGCCATCGGGCACCAGCCGCATCGCGGTCGCGGCCGACATCGACCAGAACCCGCCGATCGCAACACCGATCAGTGCGCGCCCCGCGATGAAGGCAACGTAATTCGGTGCGAACGCAACGATCGTGCCGGAGACGATCGTCAGCAGCGTCAGCACGAGCAGCAGCCGCTTGCGATCGCGCCGCCCGGCCAGCGACGCGATGAACAGGCTCGTCACGAGCGCGAAGGCGCCGGACACGGAAATGGCCTGGCCCGCCTGGCCTTCGCTGACGTGCAGGTCGGTGGCGATCGGCGTCAGCAGGCTGACCGGCATGAATTCGGACGCGACGAGCGCGAACGCGCCGAGCGCCATCGCGAGGACGGCGCCCCATGCGGCGGTTTGAACGGGCGCGGGGCGCCGGTCGGAAGTGGCAACGGCTTGCATCGTCGAAGCGGTGCGGATCGTGGGCGAAGGGGCGGCGTCGGTCAGTCGCAGCGCGCGGCGGCCGCGCCGCGATCGGCCAGATGCGTGCGGGCGCCGGCATCGTGCGCGGCCATGACGCGTACGGACGCGGCCTGGGCATCGTCCACCCACGTGCGCGGATTCGCGCGTGCCGGATTGAAGCCGGCGGCTTCGTAGCGAATCATGTCTTCGCGCACCTGCTCGCGCGTCAGGCCCTGCGCATGGGCGAACAACGGGCCGGACACGGCAAGTGCGGCGACGAGAAGGCGAAGAGCGGATTTCACGAGACGGACTCCGGAAAGGAATGCAGGGGAGCTCCCCAAAAGTCGGCTACGGCCGCACGGGGACCCGAAGGCTTCGCAGTCTATCGACCCACGATCGATCGATTAAGTAGCGCACTGAGCTTGGACTTATAAGTCAGGCTAATGAATAGACGGAAGCCGTACCGGGTGGCGCGCGGCGGCGTCGGTGCTAGGATGGGCGTCCGTTTCGACAGGAGCCGTCCGACATGCCGCGCGAAAACCTCAACGATCTGCTGGCGTTTCTCGCGGTGGCGCGCGACCGGAGCTTCACGCGCGCGGCGGCGCGCCTCGGTGTGTCGCAATCGGCGCTGAGCCAGACGGTGCGCGATTTCGAAGCGCGGCTCGGCGTGCGGCTGCTGACGCGCACGACGCGCAGCGTGGCGACGACCGAAGCGGGCGAGGAACTGTTCCGGACTGTCGCGCCGCGCATCGACGAGATCGAAACGAAGCTCGCCGCGGTGGCCGATTTCCGCGACAAGCCGGCCGGCGTCGTGCGGATCACGGCCACCGAGCATCCGATCGACACGATCATCTGGCCGAAGCTCAGGAACGTGCTGCCCGACTACCCCGACATCCGCGTCGAGTTCTCGGTCGACTACGGGCTGTCGAACATCGTCGAGGAGCGCTACGACATCGGCGTGCGCTACGGCAACCAGGTCGCGAAGGACATGATCGCGGTGCGCATCAGCCCGGACATCCGGATGGCGATGGTTGCGTCGCCGGCCTATTTCGACGGCCGCAAGCCGCCGAAGACGCCGCAGGACCTGCTCGATCACGATTGCGTGACGCTGCGGCTCGCGACCGCGAAGGGCATCTACGCATGGGAGCTGAAGAAGGGCAGGAACGAGATCCAGGCGCGCGTGAACGGGCGGATCACCTGCAACACGCAGCCGCAGATGCTGCAGGCGGCGCTCGACGGATTCGGCATCGCGTTCGTCACCGAGGACATCGTGCTCGACCACGTGCACGCCGGCAGGCTGCGCATCGTGATGCCGGACTGGTGCCCGGTCTTTCCCGGCTATCACGCGTACTACCCGAGCCGCCGCCAGGCGTCGCGCGCGTTTTCGATCGTGATCGATGCGTTGCGGCATCGCGCGTAGCGGGGCGGCGGAGCCGGCATCTCCGGGCTGGGTGTGGCTGCCCGAATCATGCAAAATACCGGGCATTCGAGATGTGGAGACACGGCCCGTGGGAATCAACTTCGATTTGACCGATTTGCAGGCGTTTCGCGCGGTGGTGGAGCTGGGCAGCTTCCGGAAGGCCGCCGAGGCGATCAGCATTTCGCAGCCCGCGTTGAGCCGCCGGATCGACAAACTGGAGGAAGCGCTCGGCGTGCGTCTGTTCGAGCGCACCACGCGCAGCGTCTCGCTGACCACCGTCGGCCGCGTGTTCGCGCCGAGCGCCGAGCAGTTGCTGGACGATCTCGACGTCGCGCTGCTCGGCATCCGCGACGTTTCGTCGAGCCGGCTCGGTCACGTGACGATCGCGTGCGTGCCGTCGGTCGCCTACTACTTTCTGCCGAACGTGATCGCAAGCTATCACCGCCGCTTTCCGCGCATTCGGGTCAAGCTGCTGGACGCGAGCGCGAACGAGGTGCTGAGCGCCGTCATCAGCGGCGAGGCCGATTTCGGCGTGAGCTTCATGGGCAGCCAGGAGCCCGAGGTCGAATTCAAGCTGCTGCTGCAGGAGCGGTTCGTCGCCGCGTGCCGGCGCGACCATCCGCTCGCGCGCAAGAAGCGCGTGACCTGGAACGAGCTTTACGAGTACGAGTACGTGTCGGTGGACAAGACGTCCGGCAACCGCCTGTTGCTCGACCAGGCGCTGACGAGCGTCGCGCCGCGGGCGCCGAGCGTGTGCGAGACGCGCCACGTGACGACCATGCTCGGGCTGGTCGAGGCAGGGCTCGGCGTCGCCGCGGTACCGTCGATGGCGATGCCCGGGCACGACCATCCGCTGCTCACGAGCGTGCCGCTCGTCGAGCCGGCGGTCAAGCGCCGCGTGGGCATCGTGAAACGGCGCGGACGCCCGCTCACACCGGCCGCGGAAGCGTTCCACCAGGCGGTCGTCGATGCGAAGCGCGGCGATGGATCGAAACAGGTGGCGCATGCGGCGAATACGGCCGGAACATCGGGCAAGACCGCATCGTGACGCTGGCAAGACCGCTTCGTTCGCTCTACGTGCAGGTTCTGCTGGCGATGGTGCTCGGCGTGAGCGTCGGCCATTTCTGGCCGTCGGCGGGCGCGATGCTCAAGCCGCTCGGCGATGCCTTCGTCGGCCTCGTGCGGATGATGATCGCGCCGGTCGTGTTCTGCACGATCGTGTCGGGCATCACGTCGCTGGCGAACGGGACCGCCATCGGGCGCACGATCGTCCGCGCGCTGGTGCTGTTCTATCTGCTGACCGCCGCCGCGCTCGCCTTCGGGCTCGTCGCCGCGTTCGTGCTGCAGCCGGGCGCCGGCATGCACGTGGACGTGCGCCATCTCGACGCGAGCGTCCTTGCGCCCTATACGCGGCATGCGCCGCCGCGCGGGTTGGTCGAGTTTGCGTTGAGCGTGATCCCGGACACGATGCTCGGCGCGTTCCAGCAGGGCGAGGTGCTGCCGGTGCTGCTGCTGGCGCTGCTGTTCGGCTTTTCGCTCAATGCGGCTCCGCAGGCGGGCCGGCCCGTGCTGGCGCTGATCGACGGCGTCGCGCAGATCGTCTTTCGCGTGCTGGCGATGATCATGCGGCTCGCCCCGCTCGGGGCATTCGGCGCGATGGCCTTCACGGTGGGCCGCTTCGGCATCGGCTCGGTCGGCTCGCTCGCGCGGCTGATGATGTCGTTCTACGTGGCCTGCGGGCTGTTCGTCGCGCTGGTGCTCGCACCGCTCGCGCGGTTGCACGGATTCGCGTTGTGGCGGCTGCTGCGCTACCTGCGCGAGGAACTGCTGATCGTCCTCGCGACCTCGTCGACGGAGCCGGTATTGCCGCGGCTGATCGTCAAGCTGGAGTCGCTCGGTTGCGACAAGGGCGTGGTGGGGCTCGTGCTGCCGGCCGGCTATTCGTTCAACCTGGACGGCACCGCGATCTATCTGACGCTCGCGGCATTGTTCATTGCGCAGGCGTGCGACGTGCCGCTGTCCGCGCCGCAGATCGCGGCGATGCTGGCCGTCATGCTGCTGACGTCGAAGGGCGCGGCCGGCGTGTCCGGCAGCGGGCTCGTCGCCCTCGTCGCGACGCTTGCCGTGATGCCCGACCTGCCAGTTGCCGGGGTCGCGCTGCTGGTCGGCATCGATCGCTTCATGTCCGAGGCGCGTGCGCTGACGAGCGTGATCAGCAATGCGTGCGCGGTGATCTTCGTATCGTCGTGGGAAGGGGCGTGCGATCGTGCGCGTCTCGTGCGGGTGCTGAACGCGGCCGGGCCGGAAGGCCCGAATGGCGCCGACGATGCCGGGGCCGGCGCCGGGCGCGACGGGAAGGCGGTCTGACGCGCGCCTTCCCGGGTTGCGGGCTCAATGCGCGGAGACGGAATCCAGCCCGGTCGATTTGACTTCCGCCTGCACGTCGGGCGACGCGAGATAGTCGAGGAGCGCCTTCGCTTCCTCCGGATGCTGCGCGCCGACCGGGATGCCGGCCGCGAAGCGCGTGACGGACTGCAGCGCTTCGGGAATCTTGCCGACGAAGGTCGCGCCCTTCACGGGCAGCAGTTCGCTCACCTGCTGAAAGCCGATTTCGTAGTCGCCGTTCGCGACCACGGAGGCGACCGGGATCCGCGGGATCATCTTCGCTTTCGATTTCACCTGGTCTTCGATGCCGAGCTTCTTGAACAATTCCCGCTCGATGTAGACGCCGCTCGCGCTGTCCGAGTACGCGATCGACTTCGCATGCAGCAGCACTTCCCTGAGGCCGTCGGCCGAGCTGATGTCGGGTTTCGCCGCGCCGTCGCGCACGACCATGCCGATCCGCGAATCGGCCAGCTCGACGCGCGATCCGGGGATCACCTTGCCTTGCTTGATCAGGTCGTCGAGCGCGTAGCCGACCATGATCACCGCGTCGGCCGGCTCGCCGCGCGCCAGCCGGTTCGGAATCGCTTCAGGCGACTTGCCCATCGACGGGCCGAGCGCGGTGTCGAGCGTGTTGCCCGTGCGGGCCGCGAACTGCGGGCCGAGCCGCTTGTAGGCGGCGGTGAAGCCGCCCGAGCTCATCACGTGCAGCTCGGCGGCCTGCACGTTCGCGGCGATTGCGGAGGTGGCGACGAGTGCGGTCGCGCACAGTTTCAGGAGCAGGTTCTTCATGGTCGTGGTCGTGGCCTGGGTCGTGCGAAGTCGGGGCAGGGATTCGGAATGCGGCGTCAGTGCGCCGGTGTCAGCGTCGCCGGATGGCGGCGATAGAGTACGAACGTCGCGAGCAGCGCGCACACCGCGGCGAGGCTCATCCAGTAACCGGGTGCGGCCTTGTCGCCGGTCATGTGAATCAGCGCCGTGGAGATGGCAGGCGTGAAGCCGCCGAACACGGCCGTCGCGAGGCTGTAGGCGAGCGAGAAGCCAGCCACGCGCACCTCGACGGGCATCACTTCCGTCAGCGCGACGACCATCGCGCCGTTGTAGATCCCGTACATGAACGACAGCCACAGCAGCACGAGCAGCATGTTGATGAACGACGGCGCATGTGCGAGCAGCGACAGCGCGGGGTACGCGGTGGCGATCGCGAGCAGCGTCATGCCGACCAGCAGCGGCCGGCGGCCGATGCGATCGGACAGCGCGCCGCCGATCGGCAGCCACACGAAGTTCGATACGCCGACGCACAGCGTGACGAGCAGGCTGTCGGCGGTGCTCAGGTGCAGGACCGTCTTGCCGAACGTCGGCGCGTAGACGGTGATCAGGTAGAAGCTCGTGGTCGTCATCGCGACCAGCATCATGCCGGCGACCACGACACCCCAGTTGTGCGCCAGCGTGCCGAACACTTCCTTCATGCTCGGGCGGTGCCGGCGCGCCTTGAACTCCTGCGTTTCCTCGAGGTTGCGGCGCAGCATGAAGATGAACGGCACGATCATGCAGCCGACGAAGAACGGCACGCGCCATCCCCACGCGGCGATCGCCGATGCGCTCAGCCATTGATTGAGCGCGAAGCCGAGGCCGGCCGCGACGACGATCGCGACCTGCTGGCTGGCCGACTGCCAGCTCGTGAAGAAGCCCTTGCGGCCGGGCGTGGCCATTTCGGCGAGGTAGACCGACACGCCGCCCAGTTCCGCGCCTGCCGAAAAGCCCTGCAGCAGTCGCCCGATCAGCACGAGCGCGGGCGCGAGCAGGCCGATCGTCGCATAACCGGGGACGAACGCGATCAGGATGGTGCCGCTCGCCATGATCGCGAGCGTGACGATCAGGCCCTTGCGGCGGCCGACGTCGTCGATGTACGCGCCCAGCACGATCGCGCCCAGCGGCCGCATCAGGAAGCCGGCGCCGAAGACCGCGAAGGTCATCATCAGCGAGGCGAACTCGTTCGCGGTGGGAAAGAACACGGCGGCGATCTGCGTCGCGTAGAAGCCGAACAGGAAGAAGTCGAACTGCTCGAGGAAGTTGCCGGCCGTCACGCGGAATACCGCGGCGGCCTTCGAACGTCCGGTCGAAAGGCTGGGCGAGGGGTGCATCAGGGTGTCTCCAGAGAATACGGGAATGGCGCGGGGCGCGACCGATTGTCGTTTTGGCAATGTTCGCCCGGAGACGGGGAAACGTTAAGTGCGAATTTTGGAAGGATTGATGTTGTTTGGTTATCAATCGGGCGGCGCGCGCCACGACTGTCGCGCGCCCGGCAGGTGGCCGCGACGCCGGCTTCACAGCACCGGACCGGCCCGGCGATCCGTCACGAAGAAAGCCCAAAAAAAGCCCCGCTTTCGCGGGGCACGTCGGCTAATACACCGGCAAATCGAGAGCGATCAATGCTGGTCGCGCGCGCGCGGATCGTTCAGGTCCTCGGTCGGATCGGTCAGCCCGAGCTCGTCGCCCGCGCTCCAGTACGGCGTGCTGCCGTAGTACTCGTGCAGCGGCTCGGCCCATTGCGGGTCGGCCATCGCCGGCCAGTGATCCTTGTCGAAGCCCGGCGCGTTGCGGATTCGCTCGGATGAGACCGACAGCAGGAAACACTTGCGCTCGGTATCGAGCGTGAGCGCGCTCCACGGAATCGCAAGCAGCTTGTCGCCGATGCCGAGCAGGCCGCCGCTCGACAGCACGGCGTACGCGACGCGGCCCGAGCGCACATCGAGCATGATGTCCTTGATCTTGCCGACGTCGTCGCCATCGGTCGTATAGACCTTGTCGCCTTCCAGCGTGTCGGCCGCCATCACGTCCGGGCCGGGCCCGGCCGCGGTTGCGGCCCCCTTGCCGACGATGCGGGTCTGTCCTTGAGTCTGCATGGTTGTCCTCCTGGCTGCGTGGAGCGCGACCGTGCCCGGGATGGGCCCTGCGGGTCGCGCGGGTAGTCGGGGCGGGGCGCGAATGGCCCCGTCACGTCTGCTTCGGTTGCGACACGCCTTCGAGCGTGTTCGCGACGTCGTCGCGTGCGGGGCCAGCCGTGCGCGTCGCGATGTCCGCGAGCGACAGCATGCCGACGAGCCGCTTGTCGTGATCGACGACGGGCAGGCGGCGCAGTTGCGCGTCGGCCATGTAGTGCTGGATCTCTTCCAGCGAATCGTCCTCGAAACACCATTCGATCGGACCCGAGGCGACTTCGTGGATCCGCGTTTCCGGCGGCTTGCCGGCCGAGATCGCGCGCACCGCGAGATCGCGGTCCGTGACCATGCCGATCAGCCGGTTGTTGTCACATACGGGCAGCGCGCCGATGTCATAGCGCTCCATCAATTGCGCCGCATGACGGATCGAGTCGGTCGGCGCGATGCGCACGACGTCCTGCGACATGATTTCGTTGACGCGTTGCATGAAGTCCTCCTTGCGGGTTGAATCCGGGCCGTGCGGGGCAACAAGCGGGCAGCAAGCGGCGTGCCGTTCGGCAGCGGTGTCCGTCGAGTGCCGGCCGTCATTCGTCGCGGCGTCGGGCGGGGTCCTGCCACGGGCCGTCGTCGTGCGTGCCCGGCGGCGTGTCGGGCTCGATGCGCGTGACGCCGCCGGTCGCGGGCGGATCGCTCGCGGGGAACGTGTCCTCGAGCTGCTTGTCGATATGGCGCTCCGAGTGGCGCGTCTTCGTTTGATCCTGGTCCTTCAACGGCGGCGACGGATCGCGCTGCGGTTGGTGCGGCGCGTCGCGGCCGGTTCGGGTCGATTCCTTCATGGCGGGGCTCCGAGGCGGTGACGATGACGCGGTGATCGCGCAACGGCCGTGCCTGTCGCGACCGCGCGGCACGGGACTTGCCGCTTCTTCGATGGATGACTACGCAGGACGACGACGCAGGATGCCGGCCACAACGCGCGGTGCAATGCTCCGCACACACACACACGCAAATCAAGCGGGAGGCACGATGACGATTCCCAAACGGCGGCCAGGGGTGCGCTATGAGATCAACGTATGCGGCGGCGGGTTCGAGTCGGTGAAGAGCCATTTCAGCGCGTGGAAACAGGAGCCGCTGATCTACCGGCCCGATCGCCGGATGTTCGAAGGCAAGGCCGACGTGCGGCCGCTCGGCGACGAGACGTTCGGCTCGACCGAGCCGGCGCGGTTCGCGCTGCAGCGCGCGTGCGAGCCGGCCGATCCGTATGCGCTCGCCGCGCGGGTGCGCGACGACGACCACGAGCTGTGGCTCGTGATGGCCGCGTACGACGCGTAGCGCGCTGCCCTTGAAAGAATTGCAGCGCGTGGTGTAGCGAAGGCACGGCGTACGGCGGGATGGCGCGCGCGACCGCGCGCCGGCGCACGGAAAGGCGGCGTGCGAGGCGGCGTGCACGCCGGCACGCAGACGGCACGCAGCTTGCGGCCCTGCCTTTCGTGGACGATCGGGCGGCGCACGCCGCGCCAATCGATCAGGCCCCGCGAGGACGACGCAACGATCGAATGCCCCCCGATGAACCGAGACCCCGCCCAGTCGCTGCACCGGCCCGAACCGCCGATCCCCGACGTCGAACCGGACCCCGAGCCGCCCGCGCCGGATGACCTGCCGCCCGGCACGCCGGAGCCTTATCAGGATCCGGAAGGCGACCCGCCCGGGCATCCGCCGCCGGAGCGTGAGCCGCCGACGCGGGCGCCGCCGGTTCACGCGCGGCCGAACCACGGGCTGCCGATTCCTGCGCCGCCGATTCCTGTGCGGCCGATTCACGCGCTGCCGATTCATGTGCCGCCCATTCACGCGCCGCCGGTCCACACGCCGTCGACCGGCGGGCCGCCGATTGCGTCCATCCCACCCACGGAGAGCCCACGATGAGCATCAGCGTGAAACCCGGCATGCTGCGCGACGTGGCCGAGACGCTCGGCCGTCATTTCGAGGCGCGCGCGATGCCGTTCCATGCCGAGGAGCAGCCGGCCGGCGCGCTGCATTTCGGCTTTCGCGTCGACGGTCATCCGGCGTCGCTGACCGTGACTTTCGACGCCGACGCGTTCGCGGCGCTCGAGCAGGCCGGTATCGAGCGGCAACGCGGCGCACTGATGCGCGTCGCGGCCGAATTCGACACGATGATGGCCCGTCGCGCACCGAACGCGTATGCGGGCGATTTCCATTTCAACCGGCTCTGAGCCGCGCCGTCACGGCCGGCCCGGTGCCGCGCACCGCACTTCACGGAGGAGGTTCCGATGAAACCGATCCAGACGATACGCGTGTGCGCCTGTGCGTTCGCCGCTGCGTGCGCGCTGGGCGCATGCACGCAACCGCAGGGCCCCTACGGCACGCGTGGCGCACCGCCGGCGCCACCGGACGGCCACGGCGCGTCGCCGACCACGACGATGCCGGACGCGAATACGCGTTACGACACGCGCCCGTCGCCGTACAACACGCTGCCGCCGGGCGCGACCGGCGGCGAGCCGGTCGACGTGCCGCCGCCGGGGCCGAACGGCGTGCAGGGCGGTCAAACGCTGCCGGGCACGCCGCCGCCGATGCAGTACTGACCGCGGCACCCTGCACGGATGCCGCGCAACGATATCGCCTGCGAAGGCATATTTGCGCGACGGCGACGGCATATCCGCGCGGAGCGAATGCCGTGCCCCCTAACTTGCTGGCGCTTGTAAAAAAGGGGGCGCCCGGGGCCGCGGCCGACGGGGTACGAACCCGCGAGAGCCCCGCCGGACGGCGCTTCGCCTTCCTGGCACGGTAGCTGCATGGATTCGCATAAACGCATTCCGCACACCGTCAGGAGGGCATCGATGTCCGTCACGCTTGCGCTCCAGATGCGACAGCATCTGGCACTCACGCCGAGGCTTCAGCAGTCGCTTCGCCTGCTGCAGTTGTCTTCGCTCGAATTCCAGCAGGAATTGCGACAGGCGCTCGACTCGAATCCGTTTCTCGAAGACGGGCAGGGCGACGAAGAAGCCGCCGACGCGCCCGAACCCGAGGCCGAAGCCGCACCGCCCGAGCCGCCACCCGAGCACGAGGAAGTGCGCCCGCCGGACGGCGACGTGTCGTACACGGCCGCGCCGACCACGCGAGGCACCGGGCGACAGGCCGACGACGCGGGCGACCAGTCGCCCGGCGAGTGGATGGCCGCCGAGCCGTCGCTGCACCAGCAGCTGCACGAGGCATTGCGGCTCTATCCGCTGAACCGGCGCGACCGCGAGGCCGCGCGCATCGTGATCGACGCGCTCGACGAAGACGGCTACCTGCGTCAGGAGCTGGGCGAGCTGCTGGTCGCGGCCGATCCGGCGCGGCTGCTGTCGGAACAGGATCTCACGGTCGCGCTGCGGCTCGTGCAGATGCTGGACCGGCCGGGCATCGCCGCGCGCTCGCTGTCCGAGTGCCTGCTGCTGCAGCTCAACGCGATTCCGGCCGGCACGCCGGCGCTCGCGGAAGCGAAGGCCATCGCGCGCGACCATCTCGAACGGCTCGCGCGCCGCGAGACGGCGGAGATCCAGCGGCGCCTCGGCTGCAACCAGGCGACGATGCAGGCCGCCTGCGCGCTGGTGCGCGCGCTCGATCCGCGCCCCGGCAATCACTACGGCAGCACGCGCGGCGACTACGTGATACCCGACGTGATCGTGCGCCAGGTGCGCGACGAATGGATCGTGACGATCAACCCGGCCGTGCTGCCGCGCGCGCGGCTGCACGAGCGCTACGCGACGCTGTTCGCGCAGTCGAGCGGCGAGCGCGATTCGCCGCTGGGCCAGCAGCTGCAGGAAGCGCGCTGGCTGATCCGCAACGTACAGAAGCGCTTCGACACGATCCAGCGGGTCGGCGAATGCATCGTCGCGCGGCAGCGCGACTTCTTCCGCTACGGCGAGATCGCGATGAAGCCGCTCGTGCTGCGCGACATCGCCGAGGAGCTCGACCTGCACGAATCGACGGTCTCGCGCGCGACGGGCAACAAGTACATGGCCACGCCGCACGGCACGTTCGAATTCAAGCATTTCTTCCCCCGCAAGCTGGAGGCGGCCGGCAAGGGCGTGTGCTCGGCATCGGCCGCGAAGGTGCTGATCCGCGACATGATCGCCGCCGAGCGCCATAACGATCCGCTGTCCGACGTCGCGCTCGCGCAGAACCTCGCGGGCCGCGGCATCCTTCTTGCGCGTCGTACCGTCACGAAGTATCGCCAGGCGATGAAGATTCCGCCGGCCGACCTGCGCCGGCGCGACGCCGCATGACGATACCGTCCGAACCGCGCGCGGCCCGCCCGTGAGCCACACGGACGTCGCGCGTCACCGAGAGGAGGAAAGCCATGCCAGCCAAGTCCCAGGCACAGCAACGCGCCGCAGGAGCCGCCCTGTCGGCCAAGCGCGGCGACACGAAAATGAAGGACCTGAAGCCGCCTGCGAAGTCGATGGCCAAGTCGATGAGCGAAAAGGAACTCGAAAAAATGGCTTCGACGCCGGTCCACGGCAAACCCAGGCACAAGCACGATTCGTGATCGACGGCGACACGCATCGACGATCACCGTTCTTCAGGACTCCAGGAGGCATTCATGCTTCGTTACGCCATCATCTTCCTCATCATCGCGCTCGTCGCCGCCTTGTTCGGCTTCGGCGGCATCGCGGCCGGCGCGGCCGAGATCGCGAAGATCCTGTTCTACATCTTCGTCGTGATCTTCCTCGTCACGCTGCTGCTGGGGGTTGTCAGGCGATGACGACCGCCCCCGACCGTTCGCAGCGCATCGCGGAACTCGAGCATGCGCTCGCGAACGGCTTTCCGTCGCAGTCGACCGTCGTCGTGCACGCGGACGACGCGTCCGGGCGGCTGACGATCCAGGTGTCGTGGGTGCGCGTGCCGTCCGATGAGGACGCGCGTCAATGGCGCTGCGCGGTCGACCTGCGTTTCGATCCCGACGTGCTCACGCGCTATGCGTCGCTCGGCGCGGCCGATCGCCTGCGCGTGCGCACGCAGCTGTGCGACCTCGCGCGGCGCGCGGTTGACGAGCACAAGCCGCGCGTCGAGGACGCCGAGATCGAATGCAGCGTCGCGCTCGACGTGACGCGCGCCGAACTCGACCGCGCGTTGCGCGCGCCCTGACCGACGCAGCCCGCATCGACGCTTTGGCCGCCGTCGCGACACGCGCCGTGCGGCGCATCCATGCCCGTGACGGTTTCTGGTGTGTGCCGCCACGCGCTCGCGCACCCGGCAAAGGAGAACACGCATGGCATCGCGGATGATCTGGAAAGGCGCGATCAGCTTCGGGCTCGTTCACGTGCCCGTGCAGCTGTTTCCCGCGACGCGCACCGTGAAGCCGTCGTTCCGGCTGCTCGACAAGCGCTCGATGGACCCGGTCGGCTATCGGCAGATCAACAAGCGCACCGGCAAGGAGGTCGCGCGCGAGGACATCGTGCGCGGCTACGAGTACGAGAAGGAACGCTACGTCGTGCTGACCGACGAGGAGATTCGCGCGGCCAATCCGGAATCGACGCAAACCGTCGACATCCTGACGTTCGTCGACGCGGACGCGGTATCGTTCCTGTATCTCGACACGCCGTACTACCTCGTGCCGGACCGCAAGGGCGAGAAGGTCTATGCGCTGCTGCGCGACGCGCTGAAGGACAGCGGCAAGATCGGCATCGCGCTCGTGGTGATGCGCGACCGCCAGCATCTCGGCGCGCTGATTCCGGTCGGGCCGCTGCTCGCGCTCGACACGCTGCGCTGGCAGGAAGAACTGCGGCCGCTCGACGAACTGACGGTGCCGGCCGACGACGCGAAACACGCGGGCGTGACCGCGCGCGAGCTCGGGATGGCGAAGAAGCTGATCGACGAGATGGCGGGCAAGTGGACGCCGGACGAGTATCACGACACGTTTCGCGACGACATTCTCGAGCTGGTCGAGCGCAAGGTGCGCGCGGGCAAGATCGAGGAGATCGAAGAGCGGCCACCGCAGACGGGCCGCGCGGCGACCAACGTGGTCGACCTGACCGAGCTGCTGAAACGCAGCCTGAAGGGCGGCGGCGGTGGCGCGCGCGCGGCGGGCCCGCGCAATGCGGGCGACGACGAGGGCGCGGAGGCGGAAGCGTCGTCTTCTTCCGCGTCGTCTTCTTCTGCGTCGTCGCGCGGCGGCGCGCGCCGCAAGCCGGCTTCGAAGGCCGCGCCGAAAGGCTCCGCCGAGAAGACGCCGGCGGCGAAGCGGCCGGCCGCGAAACGTGCCGCGACCGGCGAGCATGCGGCGAAGAAAACCGCCGCGCGCCGCAAGCACGCCGCATGATGCGCGGCGACGCGAGGTGACACGATGGCCGGCAAGCTCGATCCCTATCGCCGCAAACGCCGCTTCGACGCGACGCCGGAACCCGAAGGCGCGCACGGGCGGCGGCGCGCGAAGGCGAACGCGACACCTTCCGGGCGGGCGACCCGGCGTGCCGGCCACCCGCTGCGCTTCGTGATCCAGGAGCACCACGCGCGGCGCCTGCATTACGACTTCCGGCTCGAACTCGACGGCACGCTGAAGTCGTGGGCCGTGCCGAAGGGGCCGAGCGTCGATCCGTCGGTGAAGCGCCTCGCCGTGCAGGTCGAGGATCATCCGCTCGAATACGCGTCGTTCGAAGGCGAGATTCCGGCCGGGCATTACGGCGCGGGAGCGGTCGTCGTATGGGACGAAGGCACGTGGACGCCGGACGGCGGTCTCGCGCAGGCACGCGACGGCTATCGCGCGGGCAAGCTGACGTTCCGGCTCGACGGCGAAAAGCTGCACGGCGGCTGGGCGCTCGTGCGCAGCGGACGGCAGGAGGGGCGGCAGGTGCAGTGGCTGCTGATCAAGGAGCGCGACGACGACGCGCGCAGCGAGGCCGAATTCGACGTCGTCGGCGAACTGCCGGGGAGTGTGCATGACGGGGCGGCGTCGGCGACGCGTGCGGATGCCGCGGGCCGCTCGACGCGCGCGCGCGGAGCGCAACGCGGCCGGCGCGACTCGACCGACACGCGCGCCGCAGCGCATGACGATCATGGCCGCGATGGCCGTGATTGCCGTGATGGCCGCGACAGCCGCGACAGCCGCGACAGCCGAGACAGCCGAGACAGCCGAGACAGCCGAGACAGCCGAGACAGCCGAGAAAGCCGAGAAAGCCGAGAAAGCCGCGCCCGCCGGCCCGCCGATCCGTCCGAGATCGACGGTGCGGTACGTGCGCCGCTGCCCGAGCGCGTCGCGCCGCAACTCGCGACGCTGGTCGACGGCCCGCCGACGCAGGGCGACTGGCGCTACGAACTGAAATTCGACGGCTACCGGATCCTCGCGCGCATTGCGGGCAAGGGCGCCCGCCGGCATGTGAAGCTGATGACGCGCGAAGGCCGCGACTGGACCGCGAAGCTGCGCGCGCAGCGCGACGCGCTCGCGGCGCTCGACGTCGACGACGCCTGGCTCGACGGCGAGGCCGTCGTGCTCGGCAGGAACGGTCTCCCCGACTTTCAGGCGCTGCAGAACGCGATCGGCGCCGGACATTCGGATGCGATCACGCTGTTCGTGTTCGACCTGCCTTGTCTCGACGGTTACGACTTGCGCGACGCACCGCTCACCGCGCGCCGCGCCCTGCTCGAAGCGCTGCTCGCCGACAGCGACCCCGCGCGGCTGCGCTTTTCGCCGGATCTCGGCGACGACGTCGCATCGCTGATCGCGAGCGCCTGCGATACCGGCCTCGAAGGGCTGATCGGCAAGCGCGCGGAATCGCGCTATCGCGGCGGTCGCTCGCCCGCGTGGATCAAGCTCAAATGCCGGCGCCGGCAGGAGTTCGTGATCGGCGGTTACACCGAGCCGTCGGGCAGCCGGCACGGCTTCGGCGCGCTGCTGCTCGGCGTGCACGAGCCGGCAGCGGCCGGCAAGCGGCGGCGCGGGCCTGCGCCGCTGCGCTACGTCGGCCGCGTCGGCACCGGCTTCGACACGCGGATGCTCGACCGGCTCGCACCGATCCTGCGCAAGCAGCAACGCGATACGACGCCGTTCGATCCGCCGCCGCGCGAACGCTCGCGCACGCGCGTGCACTGGATCGAGCCGACGCTCGTCGCCGAATGCGAATTCGCCGAGTGGACCGGCGACGGCATCGTGCGGCAGGCCGCGTTCATCGCGCTGCGCGAGGACAAGCCGGCGTCGCAGATCGTCCGCGAAGTGCCGAAGCAACCGGAAACGGAGGGGGTGATGGAGCGACGCCAGACCACGCATCACGAAATGCACGAACGCAAGCACGCGGCGCACACGGAGCACGTCGATCACGCGTCGCATGCCGAGCATGCCGATCACGCAGATCGCGCCGAGCACGATGCGAGCGCTCGCAAGCACCACGCACGTTCACGCCCGTCCCCCCACGCAGCACGCGACGATGCCGGTTCCGACATGCTCGGCCGCGTGCGCATCACCCATCCCGAGCGCGTGCTCGATCCGCAGAGCGGCACGCGCAAGATCGATCTCGCGCATTACTGGCAATGGGTCGCGCCGTGGCTGCTGCCGGACCTGAAGGGCCGGCCCGTGGCGCTCGTGCGCGCGCCCGGCGACATCGCGGGCGAGCTGTTCTTCCAGAAGCATGCGGAGCGCCGCGAGATCCCGTTCGTCACGCAGCACGCAGGACTCGATCCGGGCCACGGTCCGCTGCTGTCGCTCGACAGCGTCGACGCGCTGCTCGGCGCCGCGCAGATGGGCACGATCGAGCTGCATACATGGAACGCGCACGCGTCGAACATCGAGCGGCCGGACCGGATCGTGTTCGACCTCGATCCCGATCCGGCGCTGCCGTGGCGCGCGATGACCGACGCCGCGCAGCTCGTGCGCGGGCTGCTCGACGAACTGGGCCTCGCGTCGTTCTGCAAGACGAGCGGCGGCAAGGGGCTGCACGTCGTCGTGCCGATCGCGCGGCACCTGGGCTGGGACGACGCGAAGGACTTCTCGCGCGCGCTCGCGCGGCATGTCGCGGGCGCGCTGCCCGACCGTTTCACCGCGACGATGGGCGCGCGTCACCGGCGCGGCAAGATCTTCATCGACTACCTGCGCAACGGCCGCGGTGCGAGCACAATCGCCGCGTATTCGGTGCGGGCGCGGCCCGGGCTGGGCGTGTCGGTGCCGCTGCGCTGGGACGAGGTGCCAACCACCACGGGCGGCGCGCAATGGACGATCGACACGCTGCACGAGCGGCTCGACCGGCTCAAGCGCGACCCTTGGGAAGACTATGCCGGCACGCGGCAGCGGATCACCGCGCAGATGCGTGCGCGTCTCGGCATGTCGTGACGGCGCCGTCAGCGCCGACGCTGCTGCAGGCGGTGATACCAGTCCATCAGCGGCGTCGCGGACACGCCGTGCGCGATCACCGACGCCGACACGACGGCCAGCACCGGCGCCGCGAGCGGCCGCACGGCGCTCGACGGCCCGTGCTCGAGCGCGAACAGCAGGTAGTAGAACGAGCCGATCCCGCGTATCCCGAACCATGCCAGCAGCCGGCGCTGCGCCGGCGTCGCGCGCGAGCCGGCGAGCGCCGGCAGCACCGCGAGCGGCCGCACGGCGACGAACAGCCCGACGGCGAGCGCCGCCGAGCCCCACGTGAAGAGCGGCGTCGTCAGCGTGGCGAGCACGCCGCCGATCATCGTCATCACGAGCGCCTCGGCGATCCGCTCGAGCTCGATCGTGAAGTCGAGCACCGATTCGGTCATGAACGCGTGCGCCTTTTCCGGGTGCTTCTCGGTCGCGACCACGTCTTCCGAATCGACCCGGCCGATCACTTCGCGCGGCCGGCGGTCACCGCTCGCGCGATGCTCGACGCGGCGCATCGCGACGCCCGCGGCGAACGTCGCGATGAAGCCGAACGTATGCGCGAGCTGCGCGGCACCGAACGACAGCACGATCAACGCGAGCGCGAAGAAGCCTTCGAAGCCGAGTGCCTGCGCATGACGGGTGCGCAGCCAGCCGATCGCGGTGGTGGTCGCCGCGCCGAGCATGCCGCCGATCGCGGCGGCGCCCGCGATGCCCCACAGCGCGGCCAGTGCGAACGTGCCCGACAGCGGCGGCGTCCCATGCGGCGTATCGGACGCGCCGCACAGCGCGAGGCCCGCGAGCGCGAACGGCAGCGCGATGCCGTCGTTCAGCCCGCCTTCGCCGGACAGCGCGAAGCGCACCAGGTCGCGATCGCCGGGATCATGCACCTGCACGTCGTGCGCGAGCACCGGGTCGGTCGGCGCGAGGATCGCCGCGAGCAGCAGCGCGGGGCCCCAGCCGAGCCCGAGCGTCAGTACCGCGCAGCCGGCGAGCAGCGGCACCGTGACGATCATCGCGAGCAGGCCGAGCCGGCATGGCACGCGCCACAGCGGGTCGGACAGCGGCACGCGCAGCCGCAGCCCGATCGCGAACAGCGATACCAGCAGCGCGACCTCGACGATCTCGCGCAGCAGCGGCGCGTCGCGCTGGATGTCGAGATGCAGGAGCCCGGCGCCGGACGGGCCGAGCGCGACACCGAGAGCAAGATAGATCATCGCGCTGCTGCACGGCAGATGACGCAGCGCCGACGTCACGATGCCCATGCCCATCAGCACCGCGCCGATGATCAGATACCACAGCGTTTCATGCATGCGGGCAGGCCGGGCAGGTCGACGGCGAACCGGCGGTGGCCGTCACGGCTTGCGGCCGAACGCCTCGCGCAGTTTGCGCTTCGCGCGTTCGAGCGTCGCGCGGCGCGTTTTCGGCAGGTTGCGGCCCGCGCGGTTCACGTAGAAGTTCAGCATCGACATCGCCGACTGGAACGGCGTCCCCTTGCGGCGGCGGCTGTGTTCGGCCGAGCGCTTGAGCGACGCGGCGATCCTGCCCGGGTCGTCGGACTTGAAGATCTCGGGCTCGATGTCGAGCGCATCGCTTCTTTGCATGACGTCGGCGGACCAGCGCTTGCGGTGCTGCGGATCGTTGCTGCGCGCACGGCCCGGGCGGCGCGTCGCGCGTTTGCCGTGCGGATGGGAAGCGGAAGCTGAAGGCATGGCAGGGCTCTCCCTATGGAATCGGGATGGATCGCGGGTCTCGAGTGTCCGGGTGGTGCCGCAATTCGCGTGCCGCCTGTCGGTGGCGGCACGGGCCTTGCTGAATCGAAGGCGCAGGCCATTCCACTACGGCGGTTCCATTGAGGGAGAGCGCTCCATGAAGCCAGCATCCGAATCGAAATCTGCCGCGCGCCGGATCCTCGCGTGCGCGGCCGTCGCGCTCGTCGCGGCCGCACCGGCCGCATGGGCACAGAATTCGCAACGTTCCGACGAGGGCACCGGCGCGCCGATCCTGTCGCCGCCGGACACGTCGGCGCAGGGCAGCGGCGGCAACCTGTCGAACGGCAACACCGCGGCGCCGCCGCCCGCGACCCGCATGCAGGCGCCGCGCGGCACGGGTCCGCGCGGTCAACCGGACGTGCGCAGCAAGCCCGGCGGCATGACTGGCGCCGGGACCGGCAGCATGGGCGGCGGCGCGACGGGCGGCACCGGCGGCACCGGAACGGGCAGTACCGGCAGCGGTACCGGTAGCACCGGAACGGGCACCCCCGGTACGGGCAGCACCGGCACGAGCGGTGCCGGCGGCAGCGCGGGCATGGGCGGTGCCGGTGCGGCCCCGGGCGGAACCGGCGCGGGCGCCGGCACTAGCCGCTTGCCGGGGGCGACCGGCTCGGGCGGTGGCACGGGCAGCGCGGGTTCCAGCAGCTATTGACGATCTCGGCGTCGCGCCGGCGCCCCGGCGCGGCGCGCTGGCGGACACCGCGCGCGAGGCCGGCCGGTCGCCACCACGCAGGAGGACAACATGCAATCGAATTCCCGGATCTCGCTCGACGACGATGCGCTGGACGCCGACGCCGCCGAGACCGAGGGTCTCGATACGACGGTTCATGTCGACGTCGCGACCGGCAGGATCATGTTTCATGCGGCGTGGGCGCTCGCGCCCGATGCGCCGCGCGATACCGCGCGGCACGCGGTCGTGCTCGCGCTCGACTGCGACACGATGGAGCGCTATGCGGACCTCGACGAGCCCGCGCGGATGCGCGTGCACGCGATGCTGCACGACAGCGTGCAGGCCACGCTCGACGCGCTGCCCGACGTCACCGAGGACCTGACGCTGACGATCGAGCTGACCGACGCGATGCTCGACGCCGCGCGTCACCTGCAGTGAGCGCGGCGGGCCGGCACCGGCCGGCGGCGGGTACGGCCTCGCATGCAGGCCACCGGGCGGCTGCCGCCGATAGTCGCGGGTATTGCCGGCGTCACGTTACATCCCGTTGAAATCTTTGCAGGCGCGGCGCTATCCAATGGGGGCACGCATCACGCCGCGACGCGCGTGCGCGCCGCCAACCGCCGATCGCGGGTCGCGCCCCTTCAAGGCGGCACCGCGCCGGCCGCCATCCCGACGGGCGCGGCACGCCCGTTGCTGCTTCGATGGATACGGCAGGGTACGGCACACCCGGTGCCACAACACGAAAGGGAGCGATCCATGATCGGCAAGCTGGATCATTGCAAGGTAGCGATACTCGCGGTCGACGGCTTCGAGGAAGCCGAACTCGTCGAACCGCAGCGCGCGCTGAAGGCAGAGGGCGCGCAGGTCGACGTGATTTCGCAGAAGCGCGGCGAGATCCAGGGGTTCAGGCACGTCGACAAGGGCGATCGCGTGAAGGTCGACCGCACGTTCGACGATGCGCGCGAAGGCGATTACGACGCGGTCGTGCTGCCGGGCGGCGTGGTCAACGGCGACGCGATCCGGATGCTGCCGGCCGCGCGCGAATTCGTGACCGCGGCCGTCGGCGCGGGCAAGCCGATTGCCGCGATCTGTCACGGCGGCTGGCTGCTCGTGTCGTCCGGGCTGGTGGACGGCCGCACGATGACGAGCTGGCCGAGCCTGCAGGACGACATCCGCAATGCGGGCGGCAAGTGGGTCGACCAGGAGGTCGTGCGCGACGGCAACCTGATCACGAGCCGCAAGCCGGCCGACCTGCCCGCATTCAACGGCGCGCTGGTGCAGTGCCTCGCGTCGCGGGGGCCCTGAGCGATGCCAGCCGAACCCGTTCGCCACGTGACGCTGACCGACGCGCCGCCCGAGTTCGACGGCGCGGCGCTGCTGATGCGTTTCGTCGTCGAGGTCGACGGGAAGCCGCAAACCTGCACGATCACGGTCGAAGCGCTCGAGGATCATTTCGGCGCGCGCTCCGCGCTCGAAGCCGACTTGCGCGACGCGTTCGAGCGCGGCCGCGCGCGCATCGAGGCCGCTTGCGCGGACGTGCTGGTCGACGGCAAGGGCGGCGTGGAACTCCACAGCGGCTACTTCCGCGTGCGCGACAAGGCGGCGGGCAAAACCGCCCGCGCCGGGATGTTCCGTTCGCGGAAGTCGTGAGTCGTGGGGCATGCGGCGCGTGCCGCAGTGCGCCCGTCCGGTTCCATTCGCACCATTGGGCGCCATTACACGCCGTTGAAAAGTTTGCAGCGGCTCCCGAGCGCCTTGAAGTGACACATCACGCCGCGCGCCGGCCGGGCGCCGGGCCGCTCCGTCCCAGATACTGGCACACTCCCTGCATGTCTCCTCAAATCGCGGCGCACGATTCGCGCCTGCGCCGGCGCGATGCCATCGTCGTATCGCGCCAAGCCGTCAAATGGGGGAGACAACATGCTGACCGCACATGAATTTGCCGCACTATTCCTGGTCCATCGCGCGCCGGAACAGATCCAGGCCGACCGCGAAGATATCGTCGCGTTGGTGGAACAACACCTGATCGAGATGCGCGCCGACGCATCGGGCGCGAGCCGGCTCGCCCTGACGCCGGACGGGCTGTCGATCGTGCAGCGCATGCTGCGGCACGCCGGGCGCGGGTTCGGCAGTGCCGACGCGTGATGCCGAACCGCGCGGCTCAGTGCGCGATCGCGACCGGTGCGTTGACCTGTACGGCCGGCGTATCGCCGTCGAACGGCGGCGCGCACTGGAAGCGGTCGATCACGCCCGGTTCGAACAGCAGGCAGCAGGTCGAGCCGCCGTACTGGAAATAGCCGATCTCGTCGCCCTTGTCGATCCGCTGCCCCGGCACGACCTCGATCACGCACGACGACACGTCGCCCATCCCGACGAACACCGCGGCGACCGTCCCGATCCCCGGGTCGTCGCAGTCGATCGCGACCACCGCGCGCGCGGCGACGGCCGTCATGTAGCCCTGCGAGTCGTTGAGCCCGGCCGGGTCCGGGCCTTCCGCTTCCGCGACCGAGTAGTAGGTGCCGTCGACCCGGTACGCGTGCGTGACGGTGCCGCGCACCGGCGCGTGCCAGCGGTGATAGTTGTACGCGCTCAGATACGCCTGGTAGAGGTCGCCGCCGACGAAGCGCTCGGCGAGCGGCAGCCGCGCGGGCGTGAAGATGTCGCGCAGCGAATACGGCTGCCCCTTGATCCAGAACCTGTCGCGGATCTTCACGCTGGATTCGGTGTGATACGGCGCGGCCTCGCACGCGCTGACGATCACGTGCGGATCGTCCGGCGCCGCGACCGGCCGCGCACCCGCGCGAAAGCGCCGCGTGAAGAAGTCGTTCCACGAGTCGAAGCCCCAGTGCGGCTGGTCCTCGCGATACTGGAACTGCGACAGGCCGAGGCGCGTGCGCGCTGCATCGCAGAACCAGCCGTCGGGCGACGACGTATCGAGATGCGCGCGCGAATGCGGGCCGCCGAGGAAGTCGCACCACACGTTCAGCACCTGCTTCAGGTGCGCGTTGACCGCCGCGTCGCGAAACACCGCGTGGCCTGACGGCATGCACATCGGCCAGTCGAGAAACGCGTTCAGCGGGCACACCACCAGGCTCGTTTCGCTGAACGGCGGCGTGTAGGTCATCAGGTGGTCGATCACGGTCATCAGTTCGCCGATCGATGCGTAGCCGAGCATGCGGCCCGCTTCGAGCGCCTCGTCGATCGCGCGGGTGAGGCTCATGCGCAGCACCGCGTGGTCGTCGAACAGCCGCGCGAGCGCCTGCACGGCCGGCGTGCGCAGCTGTTCGCCGGCCTGCGCGCGCGCTGCGTTCGCGATGTTCGCGCGGTACCCGGCCATCTGCGATTCCTCGCGGGCCATCCATTCGCCGAGACGGTGACGCGTTGCGGGCGGCGTGCTGCGGTCGATCGGCATGGTCGGCTCCGGAAAGGGTTGCGGTACGAAACGGGGAAGCAAGGCGCTTGCCCGACAGGCGGCACCCGAATTGCTGCGCGTTTCAACGAAGGTCTCTTTCAATGAGCCGGGAGGGCACACATGAACGCAGCTTCGAATGCGCGACAGACCCAGGACGCGGCGTCGACCGACGAGCGCCGCGGTAGCGAACAGCGGACCGTCGCACCGACCCGCACGCTGGCGCGGGTGCGCGCGGCGACGTCCCGCGACGGCACGCGGCGAAACGAACGCAGCAGCGGGAACGGGCCGGTGGCGCCGAGTCGCAGGGAAGGGGCGGGCGAGCCGCAGTGGGAGGATGACGGCGGCGCGATGCCGCCCGAAGAATGGTCGTGACGGTGTGACGCGCGGCGGCGGGACGCGATACGTTACTGCCATTGTTTCCATATTTCGAGTATTATCGAAACATGGAAACGAACCAGACCATCGCCGCCCTGGCGGCACTCGCGCATGAGTCGCGCCTCGCCGTCTTCCGCGCGCTCGTGCAGGCCGGCCCGTCGGGCTTGCCGGCCGGGCAAATCGCGACGCTGCTCGACGTGCCGCCGTCGTCGCTGTCGTTTCATCTGAAGGAACTGGCCCATGCGCAGCTCGTCACGAGCCGCCAGGAAGGCCGCTTCGTGTTCTATTGCGCGAACTTTGCGACGATGAACGGGCTGATCGGCTACCTCACCGAGAACTGTTGCGGCGGCAATCCGTGCACGCCGGTGTCTGCCTGTTCGACGTCCTGCTCCGGCCAGACCTGAGTACGCATACACCCGCCCCCCCATGACCACCAACGTCCTTATTCTCTGTACCCACAACTCCGCGCGCAGCGTGCTCGCGGAGGGGATGCTCAACCACTGGGCCCGGAAACTCGGCCGCGACGTGCGCGCCTACAGCGCCGGCAGCGCGCCGAGCGGCCGGCTCAATCCGTTCGCGCTGGATGCGCTCACGCGCGCCGGTGTCGACGTCACCGGATACCGCAGCAAGAGCTGGGACGAATTCGTCGGCGAAGGCGCGCCGCGCCTGCGCGTCGTCATCACGGTATGCGACAGCGCGGCCGCGGAGGCCTGCCCGTACTGGCCCGGCAGCCCGGTGAACGTGCATTGGGGCTACGCCGATCCGTCGAACGCCGAGGGCGGCGATGCCGGCAAGCGGCTCGCGTTCGAACTGACGCGCGAGGCGCTCGGCTACCGGATGCTGCAACTGCTGGCGCTGCCGCTCGAGCGCATGAGCGATGCCGAACTGCAGGCGGCGTTGACCGCCATCTCGCGAAACTGAGCGCTCGCACGGCGGCGCGCGTGAACCGGCGTGCCGCGTGCGTTGCTCCCGCACGGAATCCTCTTCGATGAACACGTCCAACGCGATCCCGCCTCGCCACGCCATTGCGAAGCCCGCGATCAATTTCTTCGAACGCTACCTGACGCTCTGGGTCGCGCTGTGCATCGTCGCCGGCATCGCGCTCGGCCAGATGCTGCCCGGCGTGTTCCAGCAGATCGGCCGCATGGAGTACGCGCAGGTCAACCTGCCGGTCGGGCTGCTGATCTGGGTGATGATCATCCCGATGCTGGTCAAGGTCGACTTCGGGGCGTTGCATGAAGTGCGTCAGCACGTCAAAGGGATCGGCGTCACGCTCAGCGTGAACTGGCTGGTCAAGCCGTTCTCGATGGCGTTTCTCGGCTGGCTGTTCATCCGGCATCTGTTCGCGCCGATGCTGCCGGCGGGCCAGCTCGACAGCTACATCGCCGGTTTGATCCTGCTGGCCGCCGCGCCGTGCACGGCGATGGTGTTCGTGTGGAGCCGGCTGACCGGCGGCGATCCGCTGTTCACGCTGTCGCAGGTCGCGCTGAACGACAGCATCATGGTGATCGCGTTCGCGCCGCTGGTCGGGCTGCTGCTGGGGATGTCCGCGATTACCGTGCCGTGGGCGACGCTGCTCACGTCGGTCGTGCTCTACATCGTGATTCCGGTGATCCTCGCGCAGATCTGGCGCAAGGTATTGCTCTCGAAGGGACAGGCGGCATTCGATGCAGCAATGGCGAAGATCGGCCCGTGGTCGATCGCCGCGCTGCTGGCCACGCTCGTACTGCTGTTCGCGTTCCAGGGCGAAGCGATCCTGAGGCAGCCGCTGGTGATCGCGCTGCTCGCGGTGCCGATCCTGATCCAGGTGTTCTTCAACGCCGCGCTCGCATACTGGCTCAATCGCGCCGTGGGCGAGAAGCACAACATTGCATGCCCGTCGGCGCTGATCGGCGCGTCCAACTTCTTCGAGCTGGCCGTCGCGGCCGCGATCAGCCTGTTCGGTTTCCACTCCGGCGCGGCGCTCGCGACCGTCGTCGGCGTGCTGATCGAGGTGCCGGTCATGCTGCTGGTGGTGCGCGTCGTGAACCGGTCGAAGGGCTGGTACGAGCGCACTTGAGCCAACCACGGAAGCCATTCATGACCGACCGACTGACCGACCTGCCGCAACTCGACGCCGAACTCTTCCGCGTACCGGACGCGAGCCGCTTGCGGCCGGCGTCGCCGTCCGGCCATCCGCCGCGTTTCCTGCTGCTGTACGGCTCGCTGCGCGAGCGTTCGTTCAGTCGCCTGCTGGTCGAGGAGGCCGAGCGCCTGCTCACGGCGATGGGCGCCGAGGTGCGCGTGTTCAATCCGAGCGGCCTGCCGCTGCCCGACGATGCGCCCGAAAGTCACCCGAAGGTGGTCGAATTGCGCGAGCTGGTGATGTGGTCGGAGGGGATGGTCTGGTGCTCGCCGGAACGACACGGCGCGATGACCGGCATCATGAAGTCGCAGATCGACTGGATTCCGCTGTCGGTCGGCGCGGTGCGGCCGACGCAGGGCAAGACGCTCGCGGTGATGCAGGTCAGCGGCGGATCGCAGTCGTTCAATGCGGTGAACCAGATGCGCGTGCTCGGACGCTGGATGCGCATGCTGACGATCCCGAACCAGTCGTCGGTGGCCAAGGCGTTCATGGAATTCGACGAAGCGGGGCGGATGAAGCCGTCGGCCTATTTCGATCGCGTCGTCGACGTGATGGAGGAACTGGTGAAGTTCACGCTGCTGACGCGCGACATCGGCCCGTATCTGGTCGACCGGTACAGCGAACGGAAGGAAAGCGCGGAGGCGTTGTCGAAGCGGGTGAATCAGCGGGGGATTTGAACCGTACGGGTACCGCTCATCCAATCGGGAATCGATGTCATGCAACTTCGTTCTGCAGCGTTATCCGACCTGGCCGCGATCGAGGCATTGCTTCGCGCGTCGAACCTGCCGACTGCGGGTGTCGCGGAGCATCTGGAAAACTTCATCGTGCTCGCCGATCCGCCCGCGTTGACCGGATGCGGTGGTATGGAATACCACGGAGACTTCGCGCTGATCCGGTCGATCGCCGTCGCACCGCGCGCGCAAGGGAGCGGCGTCGGCCGCGCGATCGTTGCGCGGCTGATCGCGACGTGCCGCGCACGCTCGGTCCATGCGATCGGGTTGCTGACGACGACCGCGGAGGACTATTTCGACGGTTTTGGTTTCGTGCGCGTCGCCCGCGAGGATGTACCGCGCCCGTTGCTGGCGTCCAGCCAGTTTCAAGGCGTGTGTCCGGACGCTGCCACTGCCATGTTGTTGGCGTGTTGAGCGGAAATGCTGGAACGCGGTGAGATGGTTTGCCTCGGGGCGCCGACCGTCTTTGCACAAATCCGATTACCGCTACCGGCTCATCGTATCGGCTGCCACCAGCGCCGCGACCGGCAACGCGGCAAGACAGCGATCGAGCCGCAGCATGCCGTCCGGCGCCTCGATTTCGCTCCCGTCGTTCAGCCAGTCGATCCACCGCTCGCTCGTGCCGCGCGGCAACACGATCGCGGTATCGCCCCATTCCTGAGGCGCGATGCGCGGCAACTCCGGCACTTCGCCGAGCAACCGGCACGCGAGCCGCGTCACGACGACCACGACCGTCGCCGTCGCGTCGCAGCGCGCGAACGCGAGCGCATGCCGCCCGAGCCTGCCGCGCACGCGCAGCGGCACATACGCACCATCCGAGAACGTTGCCGGCCGGCGGGCGCGCAGCGCGAGCATCCGCTCGACGAGCGCGCGCTTCACGCGTGCGTCGGGCCAATCCCGCAGGTACGCGGCGACCGGTTCGTCGACCCGCTCGGCCGCGAGCTGCGCGAACGGCACGTCGCGCCGGTTGTCCGGATCGACGAGCGAGTGATCCCATGACTCGGTACCTTGATACAGATCGGGCACACCCGGCGACGCCATCCGCAGCGCCGCCTGCGCGAGGCTGTTGACGACACCGGCCGGCGCGATCCGCGCGACGAACCCATGCAGCCGGTGCACGAAATCGCCCGCGCCATGCGGCGTCAGGATCGCGCGGACGAACCGTTCGCAATCGCGCTCGTAGTCCGCGTCGGGTGCGAGCCAGTCCGTATGCTGTTTCGCTTCGCGCAGCGCCTTCGTCTGCCAGCGCACCACGCGCCCGGCAAGCGCAGCCAGCCCGGCCGCATCGTCGGGCGCGAGCGCCGGCGGCCAGCAGCCGACGAGCGTCTGGTACAGCAGCGCTTCCGCAGCCGGCCCCGGCGCCCACACGAGATCGCGATGCGCGCCGCCGCGCCGCGGCTGGTTCAGCGCGGACCAGTCGAGCGACACCGCACGCCACAGGTCCGGCACTTCACTGAGCACCGCGAGCCGCGCGCGCGCATCTTCGCCGCGCTTGTGATCGTGGGTCGCGGTCGCGACGAGCGTATGCGGAACGGTGCGCGCGCGACGGCGGTTGCGCGCATGGAACGCCCCGCGCGACAGGCTGAAATCGCCCGCATCGGCACCGACCTCGTTGCGCGACAGCAGCCGGCCGTAGCGATAGTTGGCGGTATCCTCGACGCCCTTCGCGGCGAGCGGCGCGGTGAGCTGCGCGAACGCGACGCGCGCCGCGTGCAGCGCCGCGGCATCCGCGCGCGGCGCGCGCAGGCCCGGCAGCCCGAGCCAGCCGGCGACGCGATCGAGCGCGTAGCGGTCGGACGGATCGATCGTCGCGCACGCCGCGTCGTACGCGTGCGCCAGCACGCGACGATCGGCGCCGGTCGGCTCGTTGCCGGGTGTCGGGTACATCCGGTACACGGGAAGGTGCACCGCGAGTTCGCCCAGCACGCGATGAATCGCGATCCGGCTGAGGTCGCGCGTCGCGGGTGCCGCGCGCGCAATGCGGTGCAACGCCCGCGCGACACGTTCGTGCTCGCCGGCGAGCTGCCGCTTCAGCACGCGCCGCTTGCCGGCCACCGCCTCCTGCGCGAACGACCGCGCCGATCCCGACACGGCCGCCCAGTGCGCGGCGAGCGGCGCCGCGCCGGCCGGATCGTGCAGCAGCGCGGCGACGTCGTTCATGAAGTCGTAGCCGGTCGTGCCGTCGACGCGCCAGTCTTCACGCAGCGTCTCGCCCGGCGCGAGGATCTTCTCGACGACGAGATACGGCCGCTCGTCGCGCTGCGCGGCGAGCCGCGCATGCAGGCGGCGGCAGTACGCGCCCGGGTCGGCGAGGCCGTCGACGTGATCGACACGCAGGCCGTCGAGGCAGCCGGCCGCATGAAGCGCCAGCGGCAGCGCGTGCACCGCGTCGAACACCGCTTCGTCTTCGACGCGGACGGCCGCGAGGGTCGCGATGTCGAAGAAGCGTCGCCAGTTCAGCTCGTCGGCGGCCGTGCGCCACCACGCGAGCCGGTAGTGCTGGCGTTCGAGCAATCGATGCAGGCACGCGCGCGAGCGTGCGCGGCGCGGATCGGCGCCGCGCAGTATCGCGTCGAACGCATGCGGGCCCTGTGCGGCGGCGTATTCGCGCAGTGCCGTGTGCGCGTCCGCGAGGCGCGTGCTGCCGCGCACCGGCGCGGCGACGAACCGTTCGGCGAGCGCGTTCAGGTCCGCACGGTTGGCGATGCGCAGGATCTCGGCGTAGGTCGCGGCGGCGACCGGCAGCGTCCTGCCCGGGCATGCGATGAAGAAACGCCCGCTGGACGGCTCGGCGCCGAGCGCGACGTCGCCGGCGGCGAGCGCGTCGCCGTAGGGCGCGCCGAGGCAGGGCAGCAGCACCTTGTCGTGGAGCGTCGCGTCAGGCGGATGCCAGTCGATGTCGAAGTACCGCGCGTACGGGCTCGCCGGCCCCCATTCGAGCACGTCGTTCCACCAGCCGTTCGATGCGCCGCCGACGCCCATGTGGTTCGGCACGATGTCGGCGATCACGCCGAGGCCGCGCGCGTGCAACGCGTCGACGAGGCGGCGGAAGCCGGCTGCGCCGCCGAGTTCCGCGCTGATCGTGTGATGGTCGACGGTGTCGTAGCCGTGCAGCGAACCGGGCTCGGCCGTCGTGATCGGCGACAGGTACAGGTGGCTCACGCCGAGCCGCGCGAAATAGTCGGTGTGCGCGGCCGCGTCGTCGAACGTGAAGCCGGCGTGCAGTTGCAGTCGCAGGGTCGCGCGCGGAATCATACGTCCTGCTCCCGGGCGCGGCGTGCGCGCTCGAGCGCCGCGATGCGTCTGCGTACGTCGGCGTCGAACAGCGCGTCGACCGCGCGCGGCAGCCGGCGCAGCCAGTTCGGATGGCCGCGCGGCGGGCCGGGGAGATTCGGTTGGGCGTCCAGTGCGAGCAGATCCTCGAGCGGCACGATCGCGAGCGGCGACGGGCTGCGCGCGACATACGCGAGGACTGCATCGACGGGTGGCGTGCCGGCAGGCGGTACCGGATCGCCGGGCGGCGCGCAGCCCGCTTGCTGCAACGCGCGCCATAGTGCCGCGCGCTCGGTCGCGCGTTCGGCCCGGGCCGCAGTGAGGGCGAGGTCGGGGGCGGGCGGCGGCGTGTCGCGCGGTTGGGGTACGCCGTGACCGACATCCTTGGCGGGGTGCTCGTCACGCAAAGCAGGTTTGTTTCGTTCGTAACGTCCCGCTCCGTGTGCGGCCGCGGCGCGACCGATGTCGTCACCGACATTACGCGCGCTCGCGGTGCGTTGCGTTTGGCCGCTCCCGTCGTCGGTGCGTGCATCCTCGGAGGCATCTGCATCTGCATCACCTAACCCCCGCCGCCACTCGAGATCGACACCACGCCACCAACCCGCCACGGTCGGCAGATCGTGCGTCGACGTCATCGCGATCGTGTCGCGATCCCACGCCGATGGCGGCCGAAACGCGCCATCCGCCTCACGCTCGAACCACAGCACGCGCATTCCCGCGATCCCCCGCGCGCCGAGGCGCTCGCGAAACCCGGCCGGTACCGTGCCGAGATCCTCGCCGATCGCGACCGCGCGATGCCGTGCCGCCTCCAGCGCGACCAGCCGCACGAGATCGTCGAGCGGATAGTGCAAGTACGCGCCGTCGCGCGGCGAGCCGCCGTCCGGCACGATCCACATCCGCGCGAAGCCGAGCACGTGGTCGATACGAACCCCGCCCGCCTGCGCGAAGGCCGCGCGCAACAGGTCGACGAACGGCGCGAAGCCGGTCGCGCGCAGCGCGGCGGGCGTCCACGTCGTCACGCCCCAGGCCTGGCCGTCCGCATTGAACAGGTCGGGCGGCGCGCCGACCGACACGCCGCGTAGCAGCGTCGTGCCGTGCGCCCATGCGTCGCTGCCGGCGCGATCGGAGCCGACCGCGAGATCGGCGATCAGCCCGATCGCCATCCCGGCCTCGCACGCCGCATGCTGTGCGTTGCCGAGTGCGTCCGACGCGCACCATTGCAGGAACGCATGGAACGCGATCGTCTCGGCATGCGCGTGTGCGAAGGCGTCGACCTCGGCCGAGTCCGGCATGCGCCACGGCGCGGGCCATTGCCGCCAGTCCGCGCCGATCCCGTGTTCGATGCAGAACGCCTGCAGCGCGTCGAAGCGCGCGTGTGCGTCGAGCGCCGCGCCGCCTGCCGCACGGAATTGCTCGAACGCGTCGCGCAACGGCCCGCCGTTCGCGCGCCACGCATCGAAGCACGCGCGCAAGCGGCGCAGCTTCAGCGGCAGCACGTGCGGCCAGTCGATCAGCGGCGTATCGGGCGCGGGAGCGCCATGTGCCGCCGCGCCGTGCATCCGCTGCACGATATCGGCGCCCGGCACCGCGTCGCAGTCGAGATACGCGACGTTGTGCCAGCGCCGCGACGACGGCGAATACGGGCTGTCGTGCTCGGGCAGTGCCGGATAGCCGGCATGCGTCGGGCTGATCGCGACCGCGTGCGCGCCGTGCCGCGCCGCGTGCGCGGCGAGACCGGCGAGCGCGGTGTAGTCGCCCGCGCCGTCGTCGCCCGTGCGGCGCAGGCTGTACAACTGGGCGGCGATGCCCCAGCTGCGCTGCGCACCTGCCACGCCGTCGTCGGCAGTGAACGGCCGCATACGCGGCGGCGCGATGGCGAGCCCGATGCGTTGCTCGCCGATCTCGAGCGCGTGATAGCCGGGCACCGCGAGCGGCGGCAGTGCGCCGGATTCGCCCGCGTCGGCCACGCGCGCGTCGACGTGCTCGCCCGTTTCGAGCGCGATCCGCAAGCGCGCGCCCGGCGGCGCGACGCTGCGCGGGAGCGTCAGCGGCACGCCGGCGTCGCCGGTGACGACCTGCGGCGTTGCGTCCCGGTCATCGGTCAGCGCGGCCGCGCTGTCGACCCGCTCGATCGGCGTGCCGCATGGCCAGCCGAGCGCATCGACGAGCGCGACGAGCGCGTCGTCGCCCACCCGCCGCGCGACGCCGCCCGCGTCGATCCAGTCGGGCGCCAGCCCCGCCGCACGCGCGAGGTCTGCGATCGGCACGTCGGTCGTCATTGTCGTGTGTGCCCGTTCGTGCGGTGATGGAGCGCATCGCGGTTGACCGCACCGTCGCGCCATGCGATGCAGGTGCGCGCGGGCAGCCGCCGCTCGGCCAGACGGTCGCGCGCGCGCGGCGGCGTCTCGAACACGATCTTGCCGACCGGCAGCATCGGCAGCAGCGCGTCGCGCGAGCCGGGATTGAATGCGAGCGTGAGCGTGCTGCCGTCGCCGAGCCGCCAGCGCGCGACGAGCGCCTCCGCGTTGCCGTCGCCGTCGCGGTTGCCGATGCCGCTGCCGGCGGCGCACAGCAGCTCGACGCCGAGCGCGCGGGCGCCCGGCAGGTGCGGCGTCACGAGCGCCGCGCGCACGGCCAGCGCGCTGCGGTAGAAGCGCCGCCACGCTTCGGCGTCGGGCCATGCGTCGTCACCGGCATGACCGGGCGACGAGCGCACGAACGTGCCGATGTCGTTCGGATCGGGAATCGCGTCGCGATGCGCGGGATCGGCGAACGCGGAAAACGCGGCGAACTCGCGGCGCCGGCCTTCGCGCACCGCGTCGGCGAGCGCGCCGCGATAGTCGGTGAAGAACTGGAACGGCTGCGTGCTGCCGACTTCCTCGCCCATGAACAGCAGCGGCACCTGCGGCGCGAGCAGCATCAGGGCGGTCGCCGCGCGCACCGCGTCGTCGTTCGCGAGCGCGCGCAGCCGCTCGCCGAAGGCGCGGTTGCCGATCTGGTCGTGGTTCTGCAGGAACGTGACGAACGCGGTCGGCGGCAGGTGCGCGCTCGGCTCGCCGCGCGGCGCGCCGTCGTGCAGCGGCGACGGCTCGCCCTGGTACGCGAACCCTTCGCCGAGCGTGCGCGCGAGATGGCGCAGCGGCGCATCGGCGTACGCGCGGTAGTAGCCTTCGCGCTCGCCGGTGAGCAGCACGTGCGCGCTGTTGTGGAAGTCGTCGTTCCACTGCGCGTCGAAACCGCCGGGGCCGAGCAGGCTCGCCAGATTGCGCTCGTCCTCGAGCACCAGATGCACATGGCGCGCGTCGCCCGCATACGCGCGCACGCGGCGGGCGAGCTCGCGCAGCCATGCATCGTCGTCGATCGCATGCGCGGCGTCGATGCGCAGGCCGTCGAAGCGGAATTCGTCGAGCCAGTACAGCGCGTTGTCGATGAAGAACGCGCTCGTCTGCGCACACGAGAAGTCGATCGCGGGCCCCCAGGCGGTCTGCCGGTCCGCGCGGAAAAATCCCGGTGCATAGCGCGGCAGCAGGTTGCCTTCGGGACCGAAGTGGTTGTAGACGACGTCGAGCAGCACCTGCAGCCCGAGCCCGTGCGCGGCGTCGACGAGTGCCTTCAGTTCCTCGGGCCGTCCGTACGACGCAGCGGGCGCGAACGGCAGCACGCCGTCGTAGCCCCAGTTGCGCGCGCCCGGGAACGCGTTGACGGGCATCAGCTCGATCGCGGTCACGCCGAGCGCGGCAAGCTCGGCCAGGCGCCGCTCGACGTTCGCATAGCCGCCGCATGCGCCGACGTGCAGTTCGTACAGCACCGTCTCGTGCCACGGCCGCCCGCGCCACGCGTCGTTGCGCCAGCGGTACGCGGCCGGGTCGACGACCTGGCTCGGGCCGTGCACGTCATGCGGCTGGAAGCGCGATGCGGGATCGGGTGCCACGAGACCGTCGTCGAGCAGGAAGCGGTACAGCGTGCCGGGACCGCACGGCGCGACGACCTCGAACCAGCCGTCCCCGGCCGGCAGCATCGCGACGCGCCGTTCGCCGTGCAGTTCGACCGCGGCCGTGCGGCTCGCGGGCGCCCACAACCGGAAGCGCGTGTGTTCCGTGTCGAGGCAGGTCGCGCCGAACGACGACGCGAATGCGTGCGTGCCGGGCGGATGGGCGGTGCGTGACGTCATGGCGGCTCCTCACGAGGACGGGGCGGGTGGCACGGCCGCGACGGCGATCACGGCCGCGTGCGCGGCGACGTCGCGGCCGGCGTCGGGCCAGCCGCGCGGGCCGGCGTCGGGCGTCGCGGTGTCGAGCAGCACGCGATAGTCGAGCACGGGTGCGGGCGGCTTGAACGTGACGACGTGGGTCGACGCATTCAGCATCACGAGCAACGCCTCGGTGCGCCCGGTGCGGCCGGTGCCGACGCGCCGCATCGTCAGCGCGCGGCGTTCGCCGTCCTCCCACGCGGGCACGCTCAGCGGGTCGCCGCGCTCGTCGAACCAGTCGATCTCGTGCATGCCCGGCGCACCGTCGCGGTCGCCGGACGGATAGCGCGGCGCCGACATCACCGGGTACATGCGGCGCAATGCGGCGAGCCGCGACACGAAGCGCGTCATCTGCGCGCCTTCGTCGCTGCGCGCGAGATCCCAGTCGAGCCAGGACAGTTCGTTGTCCTGGCAATATGCGTTGTTGTTGCCGTGCTGCGTCCTGCCGAATTCGTCGCCGGCCACGATCATCGGCGTGCCGAGCGCGGTAAACAGCGTGGCGAGCATCGAGCGGGCGACCCGCGCGCGCAGGTCGCGGATCGACGCGTCGTCGGTGGCGCCTTCGACGCCCCAGTTCGCGCTGCAGTTGTCGCCGTGGCCGTCGTGGTTGTCCTCGCCGTTCGCTTCGTTGTGCTTTTCCGCATACGACACGAGATCGGCGAGCGTGAAGCCGTCGTGCGCGGTGATGAAGTTGACCGACGCCCACGTGCGGCGCCGGTGATGATTGAACAGGTCGGCCGAGCCCGCGAGCCGCGCGGCGAGTTCCGGGCGCTGCCCGGCGTCGCCGCGCCAGAAGCGCCGTACGGTGTCGCGAAAGCGGTCGTTCCATTCGGCGAAGCCGGGCGGGTGGCGGCCCAACTGATAGCCGCCGGGGCCGAGATCCCACGGCTCGGTGATCAGCTTGCGCTGCGCGAGCAGCGGGTCCTGCCGCAGCGCGTCGAAGAAACCCGCGCCCGGCTCGAAGCCGTGATCCTCGCGGCCGAGCGTCACGCCGAGATCGAAGCGAAAGCCGTCGACGTTGAATGCGCTCGCCCAGTAGCGCAGCGAATCCATCACCATCTGCACGACGCGCGGATGCGACAGGTTCAGCGTGTTGCCGCAACCGGTCTCGTCGACGTGGTAGCGCGGGTCGTCCGGCCGCAGCCGGTAGTAGCTCGCGTTGTCGAGGCCGCGCCACGACAGCGTCGGGCCGAGCTCGTTGCCCTCGCACGTGTGGTTGTAGACGACGTCGAGCACGACTTCGATGCCGGCCGCGTGCAGCTGCCGGATCGCGATGCGCATCTCGTCGAGCCGCCGCGTCGACAGGTAGGCCGGCTCCGGCGCGAAGAACGCGGCCGTGTCGTAGCCCCAGTAGTTGCGCAGCCCGCGGTTCACGAGCGCGCGCTGCTGCAGGAACGCGTGCACCGGCAGCAGCTCGACCGTCGTCACGCCGATCGACAGCAGGTGATCGATGAACGCCGGATGCGCGAGCGACGCGAACGTGCCGCGCTCCGGCGCGCGCAACCCGGCGCGGCGCATCGACGCGCCGCGCACGTGGGTCTCGTAGATCACGGTGCTGCGCCACGGCACGTCGGGGCGCCGGTCCATGCTCCAGTCGAACGCCTCGTCGACCACCACGGCCTTCGGCATCGCGGGCGCCGAGTCGCGGCGATCCATCGACAGGTCCGCGCGGTTCGAATGCACGCGATAGCCGAACAGCGCGTCGGACCAGCGAAAGTGGCCGACCAGCTTGCGCGCGTACGGGTCGAGCAGCAGCTTGGTCGGATTGAAGCGATGGCCGTGCTGCGGCTGGTACGGGCCGTCCGCGCGAAAGCCGTACACGGTGCCCGGATGCGCGTTCGGCAGGTAGCCGTGCCATACCTCGTCGGTGCATTCGGGCAGGTCGAGGCGCGCGAGCTCCTTGCGGCCGGTCGGATCGAACACGCACAGCTGGATACGCTGCGCATGCGCGGAAAACACCGCGAAGTTGGTGCCGAGGCCGTCCCAGGCCGCGCCGAGCGGATGGCAGCGGCCGGGTTCGAGACGGGTGGGCAGGGCGGTCGGCATGGGGATCGTCTCCGTGTCGAGGGCGCCGGGTGTCAGGCCGGGCTCAGCCACAGCGTCGCGAGCGGCGGCAGGCGCAAGGTGGCCGACCACGACTCGCCGTGCGCGGGGATCGCCTCCGTCGACACGGTGCCGTCGTTGCCGGCATTCGTGCCGCCGTACACGGCGGCATCGGTGTTCATCAGTTCACGCCACTGCCCGGGCGCTGGCAACCCGACGCGATAGCCGGCACGCGGCACCGGCGTGAAGTTGCAGACCGCGACGACGAGACGCCCGGTGTCGTCGCGGCGCGCGAACGCGAACACGCTGTTGTCGCGATCGTCGCCGATCAGCCACGCGAACCCGGCCGCGTGGCAATCGAGCGCATGCAGCGCCGGTTCGGCCGCGTACGCGCGGTTCAGGTCGCGCACGAGCCGCTGCACGCCGCGATGCGCGGGCGCGTCGAGCAGGTCCCAGTGCGGCGTCGCGTCGTGCGCGAACTCGGCCCATTGTGCGAATTCGCTGCCCATGAACAGCAGCTTCTTGCCCGGATGCGCCCACATGAAACCGAAGTACGCGCGCAGCGTCGCGAGCCGCTGCCACGCGTCGCCGGGCATCTTCGCGGCGAGCGAACCCTTGCCGTGCACGACCTCGTCGTGCGACAGCGGCAGCACGAAGCGCTCGGAGAACGCATACACGAGCCCGAACGTCATCCGGTCGTGGTGATAGCGGCGATGGATCGGATCCTCGCGCAGATACGCGAGCGTGTCGTGCATCCAGCCCATGTTCCACTTGAAGTCGAAGCCGAGCCCGCCGTCGCCGGTCGCCGCGGTGACGCCCGGCCACGCGGTCGATTCCTCCGCGAAGGTGACGATGCCGGGCGGCGCGAGCGTACCGTGCAGCGTGTCGTTCAGCGTGCGCAGGAACGCGACCGCTTCGAGGTTCTCGCGCCCGCCGTGGATGTTCGGCACCCATTCGCCTTCCTTGCGCGAGTAGTCGCGGTACAGCATCGACGCGACCGCGTCGACGCGGATCCCGTCGACGTGATAGCGGCCCGCCCACGCGAGCGCCGACGCGACGAGGAACGCGCCGACCTCGTTGCGCCCGAGGTTGAACACGCAGGTGTTCCAGTCGGGGTGCATGCCCTCGCGCGGATCGGCGTGCTCGTACAGCGCGCTGCCGTCGAACTGCGCGAGGCCGTGCGGATCGTTCGGGAAATGCGCGGGCACCCAGTCGACGATCACGCCGATGCCGGCCGCGTGCGCGCGGTCGACGAAGCGCGCGAAGCCGTCGACCGGCCCGAAGCGCGCCGACGGCGCGAACTGCGCGAGCGGCTGGTAGCCCCACGAGCCGCCGAACGGGTACTCGGAAATCGGCATGAACTCGACGTGCGTGAAGCCCATGCCGCGCACGTACGGGATCAGCCGCTCGGCGAGTTCGTCCCAGGTCGAACTGCGGTCCATTTCCTCGGGCACGCGCTGCCACGATTCCGGATGCACCTCGTAGATCGACCACGGCACCCGAAAGCGGCGCTCCGGATGCGGCCGCGCGTGGATCCAGCCGTCGTCATGCCATGCGAACGCGTCGAGCGCCGCCGTGTCGGCGACGACCGATGCAGTGCGCGGCGGCGCTTCGGTCGCGCGCGCGCACGGATCGGCCTTGTGCGGCAGCACGCGGCCGTCGCTCGCGCACAGCTCGTACTTGTAGTGCTCGCCGGCGCCGATGTCCGGCACGAACAGTTCCCACACGCCCCACGGGCGCCGCAGCCGCATCGGATGACGGCGGCCATCCCAGGTATTGAAGTCGCCGACCACCGACACGCGCTGCGCGTTCGGCGCCCATACCGCGAAGCGCACGCCGTCGATGCCGTCGACGCGCATGGGCGTCGCCCCGAGGCACTCGAGCACGGCGGCCGGGTCGCCGGCCGCGAACCGCGCGAGCGCCGCGTCGTCGAGCAGCGTGCCGAACGCATACGCATCGTCGGTCACCTGCCGCGTATCGGGCCACTCGATCGCGAGCCGGTAGTGGCCGTCGCGCGCGATCGTCCCGGCGAAGCAGCCGGCTTCGTCGACGCACGCGAGCGTGCCGAGTTCGTCGCCGTCGGGCGTCACCGCGCGCACGCGCCGCGCGCCGGGCAGCAGCGCGCGCACGACGATCCGCCCGGCATCCCGGTGCGGGCCGAGGCACGCGAACGGGTCCGGATGGCGCCCGGCGAGCAGCGCATCGATATCGTGGCGGTCGAACAGCGTGTCGGTCATCGGGTGCCTCCGTCGTCGGGTTCACCGTGCGTGTCGAGCAGGCGTTCGACGAGCGCGGCGAGCCCGCCGACCGGCACGCCGAGCCAGTCGGGGCGGTTCGCGGCTTCGTAGCACAGCTCGTACGACGCCTTGTCGATCAGGAACAGCGCGAGCAGGCGATCGGCATAACGCGGGTCGACGAAGCGTTCGGGCGCCTGCTCGGCGGCCGCGCGATAGCATTCGACGAAGCGGTCGGCGGCGGCCTGCCCGAAGCGGTCGAACAGCGCGCGCTTGCGGCCGGCCGCCTGCGGCGGCGCCTTCTCGATCACGAACTGCGCGGCCGCGCTCACGTACGACAGCGAGCGCAGGAAGCCGGCCACGTCGCGCAGCGGATGCGACTTCGCGCGGCGCCGCTCCAGCGGGCGCGCGGGCTCGCCCTCGAAGTCGATCAGCAGCGCATCGCCCTGCACGTCGAGCACCTGGCCGAGATGGAAATCGCCGTGGATTCGCGTGCATTGCGCGTCGAGGGTGCGCGGCACCAGTTCGCCGAGCGCCCGCACGGCCGCGTCGCGCGACGCGAGCAGCGTGTCGGCCGCGGCCCGCTCGGCGGGGGCCAGCGTATCGAGCCGCGTGCCCAGCACGTCGAGCGCGTGCTCGAACGACGCGATCGCATCGCTGCGCCAGTGATCGACGTGTGCCGGGGTCGCGCGCTCCGGCGCGAACGCCGGGTCGTCGGACGGCTGCGCGAGCGCGACGTGCAACTGACCGAGCCGCGTGCCGACGATCCCCGCGAACGCCGCGTAGCCGAGCAGCGCGTCCGGTTCCTCGCCGGACTCCGTCGCGTCGCCTTCGTCGACGGCCGGCAGCGCGAGCTCGTCGACCGCACGTCTCAGGAAGTCGAACGAACGCGTCCACGCGTCGCCCTGGTTGTCGACGTAACGCTGCAGGATCGCGACCGTATGCGGCGTGCCGTCCGGATCGACGTGCACGACTTCGCCGGCGAGCGTCGCGGTGTTCGCATAGCCGATCCGCGTCAGGTGGCGGCTCATCTCCGCTTCCGGATGGATCCCGTGCGCGACCTTGCGCACCAGCTTCAGCACGATCGCGTCGCCGATCACGAGCGAGCTGTTGCTCTGCTCGGCCGCGAGCCAGCGCACTTCGGCGTCGTCGCCGGGATCGAGCGCGGCGAGCGCCTGCTCGGGCAGGAAGTCGAGGCGGCCGCCGTCGGAAGTCGGCACCGTCGCGCCGTCGCGCAGCTTGCGCAGCATCCCGCGCGCGAACGACGGCAGCGCGAACGCGTCGGTCAGGTAACCGACGGTATGGCCGCGCCGCACGCGCGCGAGCGCGAGCTGCGCGAACAGCGGCTGCGACGTCTCGCCGCCCCAGGCGGCGGCCAGCGGCACGACGTAGCGTTCGACCCCGCCGTCGCTCGCGGATACCCATGCTTCCGCGTACTGGAACGGCTCGTCCGGCATCGGCGTGACGACGTTCAGCCACGCGTCGCCGATCTTGCGGTCCTTCGACGCGAACCAGCGCCGCCGCGCGAGCCACGACGCGAGCGCATCGTGCGCGAGCGCATGCAGCTGGCCGACGTCCGGCCGCGCGTCGCCGCGCCGCATCACGATCGTCACGTACTCGGGCAGCGGCTGCGCGTGCGGCTGCCGCCACGACGGCTCGCGGCCATGCTCGGACAGCACGAACCACAGGAACCCGTACGGCGGGAAGGTGAGGAGATACGGGAGCTGGCCGACCGGCGGAAACGGCGAATCCGACGTCATTTCGATCGGCACGCGGCCCGCGAATTCGGACAGGTCGAGTTCGACGGCCTGCGACGCGCGCGACAGGTTCGCGACGCACAGCACCGTCTCGTGGCCTTCGAGTTCGCGCAGGTAGGCGAGTACCTTGCGGTTCTCCGGGCGCAGGAAGCGGATCGTGCCGCGCCCGAACGACTGCGTCGCGCGGCGCGTCGACAGGATGCGGCGCGTCCAGTTCAGCAGCGAATGCGGGTCGCGCGTCTGGGCTTCCACGTTGATCGCGTCGTAGCCGTACAGCGAGCCCATCACGGGCGGCAGCACCAGCAGTTCCGGGTCCGCGCGCGAGAAGCCGCCGTTGCGATCCGACGACCATTGCATCGGCGTGCGCACGCCGTCGCGGTCGCCGAGGTGGATGTTGTCGCCCATCCCGAGCTCGTCGCCGTAGTAGATCACCGGCGTGCCGGGCATCGACAACAGGAGCGAGTTGATCAGTTCGATGCGGCGCCGGTCGCGCTCCATCAGCGGCGCGAGGCGGCGCCGGATGCCGAGATTGATCCGCGCGCGCCGGTCGCTCGCATAGGTCTGCCACAGCAGGTCGCGCTCCGAATCGGTGACCATCTCGAGCGTCAGCTCGTCGTGATTGCGCAGGAACACGGCCCACTGGTTGCTCGGCGCGAGCGCCGGCGTCTGCCGCATGATGTCGACGATCGGGAAGCGGTCCTCGCTCGCGATCGACATGTAGATGCGCGGCATCAGCGGAAAGTGGAACGCCATGTGGCATTCGTCCTCGTTGCCGAAGTATTCCTGCACGTCTTCCGGCCACTGGTTCGCCTCCGCGAGCAGCATCCGGTTCGGGTACTCGGCGTCGATCGTCGCGCGGATCCGCTTCAGGATCGCATGCGTCTCGGGCAGGTTCTCGTTGTTGGTGCCTTCGCGCTCGACCAGGTACGGCACCGCGTCGAGCCGCAACCCGTCGATGCCGAGATCGAGCCAGAAGCGCATCACCTGGATCACCTCGCGCACCACGGCCGGGTTGTCGAAGTTCAGGTCCGGCTGGTGCGAGTAGAAGCGGTGCCAGTAGTACTGGCCGGCGATCGGGTCGTGGGTCCAGTTCGACGTTTCGGTATCGAGGAAGATGATCCGCGTGCCCGCGTATTTCGTGTCGGTGTCGGACCACACGTAGTAGTCGCGATGCATCGAGCCGGGTTTCGCGCGCCGCGCGCGCTGGAACCACGGGTGCTGGTCCGACGTGTGGTTGATCACGAGCTCGGCGATCACGCGGATGCCGCGTGCGTGCGCTTCGCGGATGAAGCGCCGCACGTCGGCGAGCGTGCCATAGTCGGGATGCACGTCGCGGTAGTCGGCGATGTCGTAGCCGTCGTCGCGGCGCGGCGACGGGTAGAACGGCAGCAGCCAGATGGTATCGACGCCGAGCTCGGCGATGTAGTCGAGCTTCGCGATCAGGCCGGGGAAATCGCCGATCCCGTCGTTGTTCGAGTCGTAGAACGACTTCACGTGCACCTGGTAGATGATCGCGTCCTTGTACCACAGCGGGTCGTCCGCGCAGAGCGCGGGTGCGCGGCGCCGCGCACGGCGCCGGCGCGGCGTGCCGGCCGGGGCGAGCGACGGGAACTGCGCGCGCCGCACGTCGTCGAGGGAGTCTTCGCGTTTCATCATGCGTGTGCTCCGGAAGAGCCCCGGGCATCGCCCGGGTCGGGCGCCGCCGCTCGCGCGGCGCCGGGAGACGGCGCGAGCCGCCAGATCGCATAGGGCCGCACGTGCGGGTCGAGCGACACGTACTGGCGATGCCCGCGCCAGGTTTCGGCGCGCGCGGCGTCCTGTTCGAGCGCGTCGAGCGGTTCGCCGTCGACGAGCCCGAGGCCGCGCCACAGCGACGCATCGAGCATGAAGTTCGTGGCCTGCGGATGCCACGGGTCGAGGCTGATCGCGACCGCGACGACGCTGTCGTGCGCGGGCGTCGCCTTCACGAACACGAGCACCTGGTCGTTGTCCGCGTCGGCGAACGTGAGGCCGAGGTGGGTCTGCAGCGCCGGATGCTCGCGGCGCGCGCGGTTCAGCCGCGCGACTTCGCCGCCGATGTGCGCGGCCTTGGCCCAGTCGCGCGCGCGCAGCTCGTATTTCTCCGCGTCCGCGTATTCCTCGCTGTCGGGCAGCGGTGCCGATTCGCCGATCTCGAAGCCCGAGTACAGGCCCCACGAGCCGGCGAGCGTCGCCGCGAGCGCCGCGCGGATCACGAACTGCGAGCGCGGCGCGTTCTGCAGGTGGCGCGGATTGATGTCGGGCGTGTTCACGAAGAAGTTCGGCCGGAAGAACTCGCGCGCGGGGCCGGCGCTCAGCTCGGTCAGGTAGTCGATGAATTCGTGCTTCGTCTCGCGCCACGTGAAGTACGTATACGACTGCGAGAAGCCGATCTTCGCGAGCCGGTACATCATCCCGGGCCGCGTGAACGCCTCCGACAGGAACACGACGTCCGGATGCCTGCCGCGCACGTCCGCGATCATCCACGCCCAGAACGGCAGCGGCTTCGTGTGCGGGTTGTCGACGCGGAAGATCCGCACGCCGGCTTCGACCCAGAACAGCACCACGTCGCGCAGCGCGAGCCACAGGTCGGGCAGCGCGTCGGGCGCATAGAAGTCGGGATTCACGATGTCCTGGTAGCGCTTCGGCGGATTTTCCGCATAGCGCAGCGAGCCGTCGGGGCGCCATGCGAACCAGCCCGGATGGGCGGCGAGCCACGGATGGTCGGGCGAGCACTGGATCGCGAAATCCAGCGCGATTTCGAGCCCCTGCGCGCGCGCCGCATCGATCAGCGCGCGGAACGACGCGAGCGTGCCGAGCTGCGGATGCACGGCCGTGTGGCCGCCGTCCGGCGAGCCGATCGCGTACGGGCTGCCGACGTCGTCGGGGCTGGCCTTCAGCGTGTTGTTGCGGCCCTTGCGCGCGGTCGTGCCGATCGGATGGATCGGCGGGAAATACAGCACGTCGAAGCCCATGTCGCGAATGCGCGGCAGTTGCGCGATCACGTCGTCGAACGTGCCGTGCCGGTGCGGGTCGTTGCTCGCCGAGCGCGGAAACAGTTCGTACCAGCTGGAAAAGCGTGCGGCGCGGCGCTCGACCTCGACCGGGTAGACGGTATCGTCGTGCGTGACGAACGGCCGGTAGCGCAGCGCCGCGTAGGCGTCGGCGAGCGCGGGTTCGCCGATCAGTGCGAGACGGTGTTCGTGCGACGCGTCGTCGAGGTCGGCCGCCAGCCGTTCCATCTGCCGGACCGCGTGCGGACCGTCCGGCGCGGCGCGCTTCAGCGCGGTCGCGAGCAGCAGCTGCGCCTCGCTCACCTCCAGCGTCACGTCCTGGCCGGCCGCGCGTTTCTTCGCGATGTCGGTGACGAGCGAGGCCCAGTCGTCGCGCCACGCGATCACGCGGAACGCGTGGCGGCCGAGCCGCTCGAGCGCGATGCGCGCGTGCCAGCGGTCGTTCGGTTCCGCGACGAACGGCACTTCGCGCCAGTCGTCTTCGTCGTCCGCGCGCCACTGCAGCGCGGCCGCGAGATGCGCATGGCCGTCGGTGAAGATCGATGCGTGCACAACCAGCGTTTCGCCGATCACGCGCTTGATCGCGAAGCGGCCGCCGTCGACCGCCGGCTCGACGCGTTCGATCGCGATCCGGTCGGCCGCGAGCGCGGCGGACAGCGCGGCGCGCTCGTCCGCGGCGCCGGCGCGCGCGGTCGCGGGCGGCGCGCGCCGCGCGTCGAGCAGCGCGTAGCCGCCGGGTTCGAGCGTGAACGCGGCCAGCGCGACCGGTGCATGCGTGCGCGTGCCCGCCGGTGTCGCGACCTGCGTGAAGCCGCCCGGCACACCGGGCAGGATCGTCGCGGGATCGACCGGCGCGTCGGCATCGAGAGCGGGATTCAGCGCGATCAGCAGTGCCGTGTCGTCGTGCTCGAGGGACGGGCCCGTGCCGCGCAGCAGCGCGGTCGCGGCCGCGCCGGGCGCGCTCAGTTGCGCGATTTCGCCGCGCCCGGCCGCGAGCGGCGTCGCGCGGCGCCACGCATTCGCGTCGGCAATCGCGCCGGACAGGTCGAAGCGCGCGACGTCGAACGCGGCGCGATAGCGCGCGGCGTCCGCATCGCGCACCATCAGCGGCAGCGCGACGCCGCGCTCGAAGCCCATCGGCACGAGCCAGCCGGTGCCGAGCGCCGCCGCGGTCCACAGCGCGCGGTGGTACGCGCGGGCGAGCGTCTCGTCCGGCGCGTCGTGCCAGTCGTCGGCGAGACGCGGGCCGTCGAAGGCGTCGGGAAACGCGATCGGCGAGCCGATGCGGCGCAGCAGCCGGTGCTCGTCCGCAAACCACGGCGAGCGCAGGTCCCACCAGCGTACCGACGAGAACACCGCGTCGAAGCCGGCCGCCTCGAGTTGCGCGAGCGCGTCGCGTGCATGGCCGGGCACGCCGGCCAGCACCGCGACGTCCGGGCGTGCGCGACGCAGCGCCGCGCGCCAGCCGGGCCACCACGCGGCCGGCAGGTGATGCGGCGCGTCGATCAGGAAGCCGGCCGCGCCGGCGTCCGCGAACGCGGCGAGATGCGCGCACCACCACGCGGCGAGCGCGTCGTGCGTCGCGTCGTCGCCGACCCGCGCATGGGCGACGTCGAGTTCATGCGCGCCGCAGCGCGGATCGATCAGCGCGTCGTCGTGCGCGCGCTCGGCATACCAGTCCGGATGCTCGGCGCGCAGCGGATTGTCGCGCGCGATGCGGTCGGGCACGACTTCGAGCAGCACGCGCAGCCCGTGGCCGTGCGCGAGCTGGGCGAGCCGCGAGAAGGTTTCGAGCGCGCCGGCGCGCGTCGCGAACGTCGCGGCCGGCCGGTGGAAGTCGGCGACGTGCCGCGGAAAACCCGCGACGCTGGCGGCCCAGAAGCCGCCGATCAGCACGTGATCGAAGCCCATGCCGGCGATGTGCGCGAACGTGTCGGGCCACGCGTCGAGCGGGCCGACGAGGCGCGCGTCGCAGAAGTAGAGGTGGGGAGCGAAGGGCGGGGTGGCGTTCATGGGATGGCGGGTCCGGGCGTCGGCGAACGGTAACGGTCGTGCGCCGCAACGCGCGTGCCTGCGGCGCGGCGCCTGGCGCGGCAACGTTCGGGCGCGATGCCGGGGGCGGCGCCCTGTCCTTTTTACATGAACGCGGGAGGGCCACTGCATCGCGCGCATGGCCCCAGCGTGGGCCGCCGGTGTCGTCACATGCGCGGAATCGAGCGAATGTCCGAACTGTCGCCGGTGGCCGGATCGTCGTCCGCTTCGGGAAGCGGCGCACCGGGGTCGTAGCGCACCGGCGCGCCGCGCTCGATCCGGTGCGGAAACGGCGGAGGGGTATCGACGTCGTCGCCGAAGCGCGCGCGCACGAACGCGCGCAGCAGCGCGGTGCGCGCGTCGGGCGCGCGTGCCGCGCAGGTCGACGGGCCGTCGATGAAGCACGCGTCGCATTCGACGCCGTCGCCGCGCCGCGCGATCCGCAGATCGCTGACCCGATCGAGTACCGCCCCCGCGTCGGCCCACGATGCCGACGGCGCGAAATGCGCGTCGAGGCGCCGCAACGCATCGCACGCGGCGGTCACGATCACCTGCGGCTCGACGGCCGTGAAGTACAGCGTGTCTTTGTCGTCCGCGCACAGTGCGCGTGCGCACCAGTAGTCGAGGGCCGTTCCGTCGAGTTCGTCGGTTCGCATGGGCATGCTCCGTCAGGTTTCGTCGGCGTGGTGCGCGTCGCGCGCGGGCGGCGTGCCGGGCGCGGACCGCGCACGCATGCGCGCGACGAGCGGGTAATGATCCGACGCGCGCCGGGCCAGCATGCTGCGATGCACGGTCACGTCGACCAGCAACTCGCCCGGATGGATCCAGATGCGGTCGAGCGAGAACACCGGGTACAGCGTCGGGAACGTGCGCGGCGCCGGCGCGCGGCGGAATCGCGTGACCAGCGCCTGCAGCGCACGGCCGCGCACGAACCATTCGTTTATGTCGCCCATCAGGATCACCGGCATCGCACCGGTGTCGAAAGCGGCGAGCAGCCGCTGCACCTGTGCGCTGCGTTCGTTCGCCGACAGCCCGAGATGGGTCGCGACCACGCGCAGCGTGCCGGCGCCGCAGTCGATGTCCGCATCGAGCGCGCCGCGCGGCTCGCGCGGGTGGAACGAAAGGTCGAGCGTGCGCGCAGCGCGGATCGGGCAGCGTGACAGCACCGCGTTGCCGTAGCGGCGCTCCGGCGTGTCGATGGTCGGGCCGGCCACCGCGTGCATGCCGGTCGCGTCGCGCAGGTGCGCGAGCACGTCGGGCGCGCGCGTGCCGCCGAGCGGCACTTCCTGCAGCGCGATCACGTCCGCGTCGAGCTCGTGGATCACCGCCGCGATTCGATCGGCCGCGCGCGCGGGCCACGCACCGTAGCCGCCGCGGATGTTGTACGTCGCGATGCGCAGGTCGCGTCCGCCCGGCGCGGCGGCGGGCGCGCCGTCCGACGTGACGATGTCCGGCGGCGGGGCCGGCTGTCGGCTCAGCACCATCGTCGCAGCACCCTGACGAGCAGCACCGACACGCCGACCAGCGCGACGCCGATCGCCGCGAGCCACGCGAATGCGCCGGGGCCCGGATGGCGGAACGCGGCGGTCAGCTGGTGCGCGAAGGTGACCGTCAACACGATGCCCGGCAGCATCCCGATCGCGGTGCCGACCAGGAAGTCGCGCAGGCCGATGTGCGAGGCGCCGGCGACCAGGTTCACGATCGTAAACGGCGCGATCGGCAACAGCCGCAGCACGGCCATCGCGACCACGCCGCGCCGGCCGATGTGTTCGCTGAGCCGGTTCGCGCGTGCGCCGGCGAATCGGCGCACCGCGTCGCGCCCGAGCCAGCGGCCGATCCCGTAGGTCGCGGCGGCGGCCGTCAGCGAGCCGACGGCCGCGTAAGCGAAGCCCGGCCACGCGCCGAACACGAGCCCCGTCGCGGCGATCAGCAGCGTGATCGGCACCGACAGCGTCGCCGCGACCACGTAGCCGGCCAGCAGCAGGGCGGGCGCGCCCGGCAGTGCCGCGGCGCGGGCCGCCGCCTGCGCGAGCGCCGCGACGTTCAGCGCCTTGCCGAGCGGCGAGAAGCGCCACGCGAACGCGAGCGCGGCGATCAGCAGCACGGCCGCGCCGAGCGCGAGGAAGCGCGCGGTCAGCGGGCGATGCTGCTCGCGCGGCAGGAATTCGCGGACGAACCGGTCCGGCTCGATCGGCTGCTCGGGGTCGAGCCGCGCGCTGACCGGCACCAACGCGTCGAGCTGCGGCGTCACGACCGGGTCGAGCACGCGCAGCGTGCGGCCCGGTTTCGCGCGCAGCCGGTCGAGCGCGGCGTTCGGCCGGTCTCCTTGCGCGAACGCAGCGGCGACCGTGGCCGGCGGCGTGCCGAGATGTTCGGCCAGCAGGCGGTCGCGCAGGCCGGCGATCGCGGCGCGGATGCGCGGCTCGCCCGCCGCGACGAGCGCGATGCAGCATTCGGTGTCGAGCACCATCGACCGGTTGTTCAGGTTCGCGCTGCCGATCACGATGCATTCGTCGTCGACGATCTCGATCTTGCTGTGCACGTTCACGCATGCGTCGCCGAGGCCGTCGACGTGCGGGTACAGCAGCCGGTAGCGGCCGAAGCGGTCGGCGGACTTGAGCGTGTCGTGCAGCCGCGCGCGCAGCACGCCCATCGTCGCTTCCTGCAGCCAGCCGCTCTGCACGCGGGGTGCCACGACCGTCACGTCCGGCCCGTGCGGGTCGGCCAGTCGCGCGGACAACGTTTCGCGCACCACGGCCGCGGTGAAATACTGGTTCTCGATGTACAGGTGGCGCCGCGCGGCGCGAATCGTGTCCTCGACGAGCGCGCGCACCTGTCGTACCGGCTCGCGGTCGCGGTGGCGCGGCGCCGTGTACGCGATGCCGAGCCGCACGTGGCTCACGTCGACGCGCGCGCCGGGCGGCCACGGATCGACGTCTTCGTCACGCTCGAGATGGCGCTGCGCGCGGATCGCGATCGGACGCCCGCATGCATTGCGCCAGCGCGTGCGCGCCTGCTCGCCGATAGCGGCGGCCGCGTCGCCGTCGAACATCGCCTGCACGTCGTGAAACGGGCCGTACGGCATGCCGCGGGCGTCACGGCGGCGCGGATCGTCGGCCGCGTGCGCGGGCGTATCCCAGCGCTCGCGCGTCAGGTCGAGCCCGCCGACGAACGCGAGCCGGTCGTCGATCACGACGAGTTTCTGGTGATGCGACGCGCCGCGCGGATGGGTGTCGTCGAGGCGGAACCGGATGCCGCGATGCGCGCGCCATGCGGCGCGATAGACGGGCGGCCAGTCGCGCTCCAGCGCGTAGATCATCGCGAAGTCCCACGCGAGCACGTAGATGCGCAGGTTGTGGCGCGCGGCCGCGAGCGCGTGCAGGAACGCGCCGAGCGTGTCGGGCAGCCCGTCGCCGGCGGCGTCGGCCGGCGCGAGGCGCATCCGGCTGTCGACGTCCCAGCCGACGATGAACACCGTATGGCGCGCCCGCCGCAGCGCGGCGCGCAGCGTCGCGAAATACGCGGCGCCGTCCACCAGCATCGCGAAGCGGTCCGCGCTGCGGATCGTGTCGCAATTGCGTCCGCATTCGAGCAGGCCGTGTCGCACCGGTTCGGCCGTGCGCGAGGCGGCCGCTGCCGCATCGTCGGGGCCCGCCGTCGCGACGGCGGCGCGCGGCTTGCGGTCCGGCGCGATCATCGGGTGTCGACGTCCAGGCCGCCGTCGATGCGTTGCAGCAGCGCGTCGCAACGTGCGCGCAGCGCCTGCAGTTCCGGCGAACCGGCGTCGAGCCGGACGCGTTCGCCGTGCTTGGGTTCGCCGTACGCGGCCGCGACGTCGTAGATGTGTTGCGCGATCGTCGCGGACGCATTCGCGATCCGGATCCGGTCGAGCCAGCCGCATTCGGCGTGATGGCACGCGAGCCACGCGCGCAGCGCGCCGACCACCTGGCTGGTGGTGAGCCAGGCGCCGCCGCGCATGCGCGCGGCCAGCTGGCTCGACACGAGATAGGAAAGCAGGTCGGTCTGGGTCACGCGAAACTCCTTGACGAGGTGTCGGGACTGCAGGTCCGCACGCCGGCGATGCCTTGCAGGGATTCGCAGATCGCCGCAAATTCCGCGCCGCTCGTGCGCGAGAACGATATCGAGATGTCGTCGGTGTCCGGATCGTCGTCGGACTGCTGGACGATGAACCGCTTCACGCGCACGCGGCCCGCGCCGAGCGTGTCGTGCAGGACGCCGAGCGTCAGGCCGCCGCGCTCGACGACGAGCCGCAGCGTGCGCTGCTGCCGCTGCGCGATGAAGCGGCGCTCGAGCGGCTTCACGCCCGCCAGGATCGCGAGCACGATCGCCGTCGCGCCGATCGACGCGACGTACATGCCGCCGCCGGCGGCCAGGCCGACGCCGGCCACCGCCCAGAGGCTCGCGGCCGTCGTCAGCCCGCGCACGACCTCGCCGCGCAGCAGGATCGACCCGGCGCCGAGAAAGCCGATGCCCGAGACCACCTGGGCCGCGACCCGCGACGGATCGAGCACGACGCCGTATTGTCCGCGCACGTCCTCGAAGCCGAAGGTGGAGACGAGCATCACGAGGGCCGAGCCGACGCACACCAGCATGTGCGTGCGCAACCCGGCGGCCCAGTTCAGCCGTTCGCGTTCGAGCCCGATCACGCTGCCGAGCAGCGCGGCGAGCAGCAGGCGTCCGACGAGTTCGATATGGCCGATCATCGCGGCCTCCTTTGTTGTCTGGCGGACCGGAGTGGTTCGATACCGGGCACGAACGCAAGACACGTGCCGGGGCGGCCGACAGCGGGCACGGCGCGTGCGCGCGGGGCCGACGGCGCGCGCGGCGGCCATGCGGCGCGCATTTTTTGCATCGCCATCGCAGATAAGTACAGGAGGCCAGGATGCAACATCAACAGGACGCACAGGTTCGCGACCCGTATCGCGGCCACGAGATTCGCGTATGGGCGCGGCGCAACGCACGCGGCGCGTGGGACGACGAGGTGCAGGTCTATGTCGACGGTGCCCGCATCGAGCTGATCGTGCCGGAGCCGGCAGGCTCCGAATGGTCGACGCAGGAGGAGGCGCTGCGCGCGGGCGTCGAGCGCGGGCGTTATCTGATCGACAAGCGGGTCGATGACGATTGATTCAGTGCGAATCGAATCGAATCGAATCGAATCGAATCGAATCGACCGACCCGGTTCGATCAACAGGGCGCGGGTGCGCGGCTCGGCGCTTTCGTGACTGCATGCCGACGCCGCGCGCGACCGGATCCGCTAACGCGAACGGTCTATGGCCGTGCCGCGATCTCGTCGAGATGCCACAGCAGATCCGCCGGATCGTCGTACACGCGCAGCGCCCCCGCGCGTTCCAGCTCGTCGCTGCCGTAACCGCCCGACAGCAGCCCGACGCCCAGCGCGCGGCAGCGGCTCGCGGCGAGCATGTCCCAGATGCTGTCGCCGACCACCACCGTGTGCTCGATCGGCACGTTCAGCTTCGCCGCGGCCGTCAGGAACAGGTCGGGATCCGGCTTCGCATACTTGACCTGGTCGCGCGTGACGACCACGTTCTTCGCCGGATCGACGCCGAGCGCCTCGAGGTTGATGGCGGCCGTTTCCATCCGCCCGCTGGTCGCGATCGCCCAGCGGATGCCCGCGTTCGACAGCGCGGCCAGCAGCTCGCGCGCGCCCGGCAGCGGCCGGACCTGCGCGCGCAGCCGCTGGTACGCGGCCGCGTGCAGCCGCGCGAGCCGCTCGACGCGCTCGGCGTCGATGTCGCCGGCCGTCTCGCGCAGCAGCTGGTTCAGGAACAGGCCGCCGCTCATCCCGATCTTGCGGTGGATGCGCCATACCGACAGTTCGATGCCTTCGGCATCGAGCGCTTCCTTCCACGCGAGCACGTGCTGATAGACGCTGTCGACGAGCGTGCCGTCGAGATCGAACAGAAACGACGTTTCAATGCGCATGTGAATCTCCCGGCCCGATGACGTTCGGGCAAATCGTCCGTGAAATGTCCTTCGACGCATTATCGGCGCGCGGCCGTGTCATCGCCATGTCCCGGCGGCGCGGCCCGCCGCGGCATGTCATGTGCCGCTGGTACAATCGCGCCGATGCGCCGGGCCGGCTGCCCGCGCCCCCAACCTTCGTCGAATTCCCGTATGGCAACCCCGGACGCCGTCAGTTCCGAACAGTCGTGGTGGGGCGTTCTGGCCCTGGCCCTTGCTGCCTTCATCTTCAATACCACCGAGTTCGTGCCCGTCGCGCTGCTGAGCGCGATCGGCGACAGCCTGCGGATGCCGCCGACCGACGTCGGCCTGATGCTGACGATCTACGCATGGGCCGTCGCCGTCGTGTCGCTGCCGCTCACGTTCGTCACGCGCCACGTCGAGCGTCGCAAGCTGCTGAGCTGCGCGCTGCTGGTGTTCGTCGGCAGCCATGTCGTGACCGGCGTCGCGTGGAATTTCACGGTGCTGATGATCGGCCGGCTCGGCATCGCGTGCGCGCACGCGGTGTTCTGGTCGATCTCCGTTCCGCTGGCCGTGCGGCTCGCGCCGAGCGACCGGAAAAGCCGCGCGCTCAGCCTGCTCGCGATGGGCACGGCGATCGCGATGGTCGCCGGCATTCCGCTCGGGCGCGTGATCGGCGAGGCGCTCGGCTGGCGTGTGACGTTCCTCGTGATCGGCGGCGCGGCGGCCGTCGCGCTGCTGATGCTGCGCATGACGCTGCCGGTGCTGCCGAGCCAGGGCGCCGGATCGCTTTCCAGCATCGGCGCGTTTCTCAGGAAGCCGGCGCTCGTGGCGCTGTATGCGATCACCGTGCTGGTCGTATCCGCGCACTTCACGTCGTACACGTACATCGAGCCGTTCGTGCAGAGCGTCAATCATGCGAGCAGCAGCCGGATCACCTACGTGCTGATCCTGTTCGGCGTGGCCGGCATGCCGGCCGCGCTCTGCTTCAATCGCGTGTTTCCGGAACGGCCGGCCGATTTTTTGCTCGCGTCGATCATCGCGCTGTCGGCCTGTCTGCTGATCCTGTTCCCGAGCGCGCTGAACATCGTCACGCTGTCGGTTCACACGCTGGTGTGGGGCGGGGCGATCGTCTGCTTCGGGCTCGCGATGCAGGCGTGGGTGCTGAAGCTGGCGCCGGAGGCGACCGATCTCGCGGTGTCGATCTTTTCCGGGCTGTACAACGTCGGGATCGGTGCCGGTGCGTTGCTCGGCAACCATATCGCCGGGGATTTCGGCCTGCCGTGGATCGGCACGTTCGGCGGCGTGGTCGGGATCTTCTCGGCCGGGATTGCGTGGGCCGCGTTGCGGCTGCATGAGCGGCGGGCGTTGGCGTAGCCGCCGCTGGGCCGGCGGGGGCGGCGATCGTGCCGCCGGCGCGTTGCACTGATCGCTGCAGGCGCGTCAATGCACAGGATGTTTACCGGCACGCGATGCGGCCGGTCACGACGCCGCGCCCGCGCGGTGCGCGCTCGCTGGACGCCTTCAGCCTCAAACTCGATCGTTGTCCGACTTCACGCACGCGTGCTTGGCATGCGTGATTTCGCGTGGCGCCGCACGTGCACGCCGATCTGCCTCCATGCGTTCCCTGATGCTGCGATGCGTGAGCGGAAAATCGCGCGGTTGTGGCGCGCCTCGCTGAAGAGATCGATTTCGTTGAGATCCTTTCCACGCTGCGGTAATGGGTCGGGGGAGGTTAGCTGTCGGATATATCGTGGAAACTCGAGCAGCGAGGCTCGAGCGGCAAATCAATCAGTCACGTCTGAAATTCGAAATTTGAGTCTCGTTTCGAAGCGTTTGACAATTGTTGACTCGCCAGTGCGAGACGCGCGGTTGTGTTCTGCGAGATGATGTGGTCATCAAATAATCGGTTGTACGCGGGTGTGCGATTTTCGAGTAGACCACAACAATGAACCAAAATAACTATCGGTTGGTGTTCAGCCGCGTGCGCGGCATGCTGATTGCTGTCGAAGAAACCGCCACCGCGTCGGGCAAGGTCGGCGTGGGCGAAGGCCCTGCCGTAGCGCGTGTGTCGCGTGGATTTGCGCGATTTGCGTTGCGTCACGCGGCATTTGCTGTACTGGTCTCGGCAGGCGCGACACCCATGTGGGCGAATGCGCAGATTGTCGGCGGCGGTTCGCACGCGCCTTCGGTGGGATTCGGAAAGAAATGAGCAATCTAACTGAAACGCAAAGGGAAGTGTGCGAGCGCTTCAATGCTCCATTTTTCGGCTGCAACATGAATCTAAAGGTCGGCATATCGCGAAATGTAAAAGAGGGAATCCGTCCTTTGAACGGGATTCGCCTTGAGCCGGATAGCACGACGTGCGGCTGGTACATTTGGGCGGGTGAAGAGTTTTCAGAATCACCGGATTTTTTTGTGCCGCTTCATGCATTGCACCTTTCAGATTGGGCGCCATTGGTAATTCCTTACTTGGGGTTGCCACCCGGTTGGCGATTTTTAATTACTGAGGAATATGAAGACGTTTGGGAAGACAGCGATCTTCTTAAAGATTAATAAATTTATTTATTTTAGTGCGTGCGTATGAATAGAATCCCACCGCGACTGGCGACGGTGTCGCTTGTACTCGCCGTACCGGTTGCGGTCCACGCACAGCAAACGCCGACGCCCGAAGATCGGGCCGCCGCCGCCCGCGCGAACGCGGAACAGGATCGACAAGCGCAGCAGCAACGCGACGCGCAGCAGCGTGACGCGGCGTTGCGCACCCCTTCCGTCCGGTCGGATGTACCGCGCGCCGAGACGTATCCGCCGTTGCCGAGCGAACAGCCGTGTTTCCGTATCGACCGCTTCGCGCTCGACGTGCCGGATTCACTGCCCGATGCCGCGAAGTCAGCCGGAGCGTCCGCGCTGCCGATGGATCGCTTCGCCTTCGCGCGTGAATGGCTCGGCCACTACGCGGGCCAGTGTGTCGGTAAGCAAGGCGTCGATACGATCGTCAAGGCGTTGTCTCGGGAAATCTTGGCGCGCGGTTACATCACGACGCGCGTAATGCTGCCGGAACAGGATTTGGCAACCGGTACGCTGAAGGTCGCATTGATTCCGGGCATGATTCGGCACGTTCGTTTCGCCGATGAGAAATTGCGCGGCACGTGGAAGACCGCGTTCCCAACCGGTGACGGCGAAGTGCTGAACTTGCGCGACCTCGAACAAGGTCTGGAGCAGATGAAGCGCGTCACCAGTCAGGACGTGTCGATGCAAATCGTCCCCGCTGACCAGCCTGGCGAAAGCGATGTGGTGCTGGACGTGAAGCGCGGCAAGCCGTGGACCGTCGTCGCATCGATCGACAATTCAGGCACACGCGCAACAGGCAGACTGCAGGGCAATCTGTCGATCGGCATCGACAACCCGCTTGGCCTGAACGACGTGTTCAACGTCGGCGTCAGTCAAGACCTCGAATTCGGCGACAAGCGCCTCGGGTCGCACGGCTGGAACGGCTTCTATTCGATTCCGTGGGGCTACTGGACCGCCACGGTTGCGGCGTACACGAACACCTACTATCAACAGATTGCCGGCGTGAACCAGACGTTCGTCGCGAGCGGCAATTCGAAGACGCTGGATTTCAAGTTGGCGCGCGTGCTGCTGCGCAGTCAGAACGATGTGTTCGGTGGGTATGTCCGCCTGTCGCGTCGCTTCGGCGAAAGCTTCATCGAAGACACGGAAATCACGCAACAACGCCGCAACACAACCGTCATCGAATTCGGCCTGACTGATCGTCACTACTTCGATGGCGCGCAGTTCGACGGCACGCTCGCTTATCGCCAGGGTGTCGGCGGCCTCGGCGCGCGGGATGACATACTCGCGGCCGGTGGTGGCCCGACCTACCGCTACAAGATGGCGGTGGTGGATGCGAATCTGTTGGTGCCGTTTGCGATCGCCAAGCAGCCGTTCCGCTATGTGACGAGCATTCACGGCCAGTACACGGGTAATACGCTGTATTACATCGATGACTTGACCATCGGTAGCCGCTACACGGTGCGCGGTTTCGACGGTGAAACGATGTTGGCGGCAGCACGTGGCCTGTATTGGCGCAACGAGTTGCAAATGCCGATCGGCCAAACGGGCCAAGCGATTTACGCCGGGCTGGACTATGGCCGCGTGTGGGGCCCGCAGCCGGTCGCGCTAGTCGGAACGCAGCTTGCCGGCGCGGTGATCGGCGTCAAGGGCAGCGTCGGGACGCGCTTCGGTGGGTTCGGCTACGACCTGTTCGCAGGAACGCCGATCTACAAGCCGTCCGGTTTTCCAACGGCCCGGGTTACGCTCGGGTTCCAGGTGACGGCGCAGTTTTGATAACGACGCGACGGAGGCGCGCGGCGCGGCGTGTCGCGGACCGGACGACGCCGGCGAGGACCAGGAACCGACGGTGTTTCCGACCACGGGGATCGCCGCAGTCTAGTCCGTGAGTCACGAACCGCGTCCCCGCTGTCCGCACGTCTTCGCGATGCCGTGCTCAGTGACAGCTCTAATGTGCGACGTGCAACCTCACGAATTCCCGAGGGTTCCGCATTTCTTGGTCAACGACGACCGACGGAGTGACATCTTCACTTCGCAAACGGGGCGACTTCATTTTGGTCTACGCAATGCGGCCCGCCAGTCCTGAGCCCCGCCGCATCGAGCTGCCTGAGCTTCGCATAAAGCGTCGTACGTGAAATACCGAGCTGCCGCGCGGCCGCCGACACATTGCCGTCGTGCTCGCCGAGCGCCCGGCGGATCGCGTCGAGCGACTGTTCGTGCAGGCTCGCCTGAGGGCTGGCGGCCGGCGCCGCGTTGCACACGTCGGCGGCTTCTTCGAGCACATCGGCGTGGCGCGCCGTCGTCGCCCGATCGAGCGGCGCACGCACCGTGCGCACCCATACGTGGCTACCATCGTCCCGCGCGATCCGTTGCGGCGTGCGCGCCGGCGTCAGCAGGCGGCGCTGTTGCGCGGGCGTCGCCCCGGGAAACAGTTGCCGGAGATCGACCGGCGCGATCGGCCCTTCGGGCGCGAGGTCGAGCATCTGGCGCGCGAGCCGGCTCACCGCGCGCACGCGGCCCGCTTCGTCGAGCGCGACGACCCCGGCGAGCGGCGTGCCGAGCCAGCGCGGATCGTATTGCACCTGCAGCAGATGGCAGTCGCGCAGCATCGCATACAGGCGCTGCTCGGCGGACAGCGCCGCATGCCGGAACTGCTCGCGCAGCTGCACGACATTGCGCCGGCCGATGCCGGTGATGTCGAGCGCGCCGATCACTTCGCCGTCGAAGCCGACCAGCGGCACCGCGAGACAGAACACCCGCGAAAACTCGTCGAGATAGTGCTGCGCGCCCGAAACGACGGCCTCCGTGCCGTCGTGAATCACGCAGCTCGGTGCGGTCGTGCCGATGTTCGGTTCGACGATCCGGCGGCCGGCGACGATCGGCGTCAGCAGCGTGTCGTCGCATTGCGGGCTGCGCCGCGCATGGATGATCGTGCCGCGCGGATTGACGCAGAAGATCGTCCACTCGCTGCCGCCGAACGCGGCCCACAGCTGCTCGATCTCCTGCGCGACGCAGCGCAGCAGCCGCCGGTCCGCGCGCGGTTCGTCGAACTCGCGCTGCATTTCGTAGCGGGCGGTTTGCCACGGCCGGAGCCCGGCGTCGCGCGAACGCAGCCACGAGCGCGCGACGCTGGCCGGCAATGCCGTTTCCGGCAGCGGCTCGCCCGCCGCGAAGCGGGCGCGGAGCCGGTCGAGGTCGACCGGCCGTGCAAGGGATTCGGGGGCCGTCTTCACGCTGCGCTCCATTTGGGGGGCGAGTGTCCGGGACCGGGCGTGGCGGCCCGGCGTGTCGCGCGAATGCGTAATATAGCCCGGCGCCCGAAGCGCGGTATTTTCCCGACAGGGGCACCGCCGATGGCAGCCCGATAGCCACGATGGCCACCGATGGCCACCGATGGCCGGCGGCCCCCCCGCGCTCAATGCGGCAAACGCAGGATCGGCTTGAGCGTGATGCCTTTGCTGCTGTCTTCCGCCGCCTGGTTGATCTGGTCGAGCGGATAGAACTTCACCAGCCGGTCGAACGGAAACCGTCCTTGCAGATACAACTGCACGAGCTGCGGAATGAACGTCTGCGGCACGCTGTCGCCTTCGACGATGCCGCGGATCGTGTGGCCGCCGAGCAGCAGGCTGTTCACGTCGAACTCGGCCCTGGTGCCGAGCTTCGGCGCGCCGACCACGCCCATCGTGCCGCGCGAGCCGAGCGCATCGATCCCTTGCGACAGCACGGCCGGCAGTCCGGTCGACTCGAGCGCGTAGTCGACGCCGCCGCCGGTGAGCTCGCGGATCGCGTCGACGACGTCGACTTCCTTGCTGTTGATCGCGTGCGTCGCGCCGAGCTCCAGCGCCAGCGCGAGCCGCGACGGCACGATGTCGACGGCGATGATGGTGGTCGCGCCCGCGACGCGCGCGGCCATGACGGCGCTCATGCCGACCGCGCCCGCGCCGAAGCTCGCGAAGCTGCTGCCCGTGCGCACCGCGAGCGAATTGATCACCGCGCCCGCGCCGGTCTGGATCCCGCAACCGAGCGGCCCGAGCAGTTCGAGCGGCGCCTGCGTCGGCACCTTGATCGCGTTGTTTTCGCGGGCGAGCGCGTAGCTCGCGAACGACGACTGCGCGAAGAAATGATCGTGCAGCGGTTGCCCGGCTGCGTCGCGGATCGCGGTCTGTCCGTCGGCGTCGGCGCCGCCGAAGTTCAACCCGAAGAACTGGCGGCAATATGCGCCGTGACCGCCGACGCACGACGCGCAGTGGCCGCATGCGCCGTAGGTGAGCACGACGTGGTCGCCCGCGGCGAGCGTCTTCACGTTCGGGCCGACCGCCTCGACCACGCCGGCGCCTTCATGACCGAGCACCGCCGGCAGCGGCACCGGGTAGTACTGGTCGCGCACGATCAGGTCGGTGTGGCACAGGCCTGTCGCGACGACGCGCACCAGCACCTCGTCGCCGCGCGGCGCGCGGATCCGGGCGGATTCGATCGAGAAGGGCGCGCCGGCGGCACGTGCGACGGCCGCGGTGACGGCGCGCGTATCGTTTTCGGTGTACATGATCGGTCTCCTCGTCAAAGCGGGTAAAGCGGCGCTTCACCCTTGATCGTCAGCCACTGCCACTGCGTGAATTCTTCCCAGTTCGCGCTGCCGCCGATGCTCGAGCCGTTGCCCGATGCGCCGACGCCGCCGAACGGGTTGATCACTTCGTCGTTGACCGTCTGGTCGTTGATGTGCAGCAGCCCGGTGTTCAAGCGCTCGCCGATCCTGAGCGCGCGCCCGACGTCGGCGGACAGGATCGCCATCGACAGCCCGTATTCTGTCCGGTTCGCGAGCGCGATCGCATCTTCGTCCGTATCGAACGGCACGACGATCGCGACCGGCCCGAAGATCTCCTCGTCGAATGCCGGGTTGCCCGGCGCGACGCCGCTCAGCACGGTCGGCTCGAAGAACAGGTCGCGATGGCCGCCGCCCGTCTCGACGCGTGCGCCGGCCCGACGGGCCGCGTCGACCACGCTCGCCGCATGATCGCGCTGCGCGGCGTTGATCAGCGGGCCGAGGCCGACGTCCGCGGTCGCGGGGTCGCCGACCCGCAGGCTTTGTGCCTTCTCGACGAGCTTCGCGACGAAGCGGTCGTGAATCGTGCGCTGCACGAGCACGCGGCCGGTCGCCATGCAGATCTGGCCTTGATGCAGATACGCGCCCCATGCGGTGTTGGCGACGGCGCGATCGAGATCGGCGTCGTCGAGCACCATCAGCGAGTTCTTGCCGCCGAGTTCGAGCGACACCTTCTTCAGGTGGCGGCCCGCCGCTTCGCCGACCTTGCGCCCGGCCGCGGTGGAGCCGGTGAACTGGATCATCGCGACGTGCGGATCGGCGACCAGCGCCGCACCGGCCGCGCCGTCGCCGGGCAGCACGTGCAGCACGCCTTCGGGCAGGCCGGCCAGCTCGAACACGCGCGCGAGCGCGACGCCGCCGCACACGGCCGTGCGCGGATCGGGTTTCAGCACGACCGCGTTGCCGAGCGCGAGCGCCGGTGCGACCGCGCGCATCGCGAGGTACAGCGGGAAGTTGAACGGCGAGATCACGCCGACCACGCCGCGCGGGCGGCGGCGCGCGAGCGACAGCCGGCCGGCCGCCGACGGCAGCACTTCGCCGGCCGCGCGCGACGGCAGCCCGGCTGCTTCGTGCAGTGCCTTGATCGTGACGGAGGTTTCGAACGACGCCTTCGCGCGCGTCGAGCCGCTTTCGCGCACGAGCCAGTCGACGATCGCATCGAAGTGCGTTTCGGCGACGGCCGCCGCGCGGCGCATCACAGCCGCGCGTTCGTCGTAGGGCAGGGCGAACCAGGCGGGCTGCGCGCGATGCGCGGCGGCTGATGCTTCGGCGATGGCCGCGGAGTCGGCGAGACCGATGCGGCCGAGTGTGTTGCCGGTTGCGGGTTCGATCACGTCGGACGCGTGCGGGCTCGCTTGCCAGCGGCCGGTGAAGGTCTTGCCGCGCCAGATGTCGGCGTCGAACAAGGCGGTGTTGCTGCTGCTATCCATGTAGTCTCCTCACGAAATTCCGATCGGCCGGAGCGGGCGTTGCGCCGCCCGACCAGCATGCGCGCGAGGGTAGGCGGGTGAGGAGAAGCGGGGCTATCCGGGTTTATTCCCACCCGGCGAGGCCGCGCGGGTCGGTGGGTGCCTGCGATTCGGTGTGCGGAAATTGAACAGTCGGTGAGGGGATTGTTGGTGCAGTAGGAGCTGCGCCGTGTCTGATCGCCCCAACCCGTGCCAAGACCTACGCTCAAGCTTCTCCGGATTGGCAGTTACCGACCCAATGCCACCGCTTGGAGCAGCTTCGCCTCTACGGCGGCTGTCGACCCTGAACGGCCGCTACCACCTGCGGAAAGTTGACATTCGCTGCATAAGTAACACTCGCATTGTTGACAGTTTCGAAACAACGCTGCTGCTCGATGTCGGCAACAACATCGCGAACAGCATTAGTCTCCGTATTCTGCAATCAGCGCGTAGGCTAGATCTTCAAACCCTTCGACACTTTCATCGCCGCGAAAGCAGGAAACATCCATTCGCCCGTCATCAAAAACGTCGACCTCAACGCGCATTCCGACAAGCGTCACCGACACCAGTATCGTGTCGCTACGATGTCGCGAAAGGGAGTAGTACAGTCTCTTTTCGTCTAATTTTTTGAGTAGTTTGTACAGAGGGTGGTCCATGATTTTCTCGAGCTCCAAAATTTCGCCGTTTCGATGCCACTCTGAAACGCCTCTTTTCGGCCCGGTCGGTACCACTCCGGCTCGGCATCGGCCAGCGTTCGCCCTGTAAGTACCTCACACGTCTCCCTGAGGGTCGTTACCAAGACATGCACGCCAATTGTCATCCATCAATACGCTGACGTCGACCGACCGTTGATGGCCGTAATCAGGCGCCCTCGTGTTAGCGCTGCTTGCGTATCGAGAACGTGACTGTGAAGTCCGGGTTCACCACAACTTCGCCGGTTGATCGAAGGCGATACTCTCCTGGGGCCGCTTCGCGGAATGACCGCAAATCAGGAGGGAGGCAGAAGCGCTCCCCAGCCCTTCTTCCTTGGAGGGACAGAACTATGCCTTCTCGAGGGTCTGCGAAAACCACGCGCCCAAACAACTGCTGCTGTTCGAATGGCGCCTCAGAATCGACATCGAAGTACGCGAGTCCAACAAGCACCAACTGGCCAGGCAGCGTCTGTGCAAGAGCAGCGTCCCACGGCTCCTCGTTCTCAATGTCGTCGTTCACTCAGTGCTCCCAGTTTTCTGCATCCTACGCGTACCGCAAGACCGGACACCGATGTAGTTCCTCGACTGCCCATAAGAGACAGTCGCCTCTCCGTATTGCCGTCACTTTTAATCTACTGCTGGCCGGCACGCGCGCTGCCGTGTAACAACGCGTGCCTCGTCGCCTTCAAAGCTTTACTTCACGAACTGCTGCCTGGAAAAGCAATTCGTCACGCGTGACCAAGAACAAACCGGGTGTGCCCGATCCAAGCACGTGCAGAGGCTCCAACTTGGCAACCTGTCTCCAGAATTCTTCGGTGTATTTGTCATTGACGTTGAGCGGGCTAAAACCTAAACGATTCACGAAATTTGAATGGTGTTCAAACTTGATAAGTCTCTCGTACACATACCACTCATCAAAGCCTGGCATCGGAAGCTGCGATACCGCCTTGACTAATGGACTGACCGCGAGTTCGCCGAATTTTGACCATCCCACCGTGAATTCCTCATCGGTCGGTGTATATGGGCCGCTGTCACAACTTGCAATTGCAACATGTCGCCCGAGCACTAATTCCGGACAGCGTAGAACTAACTCCTCGATAGCCCCGTCAGTCCCGTCGTTCCATTCGACAATCCGATAACCGGCACGTTCGCCTGTTCGCGTTACTCTCTCCCCACCCTCGTCCGTCAGGTTATCGATCATCTTTTCTAGTAATACCCGTACATGCGCTTCCGCTTCTACACGCGTGCCCTCGAAGTCCAACCTACTAGCGCCATTTCCGAATCGACAATCGGTTTCCTCCTGCACTACTTCGTAGCCGAATATGAATGTTCCGTCGTTGCGCTGATATACGTGAAACCCAACATCGTACGCCAGGCCGTGCGCATTTTGCCGCACATGCTGAAACGTCTGATCATATCCGGCCTGGAGTTTCATCTGATTGTCCCCATTCGACAGCAATTGAGACGTACGATCTGAATTTCCGCGCCCGGCCATCGATGGACCGGCACGGTCATTGTCAACGATCTAGACGTTGACGTCGACCGACCGCTCATGGCCGAACGCGGCCGGCCGCCGCCCTGTGACGCGCGACCGGCGCAGATCGACCCGAAGGCGAGATTCGCGCATTACCTGCCCGCGTTTTGCTCCCGCAGCAGGTTTTAGCGACCCTTGTTCCTTACAAACGGTTCGTTAGTAGGAAGTCCGCACTCTCTACAAGTTCGACGAGGAAATGGCCGAGTGATTATCCAGTGCCCACGAATCTCCCATAAAAATGGATCTCCACATCGGGGGCACGAGAATGTTAGCGCCCATAAGATAAATATTACTAACGAAACACCGGCGCTGAGAAATGCGAAACCGTCCGGCAAGTGTGCCGACATGACAACCGACGGAACAACAAAGAGTAAAACGAATAATAGAAGGTACACGACTGCACACTTACGCCTCGATGTCATTTTCCCGCCTCCCCACGCGTCGCTGCACAACGTCGTCATTTGGTCACATTTGTTGAAATCAACCCTCGTGAGATCTAGTCTAGGCTACTTTGTCTCAGCGTCCCCCTACCTTGTTCGAGGGACGGTCCTTCGTGCGACACCCAAAGAGTTACCGGCGACGCAGAGCGCTCAGATTCGGGAAAAATGTAACTGACCGTTTTTGGCCGGACTGCGACGGCGGCAATACATCGAAAAATGTTTTCAGTTGCGTTTCTGAACGACGCACCCCCAACCATCG